>NZ_JAFEHE010000018.1:0-26141 GCF_016887925.1 Pseudomonas sp. MIL9 | reverse complement strand
TTGTTGTTGAACGTGGTCAATGCGAATAACTATTTGAGTCAGGCCGGGGTGTTGGAGGGGATGGACAGCCGGCGGGTCAATGACACGATTTCGGCGACGTTGTATGCGGGGGCGGCGTTGGTGGCGGTGGTTGATAGTCAGGTGCGGAAGGGGTTGGGGGTTAAAGAAGTTGGGAAGGGACGAACAATGGCCCCGACTTTGACTCTGTTCGGCGCGGTGATAGGTGGGTTCTCAACCGCTGCGTCATTTGCAGAGTTCAAGTCCTTGAAAATTCAATTGGAGAGCGCCCAAAGCCGAGTAGACCCGTGGTTGGAGATGCGCCAAACCGTGGTCGGTGGACAAATAGCGACCTTCGGCACCCAGGCGCTGTTAGGGTTTGGCTACACCGCTCGTGCCCTGGCAGGGTCAATTACAGTCGATGTCGCCATCTTGCGTTACACGCTGTACATGGGGCCGTTGAACTGGCTGATTCTCATGCTGGGCGTATTGCACCTGATCACCAGCATCATGCAGAAAACCCCGCTGCAAAACTTCCTGAACAACTGCTGCTGGTCAAAGGCGCGGGCCAACGATCTGCAGCCAATCCCGCCCAAAGCCCAGCAGGATGAACTCGACCGGTTGTACTTCATCCTGTATGCGCCTCGGATCAGCATGGAAAGCAACTTGAAGTCCAACCATGGTAATGGCCCTTCCGGCCTCGCGTTCGTCAGTTCCATCAATAACCTGACCCTCGACTTGCCAGGTGCCGAGCCCGGCAGTGTGTACCTGGAACTGAGCATGATCGGTGATCCGCTGGACAGCCTGAACTCCCGTGAACAGATCAAAACCGGCCGGCGCGATCATTTCAAGCCACTGCGTCCCTGGCGCGACCTGACGCCGCACTGGCTGGCCAGCAGCGCCTGCCAGTGGATACCGTTCAAGGAAGGGCAGGGCCTGCGCCTGAGCGGCCCGTTCAACACACTGAGCAATGTCCTGAGCTCCCAACCCGCCACGGTTTCCCTGCGTGTGCGCTATCGCACGCCATTGACCGCCATGCTCGGCGCCCAACACTTCATCGGCGGCGAGCGAGGGCTGGCCTTTACCCTGAATCACTCAACGGGCGTGACAGCCCTGTGGGCGGACCCGACGCCTGAACTGGATCGGGTGCCGAACTACCCGCTCGGCGAGGGCCATCCCAGTGCGATTTACCTGCAACCCAAGGGCAAACGATGAGTACGTCCCCGGCAGGTACCACGAAAAAACGGCTGTTTTCGCGCAATGACTATCTGGCGCCGCTCCCCCTACCTACCGGAGAAAAACCGCAGGACGTGCTCAATACCATCTGGCGCAAGAACGGGGTGTTTATTGATATTGGCAATTACAGCGTTGGTCCTGCCGTGATGGTGTTGTGGCTGGGGGTGATGGTGTTTTTAGCCATGTCCTTCTTCACGCGAAATCTCGACTCTGATTTCAGTCACGATGTATTGATCTTGGGAGCGATCATTTTGGGTATTCCGATACTGATCTTGATCCATGGCCTCTTCCGCGAAGTCCCTCTCCCCGTGCGCTTCAACCGCCAACGCCGAGAAGTCTGCGTCCCGCGCGACGATGGCGAATACTGGATTGTCCCATGGGAAACCGTGACCGCCGCCGCCACCCAGCAGTCGTCGGTCAGTCAGGCTGGTCGAGCCACCATGGGTTTGTTGATCATTGGTTTTGAAAACCCGGACCCGCAGGCCAGGGAGGACAACAAGCATTTTTCACTGGGCTTCAACTGCGGCGGCGGCACCACGGCGATGGCGTTGTGGGAGTGCGTTCGCAGTTATATGGAGGTCGGTCCGCAAGCGGTTCCTGTAAGTCGTGTCGGCATCGCTCCTTACGAAGAAACACAAATTGGTTCGATCATCACCGACTTGCGCAAGGGCAATCTGTTAGGCGTTTTTTGGGGCGTTTTCTGCATCACGATTTTGGGCACTTACTTGGCGGAGAAACTTCAGAACTTGAAACTTTCTTATCCGCCCGACCTGCCCTATCCCGACATCACCGAATGGTCAAAACCCCTGCCTCCCGAGCAATGGGCCAAACGCTCCCCGGAACTGGAGGCCGCCATCGCCCAGCGCGAGGCGGAACTGGCCGCGCAGACGGAGCGGGAGTTGGCGTGACGGCGCATATCCAGGGCCTGCGCCTGAGCGGCCCGTTCAACACACTGAGCAATGTCTTGAGCTCCCAACCCGCCACGGTTTCCCTGCGTGTGCGCTATCGCACACCATTGACCGCCATGCTCGGTGCCCAACACTTCATCGGCAGCGAGCGGGGACTGGCCTTCACCCTGAATGACTCAACGGGCGTGACAGCCCTATGGGCGGACCCGACGCCGGAACTGGATCGGGTGCCGAACTACCCGCTCGGCGAGGGCCATCCCGGTGCGATTTACCTGCAACCCAAGGGCAAACGATGAGTACGCCGCCGGCAGGTACCACGAAAAAACGGCTGTTTTCGCACAATGACTACCTGGCGCCATTGCCTATACCCACAGGTAGAAAACCCACCGATGTGCTTAACGTCATCTGGCGCAAGAACGAGGTGTTTCTGGATGTAGGCAACTACAGTATCGGCTCGGCGGTGATGGTGATGTGGCCGACGCTGATGGTGTTTGTGCTTATGGGTTACATCACACCGGAGCCTGGAATGATTTGGATTGCGGCATTAATCATCATCGGCATCCCTTCAATGATCTTGATCCATGGCCTCTTCCGCGAAGTCCCTCTACCCGTGCGCTTCAACCGCCAACGCCGAGAAGTCTGCGTCCCGCGCGACGATGGCGAATACTGGATCGTCCCGTGGGAAACCGTGACCGCCGCCGCCACCCAGCAGTCGTCGGTCAGTCAGGCCGGTCGAGCCACGATGGGTTTATTGATCATTGGTTTTGAAAACCCGGACCCGCAGGCCCGGGAAGACAACAAGCACTATTCATTGGGCTTCAACTGCGGCGGCGGGACAACGGCGATGGCGTTGTGGGAGTGCATGCGCAGCTACATGGAAATTGGTCCGGAAGCTGCGCCTGAGGCCGCAGCACTTAACTCTGGTGCCAACCTGCGCTATTACATCGATTACCTGAACGATAAAGCCAAAGAGCGCGGCTGGTTTTTGACACTGCTGTGGGAAGGAGTATTCGGCGTATTTATCTTCAATGCTCCACTCGCCACCTACCTGCAAAGGAAAAAGCTGTACCCGCCGCCAGACCTGCTTTATCCCGACATCATCGAATGGTCAAAACCCTTGCCTCCCGATCAATGGGCCAAACGCTCCCCGGAACTGGAGGCCGCCATCGCCCAGCGCGAGGCGGAACTGGCCGCGCAGACGGAGCGGGAGTTGGCGTGACGGCGCATATCCAGGGCCTGCGCCTGAGCGGCCCGTTCAACACACTGAGCAATGTCCTGAGCTCCCAACCCGCCACGGTTTCCCTGCGTGTGCGCTATCGCACGCCACTGACCGCCATGCTCGGCGCCCAACACTTCATCGGCGGCGAGCGGGGGCTGGCCTTCACCCTGAATGATTCAACGGGCGTGACGGCCCTGTGGGGGGACCCGACGCCGGAACTGGACCGGGTACCGAACTACCCGCTCGGCGAGGGCCACCCCGGCGCGATGTACCTGCAACCCAAGGGCAAACGATGAGCACGCCCCCGGCAGGCTCCACGAAAAAACGGCTGCTTTCGCGCAATGACTATCTGGCGCCGTTGCCCCTACCTACCGGAGAAAAACCGCAGGACGTGCTCAATACCATCTGGCGCAAGAACGAGGTGTTTTTGGATGTTGGCAACTACAGCATCGGCTCGGCGGTGATGGTGATGTGGCCTTCGATGATGGTGGTTCTAGCCATGTCTTTCTTCACGCGAAATCTCGACTCTGATTTCAGCCAAGGTATCTTGATCCTGGGGGCGGTTATTTTGGGCATTCCGGTGCTGATCTTGATCCAAGGCCTCTTCCGCGAAGTCCCCTTACCCCTACGCTTTAACCGCCAGCGCCGAGAAGTCTGCGTCCCGCGCGACGATGGCGAATACTGGATCGTCCCATGGGAAACCGTGACCGCCGCCGCCACCCAGCAGTCGTCGGTCAGTCAGGCCGGTCGAGCCACCATGGGTTTGTTGATCATTGGTTTTGAAAACCCGGACCCGCAGGCCAGGGAGGAAAAGAAGCACTATTCATTGGGCTTCAACTGCGGCGGCGGGACTACGGCGATGGCGTTGTGGGAGTGCATGCGCAGCTATATGGAGATAGGGCCGCAGGCTCTGCCAGTCACAAATGACTTTGAAGGCGGGCGAGAAAAGCTGCGGGGTAGAAACGTCGTTTGGGGTATTAGCTGTGAATATCTGGATGGCATCAGGCGATACCTGGTCGCGCAGGAAGTAGGCAAGGCGCTATGGCTGGTCATCGGGGCCGTATTTCTAGGTGGTCCGCTGGCGATGATGTTGCAGGAATGGAAATTATCGCCACCCCCCGATTTGCCCTATCCCGACATCATCGAATGGTCAAAACCCCTGCCACCCGAGCAATGGGCCAAACGCTCCCCGGAACTGGAAGCCGCCATCGCCGAGCGCGAGGCGGAACTGGCCGCGCAGGCCGAGCGGGAGTTGGCGTGACGGCGAATATCCAGGGTCGCGGTGAGCCGATCAAAAACAGCCCATCCCGTCACTGGCGGGCAATCCACTGGCTCGCCAGCGAAGACGTCCTTGAAAACGCCAGCGATTTATCGGGCGGTCACCTGGGCCACCTTTACCACCGCCGGCTTCAACACCAACCACAACGCCGCCGCAATCAACACCCCGCCATAGATGTGCGCCATCGACAGTGGCTCGTCGAGAAACAGCGCACCCCACAACACGCCGAACAGCGGGATCAGGAAGGTCGTGGTCATCGATTTCACCGGGCCAATCGAGCTCAGGAGGCGGAAGTAAACGATGTAGGCAAACGCCGTGCAGCCCAGTCCCAACCCCAGCAAGGACAGCCAGACATTCCAGCCGCCCCAGCTCGCCGGTGGCTGGCTGATCACGCTGTAGCCGAACAGGGGCAGCAGGAACAACGTTGCGCCGAGCATGCTGCCCAGTGCCGACAAACGGCTGTCGAGACCACCAGCCTGATCGAGCCAGCGGCGGGCCAGAAACCCCGCAAAGCCGTAGCAAGTGGTGGCGAGCAGGCAGGCGAGGGCGCCCATCAGCAATTGCAGGTCGAATGCCACCGGGCCCGCGCGGGTCAGCACGCCGACGCCGAACAGTCCGAGAAAAACCCCGCCGAGCTTGGCAGCGGTGAGCTTTTCACTGAAGAACAGGCCGCCGATCAACACGCCCATCAACGGTGTGGTGGCATTGAAAATCGACGAATAGCCGGCCGGTAGCACCTGTGCGGCCACCGAATAGAGCGTCGCCGGAATCCCGGAGTTGATCACGCCGAGCAGCATCACGGTCTTGAGCTTGCCTTTGAAGTCCCAGCTGATGCGCATCAGGCCGAGAATCACCAGTAGTCCGGCAGCGGCTATCGATACGCGGAAAAAAGCGGTTGGAAGACTGCCAATCACCGGGGCAATGATGCGCATGAACAGAAAACTCGCACCCCAGATGGCCGCCAGCGACAGTAAACGAACGATATCGGCAGGGCTCACGGCTCACTCCTTCTTGATCGGGACGAGAGTGTTGCCGAGCGCCTTGCCTGTGGCAACCGGAAAACCGGCATCAAATTACAAAGCGTGTCACCAGGCCGTTAAGGTCGACGGCCAGTCGCGACAATTCATGACTGGCGGCCGAGGTCTGGGTGGCGCCAGCGGCGGTCTGGGTCGAAAGATCGCGGATGTTCACCAGGTTATGATCGACTTCCCGGGCCACCAGCGCTTGCTGTTCGGCCGCGCTGGCAATCACCAGGTTGCGCTCGTTGATCTGCGAAATCGACGCGGTGATTTTCTCCAGCGCATTGCCGGCGCTGTTGGCTCGACGCAAGGTCTGGTTCGCATGCTCGGCGCTGCTTTGCAAGGCACTGACCGTGGTCCCGGTGCCTTGCTGGATGTTGGTGATCATCAGCTCGATTTCTTCGGTGGAATTCTGCGTGCGTTGCGCCAGTGAACGCACCTCATCGGCCACCACGGCGAACCCGCGTCCGGCTTCACCGGCCCGCGCCGCTTCGATGGCGGCATTGAGCGCCAGCAGGTTGGTCTGCCCGGCGATACCGCGGATCACTTCCAGGACCTTGCTGATGTCCTGCGCCTGATCGGCCAGGCCCTGGGCCTGTTCCGATGCGCTGATCACTTCGCTGACAAGGCCCTGAATCGAGGTGATGGTTTCGCTGACCTGAACGTGCCCGTGCTTGCTGTCCTCGTTCGACGCCTGCGAGGCTTCAGCGCTGGACACGGCATTGGCGGCGACTTCATCCACCGCCGTGCTCATCTCGGTGACGGCGGTGGCAGCCATTTCGATCTGGTCATTCTGTTGTTGCAGGCTGCGGGTACTTTGCTCCATCACCGAACTCATTTCCTCGGCCGCGGAAGCCAGTTGCTGGGCCGATTCGCTGATGCCGTGGATGGTCGAGCGCAGGTTGCCCTGCATGTCGGCCAGGGCATCGAGCAACTGCGTAGCTTCGTCCTTGCCGTCGCTGACAATCTTGCCGCTGAGGTCGCCCGAGGCAATTCGGCGCGCGACGTTCAATGCCTGATTGATCGGCGTGGTGATGCTGCGGGTCAGTGCCCAGGCCAGCAGCAGGGTGGCAATCAATGCGATGACGATGATCGAGCTGACGATCCATTGCGCGCGCTGGTACAACGATGTGGCGGTATCGGCGGCGGCATCGGCTCCCTGCTGATTGAGACTGATCATCGACTCCAGGGTTTTATCCAAAAGGCTGCCCAGCACGCTCATTTCAACGTTGAGGTGATCGTAAGTCCGGCTGTCATGGCCGGCGTCGATGTGGACAATAATCTGGTCCACGAGTGACAGGTACTTGGCGACGGCCGCCTTCAGACTGTCGAGCATGCCTCGTTCCTGATCGCTTGACAGCAGGGCTGCATAATTGTTGAGGCGCTGGAGCAACTCCTGGCGTTGAGCGCTGATGATGCCCTTGCTCGTTTCCTGGACCTCGCGGCGGCTGCTGGTCCTCATCCGCAACGATTCCAGGCGGATGGTCGCAATGTTGGCCGCGGTGTCGTGGATGCTCTCGCTGCTCGGCATCCACACTTCTTCAATAACCCTCGCGCTTTCACGAAGGGTCCCCATCTGACCGATGCCGAATAATCCGACCAGCACCAGAAGGCTGGCCAGAACGGCGAAACTCAAACTTGCACGCAAACCGATGCGAAGATTCCTTAACGGCATGAAATTATTCCTTTGGCGTATTAGTAGAGAGGTCGTCCTCGTTGACCGAAGATCTTGTTTTTAGGCGGGTGAAGGCGGCGTGTATATCAAAGTGCCATTATTTTGGTAAGACCGACCTTCGTACCGTTTCAGGACGAGCGGAGATATGAAGGCCCCACAGGACAGAGGTGAGCCTGAATGTGCTGATGGCTTGATTGGATCCAAACGCCGCGTGGTACGCGGGTTTCGGGTGAATTGATTCATTGTTCAATAGAGGCTGGCGGCGATGGTTTTCTGACTAAACGGTCGAGTTAAAAAAAACGAAAAAAACATCGCTGACCCAACGAATTGTTCAGGTGTCGGCGGAAATTACGCTTCTCCTGTACCCGCTTCAGTGGCTAAGCTCTGGCTTCCCGAATTCCCGCAGAGGTCTCACCATGCCGCAGCAATGGCCAGCCGCCGACATCGCCCGAATGATCCTCGATGGCTTTGACGATTACCGCGAGCATTTTCGCCAGATCACCGATGGCGCCCGGGCCCGTTTCGAGCAGGCACAGTGGCAGGAGACGCAGTCGGCCTCGGCGGCGCGGATCAATCTGTACGAAGACAAGGTCAGCGAAACCGTCGAGCGCCTGCGCACGGCGTTTGATACCGACACGCTGGACGTGAGCTCCTGGCCGCTGGTGAAAAGCGCCTACATCAGCCTGATCGACCTGCGGTTCGACGATGAACTGTCCGAGACCTGGTACAACTCGATTTTCTGCGGGCTGTTCAGCCATGACCTGATCAGCGACGGCTGCATGTTCATCCACACCACCCGGCCGAGCCTGCGCCGGGCCCGCGCCGCGCAAACCCGTACCTATAAACCCCATGGCCAGTTGTCGGGCATGCTGGCAAGCATCTTTGCCGACTATCGCTTCAGCGAGGAATACGCCGATTTGCCTGGCGACCTGCGCCGCCTTGAGGCGCAATTGCGCGAGAACCTGCCGGACTGGGTATGCAAGGACCCGGAGCTGAGCGTCGAACTGTTTTCCTCGGTGCTGTACCGCAACAAAGGCGCGTACCTGGTGGGACGCATCTACACCGCCGATGAACAATGGCCACTGGCGATTCCGCTGCTGCATCGCGAGGGCCATGGTATCCAGATCGATGCGCTGATCACCGACGAGGCGGACGTGTCGATCATCTTCTCGTTCACCCGTTCGTATTTCATGGTCGATGTACCGGTGCCGGCAGAGTTCATCGGCTTCCTCAAGCGCATCCTGCCGGGCAAGCACATTGCCGAGCTGTACACCTCGATCGGTTTCTACAAGCACGGCAAGTCCGAGTTCTATCGGGCGCTGATCAACCACCTGGCCAACACCGACGACCAGTTCATCATGGCCCCCGGCGTGCGCGGCATGGTCATGAGCGTGTTCACCCTGCCGGGCTTCAACACGGTGTTCAAGATCATCAAGGACCGGTTTTCGCCGTCGAAAAACGTCGATCGCGCCACGGTGATCGAGAAGTACCGGCTGGTGAAAAGCGTCGACCGCGTCGGGCGCATGGCCGATACCCAGGAGTTCGCCGACTTCCGTTTCCCCCTGAGCAAGTTCGAGCCGGCGTGCCTGGAAGAGCTGCTGGAGGTCGCGCCGTCCACGGTGTCGGTGGAGGGTGACACGGTGCTGATCCGCCACTGCTGGACCGAACGGCGCATGACCCCGCTGAACCTCTACCTGGAAAACGCCAACGAGGCCCAGGTGCGCGAGGCCCTGGAAGACTACGGCCTGGCGATCAAGCAACTGGCGGCGGCCAACATCTTTCCCGGGGACATGCTGCTGAAAAACTTCGGTGTCACCCGTCACGGTCGCGTGGTGTTTTACGACTACGACGAGATCTGTTTCCTCACCGAGGCCAACTTTCGCCATATCCCGGCACCGCGTACCCCTGAGGATGAAATGGCTTCCGAGCCGTGGTATTCGATCGGGCCGCTGGACGTGTTCCCGGAGGAGTTCCCGCCGTTTTTGTTTGCCGATTCGGGGCAGCGCAAGTTGTTCAATCAACTGCATGGTGAGCTGTACAACGCCGATTACTGGAAAAGCCTGCAAGAGGCCATTCGGGCGGGCAAGGTCATTGACGTTTTCCCATACCGGCGCAAAGGCCTGGATAACGAATAGCCCTCCCTCAGACACGAACTTCTGTAGGCGCCGGCAAGCCGGCTCCTACAAGGGATCTCGTTCGACCTTTAAATCTGCGACAATCTCCGCCCTGCGCCACTAGACGACTGAATTGCGTACCTGATGACCGACGAATCGCCCTCCATCGACAAATTGCTGAAAAACCTCGATCACGCCATGCTCGCCGACCGCCACCGGTTGCGGCGGCAGTTGCTTGAGCTGCGCAAGAAACCCGACGAGGCCAAGCTGGCCCAGTGGGTGACCCGCATGCAGGCGTCCTGTGATCAGGTGCTGGCGCGCAAGGCCAGTCTGCCGGTGATTCGTTACGACGACAGCCTGCCGATCGCCGCCAAGCGTGACGAAATCAAAGAGGCGTTGCTCAAGCATCAGGTGCTGATCATCGCTGGCGAAACCGGCTCGGGTAAAACCACCCAGTTGCCGAAGATCTGCCTGGAAATCGGTCGTGGCCAGCATGGCTTGATCGGTCACACCCAGCCGCGCCGAATCGCTGCGCGCAGTGTGGCCAGCCGCGTCGCCGAGGAATTGGGCACGCCGCTGGGGGCGCTGGTCGGCTACCAGGTGCGGTTCGAGGATCAGAGCGATGCCAATACCCTGATCAAACTGATGACCGACGGCATCCTGCTGGCGGAAACTCAGAACGACCGTTATCTGGAACGCTACGACACGATCATCGTCGACGAAGCCCACGAACGCAGTCTCAACATCGACTTCCTGCTCGGCTACCTGAAAACCCTGCTGCCGCGTCGCCCGGACCTGAAAGTCATCATCACTTCGGCGACCATCGACCTGGAGCGCTTTTCCAGGCACTTCGACGATGCGCCGATTGTCGAAGTGTCCGGTCGCACCTTCCCGGTGGACACCTGGTATCGCCCGCTGACCCTGGAGCAGGACGAAGAGGGCAACCGTGTCGAGGACGATTTGACCGTCGATCAGGCGATCCTCGCCACCCTCGATGAAATCGCCGCCTACGAACGCAGTGAACGCCGCAGTCCTGGCGACGTGCTGGTGTTTTTGCCCGGCGAGCGCGAAATTCGCGACGCCGCCGACATGCTGCGCAAAGCCCAGCTCAAGCACACCGAGATTCTGCCGCTGTACGCGCGCCTGTCACCGGCCGAGCAGCAGCGGATTTTCCAGTCGCACCCTGGCCGTCGCGTGGTCCTGGCGACCAACGTCGCGGAAACCTCGCTGACGGTGCCGGGCATTCGCTACGTGATCGACAGCGGCACCGCGCGCATCAGCCGCTACAGCTATCGCGCCAAGGTCCAGCGCCTGCCCATCGAAGCCATTTCCCAGGCCAGCGCCAACCAGCGCAAGGGCCGTTGCGGACGGGTCGAGCCGGGCATTTGCGTGCGCCTGTACAGCGAAGAAGATTTTCTCGGGCGCCCGGAGTTCACCGATCCGGAAATCCTGCGGACCAACCTCGCGGCGGTCATTTTGCAGATGCTGCACCTGCGCCTCGGCGAGGTCACCGCGTTTCCGTTTATCGAGCCGCCCGATGGCAAGGCCATCAGCGACGGTTACAACCTGCTGCAAGAACTCTCGGCGGTGGACCGCAACAGCCAGCTGACCCCGCTTGGCCGGCAACTGGCGCGGCTGCCGGTGGACCCGCGCATGGGCCGCATGTTGCTCGAAGCGGCCAAGCTCGGCAGTTTGCAGGAAGTGCTGATCGTCGCCAGCGCCATGTCGATCCAGGACCCGCGCGAACGTCCACCGGAGCGTCAGCAAGCGGCGGATCAGGCCCACGCGCAATGGAAAGACGCCGACTCGGACTTCGCCGGGCTGGTCAATCTGTGGCGTGGTTTCGAAGAGCAGCGCCAGGCACTGACCGCCAGCCCGCTGCGTAACTGGTGTCGCAAGAATTTCCTGAATTACCTGCGTCTGCGCGAGTGGCGGGATTCCCATCGCCAGTTGAGTCTGATCTGCCGCGACATGCAGCTGAGCCTCAACAAAGAGCCGGCGGACTATCCGAAACTGCACAAAGCCGTGCTGGTGGGCCTGCTCAGCCAGATCGGCCAGAAAACCGAAGACGGCGACTACCTGGGCGCCCGTCAGCGGCGTTTCTGGATTCATCCGTCGTCGGGTATCGGCAAGAAGCGTCCGCAATGGCTGATGGCCGCTGAGCTGGTGGAAACCACCAAGCTCTACGCGCGCATGGTGGCCAAGATCGATGCCGACTGGATCGAGCCGCTGGCCGGGCACCTGATCAAGAAAAACCACTTCGAACCCCATTGGGAGAAGAAGCGCGGACAGGTCGTGGCGTTCGAACAGATCACCCTGTTCGGGCTGATCGTGGTCGGTCGCCGGCCGGTGCATTACGGCCCGGTCGACCCGGTGGTGTCCCGTGAACTGTTTATCCGTGAAGCGCTGGTGCGCGGCGAGATTCAGTCCAAGGCCAAGTGCCTGACGGCGAACAAGCAGTTGCTGGAACAACTCGACGAACTGGAAGCCAAGGCCCGCCGTCGCGATATCCTCGCCGATGAAGAAACCCTGTTCGCGTTCTATGACGCGCGACTGCCGGCGGAGATCCATCAGACCGCGACCTTCGACAGCTGGTACCGCATCAACAGCCAGAAAAACCCGCAGCTGCTGATCATGCGCGAAGAGGACGTGCTGGCCCGCGAAGCCAGTGAAGTCACCGCCCAGCACTACCCGGACACCCTGCACATCGGTGATCTGGAACTGGCGCTCAGTTATCACTTCGAGCCGAACCATCCGCGCGACGGCGTGACCCTGCGTGTGCCGGCGCCGCTGTTGCCGATGCTGCCACCGGAGCGCCTGGAGTGGCTGGTGCCGGGTGTGATCGAAGCCAAATGCATTGCCCTGGTGCGTAACCTGCCCAAGGCGTTGCGCAAGAATTTCGTGCCGGTACCGGATTTCATCAAGGCGGCCTTGCAGCGCATGACCTTCGCCGAGGGCTCGTTGCCCCAGGCGTTGGGCCGCGAGCTGCTGCGCATGACCGGTGCCCGGGTCAGTGATGAGGCCTGGGCCGAGGCGGCGCAGCAGGTCGAAAGCCATTTGCGCATGAACCTGGAAATCGTCGACGCCCAGGGCAAGTTCCTCGGCGAAGGCCGTGATCTGGCCGAACTCACCGCGCGATTCGCCGAGGCCAGCCAGGCCGCGTTGGCGGTACCGCAAACCGCGAAAAGCCAACAACCGGTCGAGCCGAAGGTGTTTGCCGCCGTCGCCGAGAAAACCCAACAGAAGATCGCCGGGCTGTCGATGACGGTGTATCCGGCGTTGGTGGAAGAGGCGGGCACGGTCAAGGAAGGGCGTTTCTCGACGCCGGCCGAAGCCGAGTTCCAGCATCGTCGGGCCTTGCAGCGGCTACTGATGCAGCAACTGGCCGAACCGGCGAAGTTCCTGCGCGGCAAGTTGCCGGGGCTGACCGAACTGGGGTTGATGTACCGCGACATGGGGCGTGTCGACAGCCTGGTGGAAGACATTCTGCTGGCCAGTCTCGACAGCTGCATCCTCGAAGGCGAAGACCCGTTGCCCCGTGACGGTGCCGCCCTGGCGTCGCTGGCCGAGCGCAAGCGTGGGGCCTGGACCGAGCACGCCGAGCGTCTGGCGAAGCTGACCCTGGAAATCCTCAAGCTCTGGCATGGCCTGCAAAAGCGCTTCAAGGGCAAGATCGACCTGGCGCAAGCCGTGGCCCTCAACGACATCAAGCAGCAGCTCAGCCATCTGGTGTATCCGGGGTTTGTCCGGGAAACGCCGATGCAATGGCTCAAGGAGTTGCCGCGTTATCTGAAAGCGGTCGAGCAGCGTTTCGAGAAAATCGGCGCTCAGGTGCAGCGGGACCGGGTCTGGAGCGGCGAATTGTCCGGCCTGTGGACGCAATACCAGACCCGCGCCAGCAAGCACGCCCAGGAGGGCAAGCGCGATCCGCAACTGGAGCTGTATCGCTGGTGGCTGGAGGAATACCGGGTTTCGCTGTTCGCTCAGCAATTGGGAACCAAGGTACCGATTTCCGATAAACGCTTGAACAAGCAGTGGAGCCAGGTCGAGCCCTGACACGGTCCCCTGTAGGAGCGAGCTCGCTCCGGGCGGCGTTCCGACGATGGTCTTCAAGCTAACGCTGGATGCCTGACACCCCGCGGCGTTCATGCGTCCATCGCGAGCAGGCTCGCTCCTACAGGGGGCACCTTTACTCTCGCCAATGGCGCCAAAACCCAAGGTTTATGGCAAACTTCGCGCCTATAAACGCCGGCCCCGCTGTTTTGAGCCTTCAGGTTCAGGCGGTACGGAATAAAGCGATGCCAGGTTTGCTTCCTGTGACTGGAACAATCCCTTTGTGTGTTGGTACGACGGTGCCAATACTTTCTGCCTGAACAGATAGAGACACGACCATGCATAACGTCGTCATCAGCGGCACCGGCCTGTACACACCGGCCAACAGCATCTCCAACGAAGAGCTGGTGCAGTCTTTCAATACCTATGTGGCGCAATTCAACGCCGACAACGCCGACGCCATCGCGCGTGGTGAAGTCGAAGCATTGACCGAGTCCAGTGCCGCGTTTATCGAAAAAGCCTCAGGCATCAAGAGCCGCTTTGTCATGGACAAGGAGGGCATCCTCGATCCGCAGCGCATGGCACCACGCCTGCCGGAACGCTCGAACGACGAATGGTCGGTGCTGTGCCAGATGGCCATCGGCGCCGCCGAACAAGCCTTGCAACGCGCCGGTAAAACAGCTGCGGACATCGACGGCGTGATCGTCGCCTGCTCCAACCTGCAGCGCGCTTACCCGGCGATTGCCATCGAAGTTCAGGAAGCGCTGGGCATCCAGGGCTTCGGTTTCGACATGAACGTGGCGTGTTCTTCCGCGACCTTCGGCATCCAGACCGCCGCCAACAGCATCCAGGTGGGCCAGGCCCGGGCGATCCTGATGGTCAACCCGGAAGTCTGCACCGGTCACCTCAATTTCCGCGACCGCGACAGTCACTTCATCTTCGGCGATGCCGCGACCGCCGTGATCATCGAACGTGCCGACCTGGCCACGTCTCCCTACCAGTTCGACATTGTCAGCACCAAGCTGCTGACCAAGTTCTCCAACAACATCCGCAACAACTTCGGCTTCCTCAACCGCGCTGCGGAAGAGGGCATCGGTGCCAGGGACAAACTGTTCGTCCAGGAAGGCCGCAAGGTATTCCGCGACGTTTGCCCGATGGTGGCCGAGCTGGTTGCGGCTCACCTGGAAGAGAACAAGTTGAACGTCAGCGATGTGAAGCGCTTCTGGCTGCACCAGGCCAACCTGAGCATGAACCACTTGATCGTCAAGAAATTGCTCGGTCGTGATGCGACCGAACAGGAAGCGCCGGTGATTCTCGACACGTACGCCAACACCAGCTCCGCAGGTTCCGTGATTGCATTCCACAAGAACCAGGACGATCTGCCCGCCGGTTCACTGGCCGTGCTCAGCTCGTTCGGCGCCGGTTACTCGATCGGTAGCGTGATTCTGCGCAAGCGCTGAGTCCGGCTGTTCCGCATCCCCTGTGGGAGCGGGCCTGCTCGCGAAGAGGTCGTGTCAGTTGGCGTCAATGCTGCCTGACACAGCGCTTTCGCGAGCAGGCTCGCTCCCACATTTGTTTCTACCTGTTCTTTTATGCTCCTACAGCTTCAGGTCGCGACGTTCAGGTATTTGCCCACGCTCGCCACCTTGTCGAGCGAATACTGCTTGCTCAGGTTGGCAATCATTTTGTTCAGCGCCTCGCTGGTGGTCGATTGAGCCGTGGTGCTGTCGCTGGTTTGCTCGCGGCCGGCTTGCAGGGCGGACTTGAGCTCATCGCTGCTGACGCCGCCGCTGCTGTCGCTGTCCAACGCCTTGAGCAAGGTGGCGCTGGTGTCGCTGCTGGTCGATGAATTACCGGCCTGCAGTGCACTGGTCAGTTCGCTGGCGCTGACGTTGCCATCGCTGTCGGCGTCGAGGCTGCTGAACAGTTCATCACTGGACGGTTGCTGTGGCGGTTGTGGCGGCTGTGTCGTCAGGCTGGCAGCCAATTCGTCCTTGCTGACGGTGCCGTCCTGATTCTTGTCCAGGGCCGAGAACACCTGGCTGCTGTCGGCGCTGCTGCCTGCGCTGGTCAGGCCGTTGCTCAGTTCGTCGCTGCTGATGGCGCCGTCGCCGTCGGCATCCAGGGCACTGACCACGGCATCGGCCAGTTCTGTGTTCTGCGCCTGATCCGTCGACTTATCCGGCGGCGGCGGAGGGGCCATGGCGGCCATCTCTTCGCTGCTCAGGCTGCCACTGTTGTCGCTGTCCAGATTGGAAAAATTCTTGCTCAGGCTGACCAGCAGGCCGTCATCGCTTTTCTGCGACAGCGCACTCTTGAGCTCATCCTGATTCACCGAGCCATCAGTGTTGGTGTCGAGTTTGGCGAGCAGTTCTTTCTGGAACTGTTGTGAACGGGCGTTGCTGGTGGTGGTACTGCTGGTACCGGTATAGCTCGTGTAATTGCTGACGCTACCAATCATTGGACTCACTCCCTGGAATGGAAACCCGGTGGGTGTACCGGTTTATGCAGACTCAAGGGGCAAGTTGTCGTGGGTATGTGGGGTTTGTAGCGATCAGTACACATGCACAAGGATCAGGCCAACACCAAACCCTGAAGGTGGATCACTGAACCCAGTGGAAGCAGCTCGAATATTCAAGTACGCGGCAGGCGAATGACCGCGGTCAGGCCGCCGCCCGGGGTCTCTTCCAGGCTTAACTGCCCTCCCAGTCGTTGCGCGGCCTCGCGGGCGATGGTCATGCCCAGGCCCACGCCGCCGGAATTGCGATTGCGCGAACCCTCCAGGCGAAAGAACGGTTCGAACACCGCCTCGCGTTGCTCCGCCGCGATTCCCGGCCCATGGTCGATGACCCGGATGATCAACTGTTCGCGGTGGTCCTCGAGGCTGATCAGCGCTTGCCCGGCGTAACGCAGGGCGTTGTCCATCAGGTTGTTGATGCATGAGCGCAAGGCCATCGGCTGCACCAGCAGCGGCGCGCAATGACCGCTGGCCTGGACATCGGCGCCCTGGTCCTGGGCGTTTTCGCTCAGGGATTCAACCAGCGCCTGCACGTCCATCCATTGTGGTGCTTCGCTGGTGCGTTGTTCATGCAGGTAGGTGAGGGTGGCGTCGAGCATGCTGATCATGTCGTCCAGATCCTGACGCATCTGGCCTTGCAGCTTGTCGTCGTCGATCTGTTCCAGTCGTAGCTTGAGCCGTGACAGCGGGGTGCGCAGGTCGTGGGATACCGCGCCGAGCATGCGCGAGCGCTGTATCATTTGCTCAATGATGCGCCGCTGCATCTTGTTGAAGGTCTGTGCCGCCTGGCGCGCCTCCAGGGGGCCGGACTCTTCCAGTGGCGGGCTGTCGAGGTTCTCGCTCAAGCGTTCGGCCGCGTCACTCAGGCGCTGGATGGGGCGGCTCAACAATTTGGCGCCATACCAGGCGGCAATGATCAGCGAGATCAACTGAAAGGTCAGTGGCACCAAAGGCCCGCCGAACCACGGCCGCGGTGGCGGACGTTGTCCGCCGAAATCTTCGGAAAAGGCCGGAGGTGGCGGCGGGGGCGGCGGCGGACTGTAGTAGTGAAACCAGGCAAACGCGAGCAGGTGCGCCAGGATGATCGCCACCAACAGCACGCCGAACAGGCGGCCGAACAGCGTATCGAAGCGCCCGCGCATCAGCCGATGTCTCTGGCGTCGAACAGATAACCCTCGCCGCGCACGGTCTTGATCAGTTGCGGCGCTTTGGGATCGTCGCCCAGTTTTTGCCGCAGTCGCGACACCAGCAGGTCAATGCTGCGATCGAAGGCTTCGATCGAACGGCCGCGAGCGGCGTCCAGCAGTTGTTCACGGCTCAGGACCCGGCGCGGGCGTTCGATGAACACCCACAACAGGCGGAACTCGGCGTTGGACAGCGGAACGACCAAGCCATCGGCCGCGATCAATTGGCGCAGCACGCTGTTCAAGCGCCAGTTGTCGAAACGGATATTGGCCCGTTGTTCGGTGCGGTCGTCACGCACCCGGCGCAGGATGGTCTGGATGCGCGCCACCAGTTCCCGGGGTTCGAACGGTTTGGCCATGTAGTCGTCGGCACCCAGTTCCAGGCCGATGATCCGGTCGGTGGGTTCGCAGCGGGCGGTGAGCATCAGAATCGGGATGTCCGACTCGGCGCGTAGCCAGCGGCACAGCGACAGACCGTCCTCGCCGGGCAGCATCAGGTCGAGCACCACCACATCAAAATGTTCCGCTTGCATCGCCAGGCGCATGGCGGCGCCATCGGTGACGCCGCTGGCGTGGATGTTGAACCGGGCCAGGTAGTCGATCATCAGTTCGCGGATCGGGACGTCATCGTCGACGATCAGGGCGCGAATGTTCCAGCGTTTGTCGTCGCCGGGCGCTTTTTGATCGTCGTTCAAGGGGGCTTGGGTGCTGTGCATGCGTGCGATTATCTGCCAGGTAGGCTGCCAACCACAAAGATAGGCGGCGAGGTTGTGGCTCCAGCATAGGCGTCCGGCCCGGAGGCGGGAAGTGCTGTAAGGACGTGTTGCGGCTCCCGAGGGTAGCGGGCAAGGGTGTTGTGGACGTGTCGTGTATGTACCGGGCTCGACACAATTGGGCCAACGGCTAGGATTGCGTGAGCGTTCTCGATGATTTACCGATCATCGGGTCCCGCAATGGCGCTGCTTCCGCTACAATGCGCGCCGATTTCGACTTGCCTGAGAGCCCACTCATGTCCGCCTGCCAGACTCCTATCATCGTCGCCCTGGATTTCCCTACCCGTGACGCCGCACTGAAGCTGGCCGATCAGTTGGACCCGAAACTGTGCCGGGTCAAAGTCGGTAAAGAGCTGTTCACCAGCTGCGCATCGGAAATCGTCGGCACCCTGCGCGACAAGGGTTTCGACGTGTTCCTGGACCTCAAATTCCACGATATTCCCAACACCACCGCCATGGCCGTCAAGGCCGCTGCGGAGATGGGCGTGTGGATGGTCAACGTGCATTGCTCCGGTGGCCTGCGCATGATGGCGGCCTGCCGTGAAGTGCTGGACAAGCGCAGTGGCCCGCAACCGCTGTTGATCGGCGTGACCGTGCTGACCAGCATGGAGCGTGAGGATCTGGCGGGTATCGGCCTGGATATCGAGCCGCAGGAACAGGTCCTGCGCCTGGCCGCGCTGGCGGAAAAAGCCGGGATGGACGGTCTGGTGTGCTCGGCGCTGGAAGCCCGGGCCCTGAAGTCGGCACATCCGTCGTTGAAGCTGGTGACACCGGGCATTCGCCCGGCGGGCAGTTCCCAGGACGATCAGCGCCGCATCCTGACCCCGCGCCAGGCACTGGATGCCGGTTCCGACTACCTGGTGATCGGCCGTCCGATCAGCCAGGCGGCTGATCCGGCGAAGGCGTTGGCTTCGGTTGTGGCCGAACTCGCCTAAACATTGCAAACCGGTGGGAGCGAGCAGGCTCGCTCCCACCGTTGTTTTGAGGCCATTTCAAGCGTTGGATTAAACCTTCAGCACCAACTTCCCGAAATTCTCCCCGCTGAACAACTTCATCAGCGTCTCCGGGAAAGTTTCCAGTCCTTCGACGATGTCTTCCTTACTCTTGAGCTGCCCCTTGGCCATCCATCCGGCCATTTCCTGTCCGGCGGCGGCGAACTGTGCGGCGTAGTCCATCACCACAAAGCCTTCCATGCGCGCGCGATTGACCAGCAGCGACAGGTAGTTCGCCGGGCCTTTGACTGCTTCCTTGTTGTTGTACTGGCTGATGGCGCCGCAGATCACCACCCGCGCCTTCAGGTTCAAGCGACTCAGCACCGCGTCGAGAATGTCGCCACCGACGTTATCGAAATACACGTCGACACCTTTCGGGCATTCGCGTTTGAGTCCGGCGATGACGTCTTCATTCTTGTAGTCGATGGCGCCGTCGAATCCCAGTTCATCGATGAGGAACTGGCACTTGTCCGCGCCGCCCGCGATGCCGACCACCCGGCAACCTTTGATCTTGGCGATTTGCCCGGCAATGCTGCCCACCGCGCCGGCCGCGCCTGACAACACCACGGTGTCACCGGCCTTCGGGGCGCCGACGTCAAGCAGGGCGAAGTAAGCGGTCATGCCGGTCATGCCCAGGGCGGACAGGTAACGCGGCAGCGGTGCCAGTTTCGGATCGACCTTGTAGAAACCGCGCGGTTCGCCGAGGAAGTAATCCTGCACGCCCAGCGCACCGTTGACGTAGTCCCCGACCGCGAATCCGGGATTGTTCGAGGCGATCACCTTGCCTACGCCCAAGGCGCGCATGACTTCACCCAGGCCCACCGGCGGGATGTAGGACTTGCCTTCGTTCATCCAGCCGCGCATGGCCGGGTCGAGGGACAGGTATTCGTTTTTGACCAGGATCTGACCCGCAGCGGGCTCGCCGACCGGCACTTCCTGATAGGTGAACGTCTCGCGGGTTGCCGCGCCTACCGGGCGTTTGGCGAGCAGGAACTGGCGATTGGTCTGGGTAGTCATGACAGGCACTCAAGATGAATGAAGCCTTGTTGATAGCCCCTCATGACCATTGTCGCAAGTTGGGCTGATGCGGCGAATGCAGGCCGATCCAGTGCAGTGATAGTTGGTACGGCAGTTCCATCACTGCAACTCATGGGCTGGCAACCGGCCTCTTGATAGTGCTGCCGTGCCCGGGACCGCTATGGCTAGACTGGGCAAACACGATCTCCCGCACATCTCTCTCTTCGAGGACATAACAATGAGCATGACCTTTTCCGGCAAGGTCGCCGTCGTCACAGGCGCGGCCAATGGTATCGGCCGCGCGACCGCCCAGGCATTCGCCGCCGAAGGCTTGAGGGTGGTGGTGGCCGATATGGACACGGCGGGGGGCGAGGGCACGGTGGCGCTGATTCGTACGGCGGGCGGCGACGCGACGTTCGTGCGCTGCAACGTCACCGTGGAAAGCGATGTGAAAAACCTGATGGATGAGGTGATCAAAACTTACGGCCGTCTCGACTATGCCTTCAACAATGCCGGTATCGAGATCGAGAAGGGCAAACTGGCCGAGGGCACGGTCGAGGAGTTCGACGCGATCATGGGCGTTAATGTCAAAGGCGTCTGGCTGTGCATGAAATACCAGTTGCCGTTGCTGCTGGCCCAGGGTGGCGGTGCGATCGTCAACACTGCCTCGGTGGCGGGCCTCGGGGCGGCGCCGAAGATGAGCATCTACGCGGCATCGAAACACGCGGTGATCGGCCTGACCAAATCGGCGGCCATCGAGTACGCCAAGAAAAAGATCCGGGTCAACGCGGTATGCCCGGCGGTGATCGACACCGACATGTTCCGCCGCGCTTATGAGGCCGATCCAAAGAAAGGCGAGTTCGCCAATGCCATGCACCCGGTCGGTCGCATCGGCAAGGTCGAGGAAATCGCCAGTGCGGTGTTGTACCTGTGCAGCGACGGCGCGGCGTTCACCACCGGGCACTCGTTGGCCGTGGACGGCGGCGTCACGGCTTTTTAAGGCCGGATTCTTTTCAACACACAACTGCGAACCGGTGGAAGCGAGCCTGCTCACGATCAGGAAGTGTCAGTCGACATTTGTGTTGCCCGGCGCACCCTGATTGCGAGCGAGTTTGCCCGCCGGTTTTTCATTGGCCTCAGGTTCCGTCAAAGGCCTGGCGATGTGTTTCAAATCGTTAGAACCGAAGATTTTGGCGGCGTTGTCGCACATTCCATCGCGCGCTCCTGTGATTAACTGCTCCTGCAAAACGAACAGGAGTTTGCTTGCTCATGGAGTTGAGAATCGATCGACAGGCTTTGGTGCCGGTTGTGCAGCAAATTGTCGATGCGCTGACCTGCTGGCTTCGTTGTAACGGGGTACCGCCGGGCGTGCGTTTGCCTTCGGTGCGGCAAATCGCGCGAATCAATCTGCTCAGTCAATCAAGTGTCATGGAGGCCTGCGAACGTCTGGTGGCGCAAGGTGTACTGGCATCGCGTCATGGCAACGTTTTTTTCGTCGCCGCTGCGCAGTCGGCCGGTCAGGGGCAACAGGACGCATCGTGGTTCGAAGGGACACAAATCAATCAAGGCTCATTATTGTGCGAGTTGAAACTGGGTTGCGGTGGACTGCCCGAAAGCTGGCGCGAGACGGACGACCTGAGTTACGCAATCCGCGAGGTCAGCCGTACCGACATGGCCGGGTTGTTCAACTACAGCACGCCGCTGGGCTTGCCCTTCCTGCGCCAACAGATCCTCAAGCGCCTGAACAAACTGGATATCAAGGTGGACGACAGTCGAATCCTGACCACCACGGGTGCCAGTCAGGGCTTGGACCTGATCGTGCGAACCTTCTTCAAGCCGGGCGATTGTGCCGTGGTGGAAAGTCCCGGTTATCCCTTGCTGTTCGATCTGCTCAGGCTGCACGGGGTGAACTTGCTCGAAATACCGCGAACACCCTGTTGGCCGGACGTCACGGCGCTGGAGACGCTGTTGCTGAAGCATCAGCCGCGTGGCGTGTTCATCAATAGTTTCTACCAAAACCCGACGGGCAGCAGCCTGGCGCCAAAAGTGGCGCTGCAAGTGCTGCAGTTGGCGAACAAGCATGGCGTGCTGGTCATCGAGGATGATGTCTATGCAGACCTGCACTGCGGCCCCGGTGTGCGGCTGGCTGCGCTGGATGACGATGTGCTCTACGTTGGCAGTTACTCCAAGACCCTCAGCAGTTCTCTGCGGGTCGGCTTTGTGGTGGCGGGTGCCGAGGCGATTGCGCGACTGGCGCAGGTCAAGATGATCAGCAGCATGGGAGCGTCGCTGTTTGGTGAATCGGTGCTGGCCTGTCTGTTGGCCAACGGCGCATACCGTAAGTTGGTGCAACGCCAGCGCCAGCGCTTGAACGGTGACAGGCTGGCGGCGTTACAGTTGCTCGAAGACGCTGACTGGGAGGTATTCGGCAAGCCCGTCGGTGGCCTGTTCATCTGGGCGCGGTCACGGATGTCCGACTACGCTCATGTGCGGACCCAGGCGCAGCGCTTTGGTGTCTTGCTGTCATCGAAGACGGCCTTCAGCCCCAGCGGTGCGGCCAATGACTGGCAACGCATCAATGTGTCCTTTGCCTGTGATCCGCAAGCCAGGGCTTTTTTTCAGTCCACCGCTCCGGATCGACCTCAAGCGTTCTGAAAACGACGTGGGCGTAGCTTTTTGCCATTATTCCGACGCCAGAGACTTGTGTTGCTACAGGCCCGTTGCGAATCTGCGTCTATTGATTCTGGCAGGGGACTAAGTGCAATGATTTCGGCCGTGCAAGGACGTTTTGCCAACCTCGGGATGGCGAAGAAACTGGGTATCGGGTTTGTGCTGGTGCTGTTGTTGACCGCCCTGGTTGCGGGTATCGGCGTCTGGTCCCTGCAAACCATCAGTCATCGTTTCGACGGGCTCAAGCAGATGTCGTCGCTCAACAGCGGTTTGCTGAAGGTGCGATTGCTGGAGCAGGAATACGCCTTGCACGGTAATCCGAAAACCGCCGATGCCTTGCACGAAGGGGTCGATGGGCTGATCGCCCTGGCTACCCAGCTCAAGGCGCAGTCGGCGGCCAATGTGCCGGTCATGACGGACGTCGAGCAGTCCCTGGGGGCTTACCGCAAGGCTTTCGACGAGTTCGTTTCGCTCAGCCAGGCCAAGGACCTGGCGCTGGAAATGGCCAGTTGGTCGGTGTCCAGCGTGGCCAACAATCTCGACGTGTTGCAGTCCGGTCTCGCCGATGACGGCGCCTATACCTTGAAGGACTCCGAAGGCAAGGACGGCGCGCAGTTCATCGAACAAGCCAATCAGGTCAGCCAGGTGTCGCGCTTGATGCTGCAAGCCATGAATGAAGCCCGCGTGCGTCTGGATCAGAGCCGCAAGGGTGACGACAGCGCGGGGCAGGGCAAGATCGAACAGGCCAGTCAGGCACTGAACCAGGCCGAGCAGCTTAAAACCACGGTCAAGGATGAGGGCTACCGTACCGTGCTCAATGAAGTGACCGGTCACATCGCCAGCTTCAGTGACAAGCTCGCTGAGTACACCGGGTTGCTGGAGCAGGAAAAGACCGTCTACCAGCAGTTGCATCAACGGGCTGACCAAGTGGTGGCGCGAGTGGACCAGGCCTATGCGGCCGAAGATCGGTCCATGCAGACCGAACTGAAAAAGAACTCGCTGCTGATCATCGGTTCCTCGGCACTGGCGTTGCTGGTCGGGCTGATGGCGGCCTGGGTGATTACCCGCTTGATCGTGGGCCCGCTGCGCAGTGTGATTCATGTGGCACAGCAGATCGCCTCGGGGGATTTGAGCGCCACGGTCGAGGTGACTCGCCGCGACGAGATCGGTCAATTGATGCAGGCCATGCAGCAGATGGGGGAGGGGCTGAGCCATATCGTCAGCGGCTTGCAGGCCGGGATCGAGCAACTGGCAACGTCAGCGCAATCGCTGTCTGCCGTGACTGAGCAGACCAACCTCGAAGTCAGCAGCCAGAAGGAAGAAACCGAGCAGGTCGCCACGGCCATGAATCAGATGACCGCTACCGTGCACGACGTCGCACGCAACGCGGAAGAGGCTGCCCAAGCCGCGCAAACGGCGGACGGCAAGGTTGAAAGTGGGCAGCAGGTGGTGCGCCAGAGCATGGCGCGGATCGAACAATTGGCGGACTCGGCCACCTCGGCCAGTTCCAGCATCGAAAGCCTGAGTGCGGAAATCCAGAACATCGGCACTGTGCTCAGTGTCATCAAGAGTGTGGCCGAGCAGACCAACCTGCTGGCGCTCAACGCCGCCATCGAGGCGGCGCGGGCCGGGGAGCAGGGCAGGGGATTTGCGGTGGTGGCCGATGAAGTGCGGGCTCTGGCCAAGCGCACCCAACAATCGACCGAAGAGATAGAACGGCTGGTCAGCGCTTTGCGCACGGCAGCACAGGCATCGGTTCAGCAGATTCAGAGCAGTGGCGAGCTGGTGAAACTGGCGGTGAGCGATGCGTTGCAGACCGAGAGTGCGCTCGGCAGCATTGCCTCGGCGGTGTCCTTGATTCAGCAGATGAACCAGCAGATCGCCGCCGCTGCCGAGGAGCAGAGTTCCGTGGCCGAGGAGATCAACCGCAGTGTCACGAGTATTCGTGCCAGTGCGGATCAGTCTTCATTGGCGATGCAGGGGAATGCGGCGTCCAGTATCGAGCTGGCGCAGTTGGGGGTTGAGCTGAAGGGGATGGTGGGGCATTTCAGGCTTTGATGCTGGGCTGGCAGCCAACCGGTTCGGGCGTACATGGCCAATGCCGAGGTAACAGTTACGCCCTGCGCTGTTTGGCGGTTGTACGTGTTCCCCTGTAGGCGCTCGCTTCCCCGCGCCTACAGGTATTGCCTCATCCGCGTTCCCCCAGGATTGCGTGAACCAAAAAAAAGCCACCTGTCACGGTGGCTTTTTTGCGTTTACTCGGTGATCAGTCGTAAATCACTTTTTTCTTCCAGTCCGCATCCGCCTCGACGTCTTTGAGGCCTTCGGTCAATTGGTTCACTTCGCCTTCTACCGGCGCGATGCGGTCCATGACCTGGTCGTTGGCGCGGGCCAGGAGTTTTTCCAGGTATTCCAGTTGTTCGGCATAGACCTGTGGTTCCTGCTGTTTGCGCAGGTATTGCACGCCGCGTTCGAATGCCAGGCGCGCCTGGCCAGGCTGGTTCTGTTGCAGGGAGTGCTGGCCGAGGTTGTTGAAGAATTCAATGTGCAGCAACACCAGAATGTGGCGCACCTCGCGGATCCAGCGCTTGGCCTCAGTGGGCGGCAGGAAGCCGTCCTGCGCCGCGCGGGTGATCTGGCCGTGCAGGGCTTCGAGCAGGAAACGCACGTCCTTGGCCTTGGCTTCGGTCAGGATCGGTGCCGGCGGGTTGTTGACCGGTATCCCTTCGCCCAAGGTCATCAGTACCTCCAGCTCGGCAATCCGCACCTTGAGATTGGAACTGGTTTTTTCCAGACTCAGCAGACGCTGGCAGACGTTCAGTTCCAGGCGAGTCAACAGCAGCTTGAGCGCCGGTGTCATAAACTGGCCAGGGAAGGTCTCGGTAATCTCGCCGCAACGACGCAGGCGGTCATTGAGTTCAATCTTGGTACGGGCCCTTTCCACCTTGTTGTTTTCCACCACATGGTTGATGTAGCCAATGGCGATCAATAGTGCGATCCCTGCTACGACGAACAGGGTGATCATGAGTGGTGTCACCGGTAAGACCTCTTTATAGGGTTCGCGTCCGAGTTTAGTGGCTTGGCATTTAAGCGCCTAGGGCCGCTCGACGAGTTGGATCGGCGTGGCTCAACCTGTATCGGTCAGACCCTGCTTATATGAATACTGGCACCTCCTGAGCAAATTGCCATCATTCATGCCGTGGACTATAGCGTCTTGGCGAGTGTCAGAATATAGGCGCCAAACACCGGACAGCGGAAAATCCGGATTGGTGCCGAAAAGCAGGGCGAAGTCATTGATTTAAATAAATTTATATCAGGGGGTTGACGACCTCCCAATCCATCCATAGAATGCGCGCCACTTGCAGCGTAAAGCACACAGCGAAACGAAGCAGGGAGTGAATGTTGTAGCGTGTCCCCTTCGTCTAGTGGCCTAGGACACCGCCCTTTCACGGCGGTAACAGGGGTTCGAGTCCCCTAGGGGACGCCA
>NZ_JAFEHE010000017.1:0-130962 GCF_016887925.1 Pseudomonas sp. MIL9 | reverse complement strand
TGCGGGAATAGCTCAGTTGGTAGAGCACGACCTTGCCAAGGTCGGGGTCGCGAGTTCGAGTCTCGTTTCCCGCTCCATATTTAACGAAAACGCCGCTCATTGAGCGGCGTTTTTGTTTGTGCGTGATTTATCTGCGATATAGCAAAAAGGCCCGCCAGTCTGACTGAGCGGGCCTTTTGCGTGGTCGGGATTTTACATCGACAGAATCAGCCTGCCGGCAAACAGGATCAGGACCACCCCCATGGTGCGTTCAAACCAGTGTCCCATGCGCATGAACAACAATCGCACCCGTGCACTGGAAAAGAACAGTGCAACGATGACAAACCACAATGCGTTTACGAAACACATCCAGACTCCGTACAGCGCCTGAATCTTCAGTGGGGTCGTGGCGCTGATGAGGGTGGTAAAAATCGCCAGGAAAAACAGAGTGGCTTTGGGGTTTGAGGCGTTGGTCAGAAAACCGGTGGTGAAGGCTCTCAGCAGTGTTTGCTCGACGAACGGTTCGTCTGCGTCGTTATTCCCTTCCGCCACGGTTTTCGGTTTGCTGCGCAGCAGGCTGACACCAAGGTACAGGATGTAGGCACCGCCCACGACCTTGGCCACCGTCAACAGCCAGGGAGTGGTGTGCATCAGCGCGCCGACGCCCAACAAGGTGTACAGCACGTGCACTGAAATTCCCGCGCCGATCCCCAATGCCGTGCAAATCCCGATCATCCGGCCGAAACGCACACTCTGGCGAATCGTCACGGCGAAGTCAGGGCCGGGAGCGACCACCGCCAGAAAGTGGATCATCGCCAGTGCCAGAAACTCGCCCAGGTAGTTCGAATACATTTCAACTCCAAAAGGTCAGGGGGGAAGCATTGCCGCGGTAGCCGACAAAGAATGAAAGGCTCAATCGCGGATCCGCCACGCCCGGTGTTACCGAATGCATGCGTCGTGAGTTGAACATGATGAAATCCCCGGGCTCGGGGCGAATTTCCAGGGTTGGAGTGCCCAGAAGCGCTGGGTCGATGCCATAGCTGTCGCCGCGCATTTCGTCGAACCGTTCCGGGGAAACATCGTGGTTCCATATCTGCAGCGCGCCACCCGCAGTGGGCATGCTCAGGTAAATGTTGCAGGCGAACTGCGCTGCCAGGCTTCTGGCCTGATAGCTGTCGGGGGCGTCCTTGGCGAAAATGTCGTGGTGGGCCAGAAAGCACACGTCTGGTTTCACCACGCGCGACAGGCCAACGTACATCTTGCGGCCGTAGAGGCTTTCCAGGTGTGCGCCGGCCGGCCATGATTCATCGAGCATGCAACGCAGCGTGTCGACCGGGCAGGCATAGGGCGCGCAACGGTTGCGCAACTCTGCGATGTTGCGGGTGGCCCGCTCAAAGTAATCCTCGATCAACAGCGGCCGGTTTTCCGCTTCATAGAACGCCATGCCGATGCGTCCGATGCTCGGTGCATTGATATAGCCTTCAAAGCCTGGTGCGAGAATCTTTTCACCGATCTGGATGGCCAGCGGCCGTGCTATCCAACCTTTGACGCGGATGGCGAGGACTTCTTCGTTGGCCAGTTTTTTTATGCACGCCTCATCGAGACGCTCGACGTCAAGCATCATGTCTTAGGTCCATCTATCAGAGAGTCAACGAGGCCTGCGAATACAGGCGCCCCGGCGTCAGTCCACGTGGTAGTGAACCGACAGAATCCCTTTCTTCTGTGAAAGGGACGCGATTGTGACTGTGCCCAGATCCTTCAGGCTGCGTACGTGGGTGCCGCCGCAGCCATAGGCGGGCAGTTCACCGAAACCGATCTCCCGGGCGCCTTCGCGTAGCGATGTCAGGCGCGGCAGATCGCGGGCGATCCATTGTTCGATGCCGTGCTGAACCATGGGGGCATCAACGTCTTTTGCCGACTCTGCGGGTTTGAACTGCACACGCCCTTCGCCTGGCCAATGATGGGCCTTGGTCGGCATCCAGCCCATGGCCTGAACAAAGTGGCCGATCAGGTGGCCGGCGGTATGCATACGCGTATTGAACTGACGACGTTGCTCGTCCACCTGGATCGGAGTCATGCCAGGTTTAATCGGTTGGTCGACAAAGTGAATGATCCGGTCGGGATCCTGAACCACGCGCAGTACCTGGCTTTCGCCGATCCATCCGGTGTCGCAGGGCTGCCCGCCACCCTGAGGGTGAAACAGCGTTGCGCGCAGCACCACGGCGAATTCGTTCTCGTGGGGCGTGCATTCCAGGACTTCCACATTGGCCTTGAGGTCATCCCTGTGGAAAAAGAGGCGAAGCGTCATATTCAATGCTCGTATAAATGTTTCCACTTTTTATTATATGAAGCCTGGAATTACGTGATAATCCGTTCAAATATCAAAGGACTGTTGCGTTTTGAGCATAAATCTTCCGCTACCGTTGCTCGGTGAAATGGCGATTTTCGTCAAGGTCGTCGAGACCGGCAGCTTCTCCGAGGCGGCCCGGCAATTGGGCTCCTCACCTTCGGCGGTGAGCCGCAGCATTTCGCGTCTGGAGAAGGCGCTGGCCACTCGCTTGCTGCAACGCACCACGCGCAAATTGCGTTTGAGCGACGGTGGCGAAGAGGTGTTCAAGCGTTGCCGGGAGATGGTCAATGCCGCTCGTTCAGTGATGGAGATCAGCGGTCAGTTTACGGATGAGCCTGAGGGCGTGGTGCGTCTCAGTGTGCCGAAAGCGGTGGGTCGTATCGTGATTCACCCGCATATACCGGAGTTTCTGCGCCGCTATCCCAAAGTGGATGTTGAGTTGTTGCTTGAGGATCGCCATGTGGATTTGATCGACGATCACGTCGACCTGGCGATTCGCATCACCGATCGGCCCCCTGCGGGTCTGGTGGGGCGGCAGTTACTGACGATTGACCATTTGCTTTGTGCGACGCCGCAGTATCTGGCTGAACACGGGACGCCGACTCATCCCCATGATTTGCTCAACCACAGCTGCATCTACCTGGGTGAAACACCGAGCGATGCGCGCTGGAAGTTCAAGAAAGGCAGCAAATCAGTCACCGTGGGTGTGCGCGGGCGATACGCCGCCAACCACACGGGTGTACGTTTTGGCGCCGTTTTGCAGCACATCGGTATTGGCAGCTTGCCGTACTTTACGGCGCGCCGTGCCCTGGAGAAGGGGTTGATGGTGCAAGTGCTGCCAGACTGGACCTTCCTGGCGTCCTACCACGGCGGCGCCTGGTTGCTGCATTCGCCCACTCGCTACCTGCCTCCCAAGCTACGGGTGTTGATCGATTACCTGGTGGAGTGCATGGAGAAAGAGCCGACGTTGGGCAAACCCGGTAAGCCGGGCAAGCTGACTACGGCGGTTTCGGAGTATGAATTGCCTGAGAGTGACGGCTTGTTTTAACGCAATAAAAAGGCCCGCATGGTTGAACAGGCGGGCCTTTTTATTGCTGATCGCGGATCAGTGCTTGCTGTCCTCATTCGACAGCGCCAGCAGCTGTTTTTCCTGGTTCCAGTCGAAAGGCTCGTCGTTCTGTTCGGCTTCGAAACGACGTTCTTCCAGGGCCTGGTACAGGTCGATTTCATCGTCGGGCATGTAATGCAGGCAATCGCCGGCGAAGTACCACAGCAGGTCGCGCGGGACCAGGTGGGCGATTTGCGGGTAGCGGGTGATCACCTGACACAGAATGTCCTGGCCCAGGTATTGGCTTTCGATCGGGTCGACCGGCAGCAACGCACGCAATTCGTCGAAGCGCTCCAGGAACAAGGCATGGCTTTCTTCGGGAACCTGGTCGGCCTCACCTACGGCGACCAGGATGCTGCGCAAGTGGTCGAGCAAAACGAGATGATCGGCAACGATGTTGGACACGAGATAAGTCCTCAAGAGCAAAACGGGCGCGGGAGTATAAAGCTCCTGCGCCCTTTTTTCACTGGGTAGAGAGGGGTTGCTGGATCAGCGGACCTTCCCTGCGGCCAGCGCCAGCTCGTCCTTGTCGAAATCATCGACATCAATCACCTTGCGTCGCGCCGCTTCGGCTTCACGCAGGGTGTGAGCCTCCACGGGTTGCAACACGCCAGCCTCGAGTGCCGTATCGATGATGTGTTCCCCGGCGATCGGTTTGACCTGGCCGCTCTTGAGCGCCGTGTGCAGTTTCTTTTGCAGAGGTTGCGCCGCGCTCAACAGATCGCTGGCGTGCTGCAATGCGCCGACCGGGTCGTCGGCCGATTGCGGGCGATAGCAACCCAGGAGCAACTCTTCCAGGGTCGGATCGCCTTTGGCACGGCCGATCACCGCTGCCACTTCGGCACCGAGTTTGTCCGATGGCCCTTTGTGACGGCGGCCGAACGGGAACACGATTACCCGCAGCAGGCAGCCCAGCACCTTGTTCGGGAAGTTATTCAACAATTCATCCATGGCCCGTTCAGCCTGGCCCAGGCTTTCCTCCATGGCCCAGCTCAACAGCGGCGTCATGTGTTCCGCTGAGTCGAGGTCGCTGTAACGCTTGAGCGCGGCACTGGCCAGGTACAGGTTGCTGAGCACGTCACCCAGTCGTGCCGAGAGGCGTTCGCGGCGTTTCAGCTCACCGCCCAGCAACATCATGCTGAGGTCGGCCAGCAGCGCGAACGCAGCGGCCTGACGGTTGAGCGCGCGGAAATAACCCTGGCTGAGCTTGTCGCCGGGCATGTGTTCCAGATGCCCGAAACCGAGGTTCAGCACCAGGGTGCTGGCGGCGTTGCTCACGGCAAAACCGATGTGCTTGAGCAGCAGGCCGTCGAATTCGATCAGTGCCTGATCCTTGTCTTCGCGGCTGGCGAGCGCCATTTCCTTGAGGACGAACGGATGGCAGCGAATCGCGCCCTGGCCGAAGATCATCAGGTTGCGCGAGAGAATGTTCGCCCCTTCCACGGTGATGCAGATCGGCGCGCCATTCCAGATCCGACCGAGATAATTCCTTGGCCCCATGATGATTGCCTTGCCGCCATGAACATCCATGGCGTGGGTGATGCACTCGCGACCGCGTTCGGTGAGGTGATATTTGAGAATGGCCGACAGCACGGACGGTTTTTCGCCCAAATCCACTGCATTGGTCGTCAGCATTCGCGCCGCGTCCATCATCCAGGCGTTGCCGGCGATGCGCCCCATGGCTTCCTGGATACCCTCGAAGGCGGCAATCGGAACGTTGAACTGCTCGCGAATCCGCGCGTATTGGCCCGTCACAAGACTGGTGAACTTGGCCATGCCGGTACCGACCGCAGGCAGGGAAATCGAGCGCCCGACCGACAGGCAATTCATCAGCATCATCCAGCCCTTGCCGAGCATTTCCTGGCCACCGATGAGGTATTCCAGCGGCACGAATACATCCTTGCCGGAGTTCGGGCCATTCATGAACGCCGCGCCGAGCGGCAGGTGACGGCGGCCGATTTCCACACCGGCGGTATCAGTCGGTATCAATGCCAGGCTGATGCCCAGGTCTTCCTTGTCACCCAATAAATGGTCCGGGTCGTAGGCCTTGAACGCCAGGCCGAGGAGGGTGGCCACCGGCCCCAGTGTGATATAGCGCTTTTCCCAATTCAGGCGCAGGCCAAGGGTTTCCTTGCCTTCCCATTCGCCTTTGCAGATCACCCCGGTATCGGGCATGCCGCCTGCGTCGGAACCGGCCAGGGGGCCGGTCAGGGCAAAACAGGGGATTTCTTCGCCGCGCGCCAGGCGTGGCAAGTAATGGTTGCGTTGTTCGTCGGTGCCGTAATGCAGCAACAGTTCGGCCGGACCGAGGGAGTTGGGGACCATCACGGTGGAAGCGAGGTCGCCGCTGTGGGAGGCCAGTTTCATCGCCACTTGGGAGTGGGCATGGGCCGAGAATCCCTTGCCGCCAAATTCCTTGGGAATGATCAGGGCGAAGAAGCCGTTTTCCTTGATGAAGGCCCAGGCTTCGGCCGGCAGATCCAGGGTCTGACCGAGCTCCCAGTCACTGACCATGGCGCAGAGCTCATTGGTCGGGCCGTCAATAAAGGCCTGTTCCTCTTCGCTCAACTGCGCTTTGGGATAGGCCAGCAGTTTGTTCCAGTCCGGGCGGCCGCTGAACAATTCGCCGTCCCACCACACCGTACCGGCCTCGATGGCTTCACGCTCGGTTTGAGACATGGGCGGCAGGGTTTTCTGGAACCATTTGAACAGCGGCGCACTGAAGGATTTGCGACGCAGCTCGGGCAGCAACAAGGGGGCCGCCACGACCGCGAGCAATACCCAGAAAATCAGCAGCAGCCAGCCTGGTGCACGGCTCAAAGCGCCCATTGCCACCAGGTAGACGGCCACGATGCCCAGTGCAGGCAGCGGCGAAATGCGACGGTGGGCCAAATAAGCTATCCCGACAATCAGAACCAGTATCCACAACAGCAGCATATTTAATCCTCCGTGAAACCAGGGCGAGCCAACCCTCAGAGCTTAGACGGCATCCGCAAAACAGGGGGGGGCAGAGCGTTGTGATTGAAAACGTGGGAAAACCATGGATGTTTTTGTAGGCCTGATGAACGACAGGTCGTGACAAATCGTTCATTGAACGAGTGACATAGCGTCCATGTTTGGCCGAAACGTCGTTATCTTTGTGCTTGATCGCTCGCTAGACTCGGGGCTTCCCCAGGAGATAGCCCTCATGCACGAGTATCTGAGTCCCGGCCGCTTCATCGATAGTGACCATCCCTCGGTGGTGGAGTTCGCCGAAAAACATCGTGGCAACAGTCGCGACCCGCTCGAGCAGGCGATCAACCTCTATTACGCCGTCCGTGAAGCCGTGCGTTATAACCCTTACACATTTAGCCGTGATCCCCAGACCTTGCGCGGCAGTCATGCACTGGCCACCGGTGAAAGTTATTGCGTGCCCAAAGCCACGCTGTTGGCCGGGTGTGCGCGGCACTGCGGGATTCCTGCGCGGATCGGTCTGGCGGACGTTCGCAATCATTTATCGACGCCGCGTCTGCTCGAATTGCTCAAGAGCGACGTGTTTGCCATGCATGGCTATACCGAGCTTTACCTGAACGGTCGCTGGGTCAAAGCCACTCCGGCCTTCAACCAGGGTTTATGTGAGCTGTTCAATGTCGCGCCGCTGGAATTCGACGGAATCAACGACAGTGTTTTTCATCCATTCAATCGCGATGGCGAGAAATTGATGGAGTATCTGATTGATCACGGCCAGTTCGCCGACGTGCCCGAAACGTTTTTCTTCGCGCACCTTGAACAGTGCTATCCGCACTTGTTCGGCGAGCAACTGCCAGCGCTGCTGGGGGACATGCAGAGCGATTTGAGTCGCGCCTGAACCGGCGTATGCTGCCTGCGCGTTCATCCATTGAGAGGCGGTCATGCTGAAGATCTGGGGTCGGAAAAATTCATCGAATGTCAGAAAGCCATTGTGGGCCGCCGAAGAGCTGGGCCTGGCCTATGAAGCCATCGATGCCGGCGGTGCCTTTGGTGTCGTCGACACCCCGGAGTACCGCGCGATGAACCCCAACGGCCGCGTCCCGGTGATTGAAGACGATGGCTTTGTGTTGTGGGAGTCCAATGCCATCGTCCGTTACCTGTTGGCCCGTCACGCCGAAGGCAGCGCCTGGTACCCGGCCGACCTGCAAGCCCGCGCAACGGCCGACAAGTGGATGGACTGGACCACTTCCAGTTTTGCCGGACCGTTCCGCACGGTGTTCTGGGGCGTCCTGCGCACCCCGGCAGACCAGCAGGACTGGCCCGCCATCAAGGCGGCAATCCAGGAATGCGAAGCGTTGCTGGCGATGGCCGATCAGGCATTGGCAACCCGGCCGTACCTGTCCGGCGATGAGATCGGCATGGGCGACATTCCTTTGGGCAGTTTCATTTATGCCTGGTTCGAAATGCCGATCGAGCGTGCGCCCATGCCGCATCTGGAGGCCTGGTACGCACGGCTGAAACAGCGTCCGGCTTATCAACGGGCGGTGATGACCGCGTTGACTTAATACTCACTATCGACACACTTGACTGTACTTGTGTGGCGGCGACAAGCACCATTGTGCCGGTGCGTCGTGGTTGAGTTGTCCGCCGCCCGCCCCTATTTGCTCCTCTCTTCCCTTCTTGGTGCGTAAATCCGATATGAGTTCCGCTCTGTCCATCCGGCAGCTAACCAAAACCTACGGCAACGGTTTCCAGGCCTTGAGTGGTATCGATCTGGATGTCGCCGAAGGTGACTTTTTCGCCTTGCTCGGCCCCAATGGCGCCGGCAAATCCACGACCATCGGCATTCTCTCCACCCTGGTGAACAAGACCAGCGGCACGGTGAATATTTTCGGTCACGACCTGGACAAGGATCCGGCGGGGCTCAAGCGCTCCATCGGCGTCGTGCCCCAGGAGTTCAACTTCAACCAGTTTGAAAAGACCTTCGACATCGTCGTGACCCAGGCCGGTTACTACGGCATTCCGGCGAAAATTGCCAAGGAACGCGCCGAGCAGTATCTGACCCAGCTCGGTCTGTGGGACAAGCGCGATGTGCCGTCGCGTTCACTGTCCGGCGGCATGAAGCGCCGACTGATGATTGCCCGTGCGCTGGTCCACGAGCCACGCCTGTTGATCCTCGACGAACCGACTGCCGGCGTGGACATCGAACTGCGTCGCTCGATGTGGACCTTTCTCACCGAGCTGAACAAAAAAGGCATCACCATCATCCTCACCACGCACTACCTGGAAGAGGCTGAGCAGTTGTGCCGCAACATCGGCATCATCGACCACGGCACCATCGTCGAAAACACCAGCATGAAGCAGTTGCTCGGCCAATTGCACGTCGAAACCTTCCTGCTGGATTTGAAGAACAGCCTGAGCGTGCCACCGCAGCTGATCGGCTATCCGTCACGGTTGCTCGACGACCACACCCTGGAGGTCCAGGTCGACAAGAGCATGGGTATCACAGCGTTGTTCACTCAACTCGCACAGCAGAACATCGAAGTGCTGAGCCTGCGTAACAAAACCAATCGCCTCGAGGAGTTGTTCGTGTCCCTGGTGGAGAAAAATCTGTCGAAGGTGGCGGTATGAGTTCCGAGCTGCAGCCCAACCTCGTTGCCCTGAACACAATCGTCTACCGTGAGGTCCGGCGTTTTACCCGGATCTGGCCGCAGACCCTGCTACCGCCGGCGATCACCATGGTTCTGTACTTCGTGATCTTCGGTAACCTGATCGGCCGGCAGATCGGCGACATGGGTGGTTTTACCTACATGGAGTACATCGTGCCGGGGCTGATCATGATGTCGGTGATCACCAACTCCTACGGCAACGTGGTGTCGAGTTTCTTCGGCAGCAAGTTTCAGCGTTCCATTGAAGAACTGATGGTGTCGCCGGTCTCGCCCCACACCATTCTGATTGGTTTCACCCTGGGCGGCGTACTGCGTGGCCTGATGGTTGGCGTCATCGTGACGCTGCTGTCGCTGTTCTTCACTGATTTGCAGGTACATCACCTGGGTGTGACCATTCTGGTGGTGGTGCTGACGGCGACCATCTTTTCGCTGCTGGGCTTCATCAACGCGGTGTTTGCGCGCAATTTCGATGACATTTCGATCATTCCGACCTTCGTGCTGACGCCGCTGACCTACCTGGGCGGGGTGTTCTACTCGATCTCGCTGCTGCCGCCGTTCTGGCAGACCGTGTCCCTGGCCAACCCGGTGCTGCACATGGTCAATGCGTTCCGCTACGGCATCCTCGGCGTGTCGGATATCCGCATCAGCATTGCGATTACCTTCATGCTGGTGGCGACCGTCGTGCTGTATATCGGTTGCGCGCGATTGCTGGTCAGCGGCCGCGGGATGCGCACATAAGAGATAGTGTGTCGTCTGAATCGCGGGCAAGCCCGCTCCCACAAGGACCTGTTGTGTAGCACAAGTCGCATTCACACCGAAGAACCTGTGGGAGTGGGCTTGCCCGCGATAGCGTCATGACAGACACCTGCAAGAAACGGCCTCCATACGGAGGCCGTTTTGCTTTCTCACATTCGACTTTTCTTGCGCCGTTTCCATTGCCGCGCCACCCACCAGCGCCAATACATCATCACCAGGCAATAGGCGAGCGCCCCGAGGGCCAACCCCGTCACTACCGAGCCCAGCAAAAACGGCTGCCACAAGGTCGATAACTCGCCGCTGATCCATTCCCAGGTCAGCGCATCCGGCAATTGGCGGGGAGGAACGTCCATCAGCCAGGCACCGGCCTGGTAAGTGCAATAGAACACGGCTGGCATGGTGATCGGGTTGGTCAGCCAGACCAGGCTGACGGCAATCGGCATATTGCCGCGCACCATGATGGCGAGCGTGGCGGCGAGCAACATCTGCAACGGGATCGGCAGGAATGCCGCGAACAGGCCAACGGCCATGGCCCTGGCAACGGAGTGACGATTCAGGTGCCAGAGGTTCGGGTCATGCAGCAGGGTGCCGAGAAAGCGTAAGGATTTGTGTTCCCTGATGCTGGTCGGGTCTGGCATGTAGCGTTTGAATAAGCGCCGGGGCATAAGGCTTCTCGGTCGGTTAAGGCGGCAAGTATGTCTGGATTCTATGAGGTGCCCATTCAGAGTTTGTGACAATTAATAACGACGGTGGTGCGATGGGCCGGCTATGCCTAGGGGCTGGACTCTCTAGGACGAGCTTATGCGCACAGGGATGGTTGCGTTGGCGCTGGGTCTGCTGGCGTTGCGTTTTTTACCGGCATTGCCGCCGGTCTGGTTATGCACGTTGTTGCCGATTATCGGTTTCATGCTGCTGCCGTTCAGGACTTATCCAGTGGCGTTTTTCCTGTTCGGTTTGAGTTGGGCCTGCCTGCAGGCCCAATGGGCGCTGGATGATCGATTGCCATCGCGCCTCGATGGCGAAACGCGCTGGGTCGAAGGGCGGGTGGTGGGTTTGCCGCAGCATACCGAGGCGGTGGTGCGTTTCGAATTGGCCGACGCGCGGTCGCGCCACGGTACCGTGCCGCCACTCATGCGTCTGGCCTGGTATGGCGGACCACCAGTGAAGAGCGGCGAGCGCTGGCGAGTGGCGGTCAAGCTGAAACGTCCCGCCGGGCTGCTGAATCCACATGCCTTTGATTACGACGCCTGGCTGTTGGCGCAACGAATCGGTGCGACCGGGACGGTCAAGGACGGCGAGCTATTGAGCGAGGCGCGTGGGGCTTGGCGCGACGGCATCCGGCAGCGGTTGCAGGCCGTGGATGCCCAGGGCCGGACGGGCGTTCTGACGGCGTTGGTGCTGGGGGATGGTGGCGGACTCAGCCGTCAGGACTGGCAGGTGTTGCAAGACACCGGCACTGTGCATCTATTGGTGATTTCCGGGCAGCACATCGGTCTGCTGGCGGGGGTGGTGTATCTGTTGATTGCCGGACTCGCCCGCTATGGCCTGTGGCCGAACCGTCTGCCGTGGTTGCCCTGGGCCTGTGGTCTGGCATTCGCTGCAGCCCTCGGATACGGGTTGTTGGCCGGGTTCGAGGTGCCGGTGCGGCGTGCCTGTTTGATGATCGGTCTGGTGTTGTTATGGCGCCTGCGTTTTCGTCATCTCGGGGCCTGGTGGCCGCTGTTGCTCGCGCTCAATGGCGTGTTATTGCTGGATCCTCTGGCAAGTTTGCAACCGGGATTCTGGTTGTCCTTTGCGGCGGTCGCGGTGTTGATTTTCACTTTCAGCGGTCGTTTGGGACCGTGGCGATGGTGGCAAACCTGGACGCGCGCGCAATGGTTGATCGCCATCGGCCTGGGCCCGCTTTTACTGGTGCTGGGGTTGCCGATCAGTCTCAGTGGACCGCTGGTCAACTTGCTGGCCGTGCCGTGGATCAGTCTGATGGTGTTGCCACCTGCTTTGCTCGGGACGCTGTTATTGCCGGTGCCGTATGTGGGTGAGGGCCTGTTGTGGCTCGCGGGCGGCTTGATCGATGGGTTGTTCAGGGGCCTGGCGTCGGTGGCTGGCCAGGTTCCGGCATGGGTGCCCGCGGCGATCCCGCTGTGGGTCTGGGGGCTGGGTGCCGTGGGAGCCTTTCTCTTGTTGCTGCCGCGAGGCGTACCGTTGCGCCCGCTAGGCTGGCCGCTGCTGCTGTTGCTGATTTTTCCGCCGCGTCCGGAAATACCGGAAGGCGTTGCCGACATCTGGCAGCTGGACGTCGGCCAAGGCCTGGCGATCCTGGTGCGCACTCGCCACCACACGCTGCTGTATGACGCGGGTCCCCGATTCGGTGATAACGATCTCGGCGAGCGCGTGGTCTTGCCAGCGTTACGCAAGCTGGGCGTGGACGGTATTGACCTGATGCTGATAAGCCACGCCCATGCCGATCATGCCGGCGGGGCGCGGGCAGTCGCCCAGGGGCTACCGGTGAAGCACGTACTCGGTGGTGAACCCGCAGAATTGCCGAGTGAATGGCAAGCGGCGGGCTGCGAGAGCGGTCGGCGATGGACCTGGGACGGCGTGAACTTTGAACTGTGGCAATGGGCGCACGCCCGTGAAAGCAATCCCAAATCCTGCGTGTTGCAGATTGAAGCCAGCGGTGAGCGAATGCTGCTGACCGGCGACATCGACATGGCCGCCGAGCGAGCGCTGCTCGAGAGTCCGTTGGCCATACCCACCGATTGGCTGCAATCGCCGCACCATGGCAGCCGCAGTTCGTCCTCCATGGCGCTGCTTGACCGGTTGCTGCCCAGCGCGGTGCTGATCTCACGTGGCCAGGGCAATTCGTTCGGCCATCCACACCCGACCGTCCTGGCACGCTATCAAAAGTACGGCATGGCGATCTACGACAGTGCGGATCAAGGTGCCATTCATCTCCAGCTCGGGCGTTTCGAGGCGCCGCGCTCAATGCGTCTGGAACGGCGCTTCTGGCGCGATCCACCACCCCTGGCCAAATAACCGGGTGTCATGAACGCCCGACCGAATGCGACATCACGGTCTTCGGTGCGCCGACCCCCTATGTTAGAGTGGCGCACTTTTTCGAGGGGACTGTCACTGTGTGGGAATTGGTTAAATCCGGCGGTTGGATGATGGTACCGATCATCCTGAGTTCCATCGCGGCAATGGCGATTGTCGCTGAGCGCCTTTGGACCCTGCGTGCCAGTCGCGTCACCCCGGAGCACTTGCTCGGGCAGGTCTGGGTCTGGATCAAGGACAAGCAGCTCAATAAGGAAAAACTCAAGGAACTGCGCGCCAATTCGCCATTGGGCGAGATCCTGGCGGCGGGTCTGGCGAACTCCAAGCATGGCCGCGAGATCATGAAAGAGTGCATTGAAGAAGCCGCCGCCCGGGTCGTCCACGAGCTGGAGCGCTACATCAACGCCCTCGGCACCATCGCCGCCATGGCGCCGTTGCTGGGCCTGCTCGGTACGGTGCTGGGCATGATCGATATCTTCAGTTCGTTCATGGGCACGGGCATGGCGACCAATCCGGGGGTGTTGGCCGGCGGTATTTCCAAGGCATTGATCACTACGGCGTCGGGGCTGATCGTAGGTATTCCATCGGTGTTCTTCCATCGTTTCCTGCAACGGCGTATCGATGAACTCGTCGTGGGCATGGAGCAGGAAGCCATCAAGCTGGTCGAGGTGGTGCAAGGCGACCGTGATGTGGATCTGGCCGGGAGCAAAGCGTGAAATTCCGCCGCAAACCACGGGAAACGGTGGACATCAACCTCGTGTCGCTGATCGACGTGGTGTTTGTCCTGTTGCTGTTTTTCGTGGTGACCACGACCTTTACCCGTGAAACCCAATTGCGTGTCGACCTGCCGGAAGCGGTCAGCGGCTCGCCGGCTGAAGACCAGACCAGGCAGCTGGACATCGCCATCAGTGCCGAAGGCGTGTTTTCGGTGAATAACCAAGTATTGCCGAAAAGTGACCTGGCGACCCTGATGGACGCGTTGCAGAAAGAATCCGGCGGCGATACCAGCCGGCCGCTGTCCATCAGCGCCGACGGCAAGACCCAGCATCAGGCGGTCATCACCGCCATGGACGCCGCCGGCAAGCTTGGCTTCAGTCACTTGCGCATGACCACCATCGAGGCGGCGCCGCCCGCACCCTGATGACCATGTCCGATCGCCTGCTTGCCGCCTGGTATCGGGGTCATCCGGCCCTGAAACTTCTGCAGCCGCTGGAGTGGTTGTATCGGCGCGTGGTCAACAACAAGCGCAAGCGCTTTCTGGCGGGCGAGGGTGATATCTATCAGCCACCCGTGCCGTTGATCGTGGTCGGCAACATCACCGTGGGCGGCACCGGCAAGACACCGCTGATTCTGTGGATGATCCAGCATTGCCAGCGCAGTGGTTTGCGGGTGGGTGTGGTCAGTCGTGGTTACGGCGCCAGGCCGGCGCAATGGCCATGGCGGGTCGAGGCGGATCAAACCGCAGACATTGCCGGTGACGAGCCATTGTTGATCGTCCAGCGCACCGGTGTGCCGTTGATGATCGACCCCAATCGCAGCAATGCCGTCAAATCCTTGCTGGCGAGCGAGCCGCTGGATCTGATTTTGTCCGATGACGGCATGCAGCATTACCGGCTGGCACGGGATCTGGAACTGGTGCTGATCGACGCTGCCCGCGGCCTGGGCAACCAGCGTTGCCTGCCGGCCGGGCCGCTGCGAGAACCGGTCGAACGCCTGCAAAGCGTCGATGCGGTGCTCTATAACGGCGCCACGGCTGACCGCGATGGGGGGTTCGCTTTCCAGCTGCAACCCACCGCGCTGGTCAATCTGCAAAGCGGTGAGCGTCGTCCCCTCGATCACTTTCCAAAAGGCCAGGTGCTGCACGCCGTGGCCGGGATCGGCAATCCGCAGCGTTTCTTCAAGACCCTCGAAACGCTACACTGGCAACCCGTGCCGCATGCCTTCGCCGACCATGCCGAATATAGCGTGCAGGCCTTGAATTTCACTCCGTCATTGCCATTGGTGATGACCGAAAAGGACGCGGTGAAGTGCCGTGCCTTCGCCGCTGCCGATTGGTGGTACCTGGCGGTCGATGCTGTGCCGTCGCCGGCCTTCGTGGCCTGGTTCGATACGCAGTTGATGCGCCTGTTGCCGGCTCGACTTTTGCCTTAAACCGTTTTATCCAGGGAATGCTCATGGACACCAAATTGCTCGACATCCTCGCCTGCCCGGTCTGCAAAGGCCCACTCAAGCTCAGCGCCGACAAGACCGAGCTGATCAGCAAGGGCGCCGGCCTGGCTTATCCGATCCGCGACGGTATCCCGGTGATGCTCGAATCCGAAGCTCGCACCCTCACGACCGATGAGCGTCTGGACAAATGACCGCAGCCTTTACCGTTGTCATTCCTTCGCGATACGCCTCTACGCGCCTGCCGGGCAAGCCGCTGCTGCTGATCGCCGGCAAGCCGATGATTCAACACGTTTGGGAACAGGCCAGCAAAAGCAGCGCCCAGCGTGTGGTGGTTGCCACGGATGACGCCCGTATTGTCGAGGCTTGCCAGGGTTTTGGCGCTGAGGTGGTGCTGACTCGCGAAGACCACAACTCCGGTACCGATCGTCTGGCGGAAGTCGCGGCGAAACTGGGCCTTGCGCCCGATGCCATCGTTGTCAACGTCCAGGGCGATGAGCCGTTGATCCCGCCGAGCGTGATCGATCAGGTCGCCGCCAATCTGGCTATCCACACCGAAGCGCGCATGGCCACCCTGGCCGAGCCCATCGACGATGTTGAAACCCTGTTCAATCCCAACGTGGTCAAGGTTGTCAGTGATCTCAATGGCCTGGCCCTGACCTTCAGTCGCGCCACGTTACCGTGGGCACGGGATGCTTTCGCCAAGAGCCGCGAGCAATTGCCGCAAGGCGTGCCTTACCGCCGCCACATCGGTATTTATGCGTACCGTGCCGGTTTCCTGCATGACTTTGTCAGCTGGGGCCCATGCTGGCTGGAAAACACCGAGAGCCTGGAACAACTGCGTGCGCTGTGGCACGGCGTACGGATTCACGTTGCCGATGCGCTGATCGCACCGCCGGCCGGCGTCGATACCATTGAAGACCTTGAGCGCGTTCGTCGCCTGCTGGAGGCCTGATGCGTGTTTTGTTTGTATGCCTGGGCAACATCTGCCGTTCACCCACGGCCGAAGGCGTGCTGCGGCATAAATTGCGTGAGGCGGGGCTGGCCGACCAGATAGAAGTCGCCTCCGCCGGCACCGGTGAATGGCACGTCGGCCAGGCGCCGGACAAGCGCAGCCAGGCGGCTGCCAAGCTGCGAGGTTATGATTTGTCCGCCCAGCGCGCCCAACAAGTGACCCGTGCCGATTTCTCCACCTACGACCTGATCCTGGCGATGGATAAAAGCAATCTGCGCGATCTCGAGTCCATGCAACCGGTCAAGGGTAAAGCAGAGCTGGATCTGTTCCTGCGTCGCTATCAGTCGGGCATCGATGAAGTGCCGGATCCCTATCACGACAGTGACCAGGGCTTCGAGCGGGTGCTGGATTTGATCGAGCGTGCCAGTGATCTGCTGGTGATCGAATTGAAGGGACGGTTATGAGTCTGCAGGTGCGGCAACAGGTTTCGCTCAAACCGTACAACAGCTTTGGCGTGGATGTTCAGGCCCGTCTGTTTGCCGAGGCCCATAGCGACGCCGACGTGCGTGACGCTCTGGCTTATGCCCGGGACCATGACGTGCCCTTGCTGGTCATCGGTGGTGGCAGCAACTTGCTGTTGACGGCGGACGTGTCGTCGCTGGTGCTGCGCATGGCCACTCGCGGGGTTCGTGTGCTGAGCGACGATGGCCGCACAGTCGTGCTTGAAGCCGAGGCTGGCGAGCCCTGGCATCCGTTCGTGCAGCACACACTGGCGCAGGGGTTGTCCGGTCTGGAAAACCTGAGCCTGATTCCCGGCACCGTGGGCGCGGCACCGATGCAGAACATCGGTGCTTATGGCGTCGAGATCAAGGACGTGTTTGCCGGCCTGACGGCACTCGATCGCCACAGCGGTGAACTGCGCGACTTCAGCCTGGAAGAATGCAACTTCGCTTACCGCGACAGCGTCTTCAAGCAGCAACCGGGGCGCTGGTTGATCCTTCGGGTACGTTTCACGCTTGACCGCACCGCGCATCTGCATCTGGATTACGGCCCGGTGCGTCAGCGCCTGACCGAGCAGGGCATCGATCAGCCGACCGCCACTGACGTCAGCCAGGCCATTTGCAGTATCCGCAACGAGAAGCTTCCGGACCCGGCGGTGCTCGGCAATGCTGGCAGTTTCTTCAAGAATCCGCTGGTACCGGCCGCGCTGGTAGCGCAGCTCAAGGGCGAATACCCGGATCTGGTGGCCTACGCGCAACCGGACGGTCAGATGAAGCTGGCCGCAGGCTGGCTGATCGAACGGGCAGGGTGGAAAGGGTTTCGCGAGAACGATGCCGGCGTGCATAAATTGCAGGCACTGGTGCTGGTCAACTATGGCAGTGCTACCGGACTGCAATTGCTCGACCTGGCACAGCGTATCCAGAAAGACATTTCAGAGCGTTTTCATGTCAATCTGGAAATGGAGCCCAATCAGTATTGAGGCTAAGCTTTCCAGACTGATCTCAAAGCCCTGCACAACTTCCATTGTGCAGGGCTTTTTTGTTAATGCTGGGTTAACTTAGCCACCTAACGATACCAGCATTTGCTCCATCCAAAGGCCCGGTGCAGACGTGTTCGTTCGCACAAGAGAGCCCAATAGCCTGAGTCGATCTGCGATTACCGAACCGCTTGGCTAAAGCGGCAGATTGCTCGACCCCATAACCCAATACTATGCGGGCGTGCCCATGATTACCCTGAAACTCAATGGTCAAGACCATCAACTCGACGTCACCGAGGACATGCCGCTGCTCTGGGCGATCCGCGACGTGGCCGGTTACAACGGCACCAAATTCGGCTGCGGCATGGGCCTGTGCGGTGCCTGCACCATTCACATCGAAGGCGCTCCGGCGCGCAGCTGCATCACGCCAATCGGCTCGGTAGTGGGGCAGAACGTCACCACGATCGACAATCTGCATGCCGACCCGGTCGGTCAGGTCGTGCAGCAAGCCTGGCTCGATACGGCCGTAGCCCAGTGCGGTTACTGCCAGGGCGGGCAAATCATGTCGGCTACCGCATTGCTCAAAACCAATCCGAACCCGAGCGACGAACAGATCGAAGAGGCGATGGTCGGCAACATTTGCCGCTGCGGCACCTACAACCGCATCAAGACCGCCATCCGCCAGGCATCCACTCACCTGAAGGAGGCCAAGGCATGAGCCAGTTACCGAATGATTTCGCCCTGAGCAACCTCAGTCGGCGTGGTTTCCTCAAAGGCGTGGGTGCTACCGGCGCCCTGGTGGTGGCCGCCAGTTGGGGCTGGCAAGACGCGTTCGCCGAGGAGAAGGAGAAGAAGTTCGGCGCCGATGGCATGCCCCACGGCTGGGTTGACGATCCCAAGGTTTACCTCAGCATCGCAGCCGACGGCACAGTGACAGTCGTCTGCAACCGTTCGGAAATGGGGCAGGGTGTCCGCACCAGCCTGACCATGGTCGTGGCCGACGAACTCGAAGCCGATTGGGCGCGGGTCAAAGTCAAGCAGGCACCGGGCGACGAAGTGCGTTTCGGCAACCAGGACACCGACGGTTCGCGCAGCATGCGCCACTGGTACGAGCCAATGCGCCGCTGCGGTGCCGCCGCGCGGACCATGCTGGAGCAGGCGGCTGCCGAGCAGTGGAAAGTGCCGGTCAGTGAATGTCATGCGCAACTGCATAAAGTCATCCACAAACCTTCCGGTCGCGAGCTGGATTATGGTGTCCTGGCCGCTGCTGCCGGCGCCTTGGCCGTGCCGGCGCGTGACAGTCTGCGACTCAAGCAACTTTCGGAGTTCCGCTACATCGGCAAGGAAGGCACCAGGGCCATCGACGGCGACGACATCGTCAACGGTCGCGCGGTGTATGGCGCCGACGTGCATGTCGACGGCATGCTGTTCGCCACCATCGCCCGTCCAGCGGTTTACGGTGGCAAGGTTAAAACTTTCGATGCCAGCGCCGCGATGAAAGTCCCCGGTGTGCTCAAGGTCGTGCAAATCGAAAGCCGTCCACTGCCCTCGGAGTTCCAACCGCTGGGTGGGGTGGCGGTGGTGGCCAGTAATACCTGGGCGGCGATCAAGGGACGTGAAGCGCTGAACATCGAATGGGATGACGGCGCCAATGCCAGTTACGACTCGATCGCCTACCGCAAGGAGCTGGAAGCCGCTTCGCTCAAGCCCGGCAAAGTGGTGCGCAACACGGGCAACATCGATGAAGCCATGAGCGGCGCCAACAGCACGCTGGAAGCCTCCTACTACTTGCCGCATCTATCGCAGTCGCCGATGGAGCCAATGGTCGCCATCGCCCGCTACAAGGACGGTGTGTGCGAAGCCTGGGGCCCGAGTCAGGCGCCACAGGTCACCCGTGAGCGGATCAGCGAACGTCTCGGCCTGCCGTTCGACAATGTCACCTTCAATGTCACCTTGTTGGGTGGCGGTTTCGGCCGCAAGTCGAAGCCGGATTTCATTATCGAGGCGGCGATTCTTGCCAAGGAGTTCCCTGGCAAGGCCGTGCGTGTGCAATGGACCCGCGAAGACGACATCCACTGCTCCTATTTCCATACCGTGTCCGCCGAGTACCTCAAGGCCAGCCTGAACAAGGATGGCCTGCCATCCGGCTGGTTGCATCGCACGGTCGCGCCGAGCATCACCGCATTGTTCGCGCCGGGCATGAACCACGAGGCGGCATTCGAGCTGGGCATGGGCTTTACCAACATGGCGTACGCGATTCCCAACGTGCGCCTGGAAAACCCCGAGGCGACGGTGCACACCCGCGTCGGCTGGTATCGCTCGGTGTCGAACATTCCCCACGGCTTTGCGATCCAGAGTTTCGTCGATGAACTGGCGCACAAGGCCGGACAGGACCCGCTGAAGTACCAGATCAAATTGCTCGGCCCGGACCGCAAGATCGACCCGCGCACCTTGAGTGAAGAGTGGAACTACGGTGAATCGCCGGAACGTTACCCGATCGACACCGGACGTTTGCGCACGGTGCTGGAAACTGCGGCCAAAGCCGCCGGTTGGGGGCGCGAGCTGCCGAAGGGGCGCGGCCTGGGCCTGGCGGTGCATTACAGCTTTGTCACATACGTGGCGGCGGTGATCGAAGTCGAGGTCAAAGACGATGGCACGTTGATTGTGCACAAGGCTGACATTGCCGTGGATTGCGGGCCGCAGATCAATCCCGAGCGGATTCGCGCGCAGTTCGAAGGTGCCTGCGTCATGGGCCTGGGCAACGCGGTCTTGGGTGAAATCAGCTTCAAGGATGGCAAGGTCCAGCAGGACAACTTCCATATGTACGAAGTGGCGCGCATGTCCCTGGCGCCGAAGGAAGTCGCCGTGCATCTGGTCACGCCGCCGGGCAATGTCCCGTTGGGCGGCGTCGGCGAACCCGGCGTGCCGCCGATTGCGCCGGCGCTGTGTAACGCGATCTTCGCTGCCACCGGCAAGCGCATCCGCAGCCTGCCGGTTCGCTATCAGTTGCAGGACTGGCAGAAGGCTGAAGCTTGATGGACAGCGCTGATCTGAATGTCCTGCGCAGTGTCCTGGAGTGGCGCCGTGCCGGTCAGCGGGTGGTGTTGTACAGCGTGGTCCAGACCTGGGGCACCGCGCCCCGGGCGCCTGGTGCCATGCTGGCCTTGCGCGAAGATGGCGTGGTGATCGGTTCGGTTTCGGGTGGTTGTGTGGAGGACGACCTGATTGCCCGGTTGCACGATGGTCGGATTCCGGCCGACGGGCCGCCGGTGCAATTGATCACCTACGGCGTGACCCGCGAAGAGGCGGCACGTTTTGGCTTACCGTGCGGCGGCACGTTGCGATTGACCGAGGAGCGCGTCGGCGATCCCGCGTGGGTCGCTGAACTGCTGGCGCGTTGCGAAGCCCATGAAATCGTGGCGCGTTGCCTTGATATCGCAACCGGTGAAGTGGTTGTGCAGCCGGCCGGCAAAACGGATGTACTGGCGTTTGACGAGCAGACCTTGCGCGCCATCTACGGCCCCCGCTGGCGCTTGTTGTTGATAGGCGCAGGGCAATTGTCACGCTACGTTGCCGAAATGGCGCGGCTGCTGGATTTCGAAGTGCTGATTTGCGATCCGCGTACCGAGTTCGTCTATGGCTGGGAAGAGCAGCATGGCCGTTTCGTCTCCGGCATGCCCGATGAGGCGGTGCTGAGTATCCAGACCGACGAGCGCACGGCCATCGTTGCCCTGACCCACGACCCGCGCCTGGATGACATGGCCCTGCTGACGGCTCTCGATTCCAGGGCGTTTTACGTCGGCGCGCTGGGTTCACGGATTAACAGCCAGAAGCGCCGGGACAATCTGGCTCAACTGGGCTTGTCGCAACAGGCCATTGATCGGCTGCACGGCCCGATCGGTTTGCATATCGGCAGTCATAGCCCGGCGGAAATCGCCTTGTCGCTGATGGCTGAAATCGTGGCCATTAAAAATGGCGTGGAGCTGAAACAGAAGAAGCCGCTACAGGAGCGCGTATGAGCGAGTCCATCGGCGTCATTGTGCTGGCAGCGGGGCAGGGCAGCCGGTTTCGTCAGTTCGCCGGTGGCGACAAGGACAAGTTGCTGGCCGATTGCACCGGCCGCGATGGTGCGGTTCGTTCGGTGATCGAACACGTGCTGGTGAATCTGCCGGCCAATGGGGGCAAGCGCGTCCTGGTGACCACCGCTGATCGACCCCAAGTGATTCGCATGGCCCAGGCCTATGGCTGCGAAATTGTATTGATCGAGTCCATCGGCATGGGCGACAGCATTGCTGCGGGAGTTTCTGCCTGTGCGCAACTCGATGGCTGGTTGATGATGTTGGGTGACATGCCGTTCATCCTGCCGTCCAGCATTGAAAAAGTCCTGGCGGGCATCAGCCACGACAGCGTCAGCGTGCCGGTGCAGAACGGAGAGTATGGGCATCCGGTCGGGTTCGGACGTGATTTCGCGGCGGGATTGATGGCGCTATCGGGAGATCGTGGCGCCAAGCCGCTATTCGCCAAGGGGCGTGTGGTTGAGGTGGCTGTGGGGGATCCCGGGGTGTTATGGGATGTGGATGTGCCGGAGAAGTTGGTCTTCAAGTAATCGCTGATCCCTGTGGGAACTCGCGCCCACAGGGAATCGGTGTGATTGTTCTGGATATGAAAAAGCCCCGCCTGGGTTACCAGGCGGGGCTTTTCATTAGCCGATGGAATCAGGCGAGAGGTTTAGGCTCGTGTTCTTTTTCCAGGGCTTGTTCGTGTTGCTCAACCGCTTCCTGAACGGAGCGAGGTGCTTCGTGGATTGCGGATTGAGCTGGCTCGACAGCAACTTCTGCAGTCGGGGCAGGTGCTGCCTCGGCCACTTCAGCAACAACTGCTTCAGCCTGAGCAGCAGCGGCAGCCAATTCGGCTTCCTTCTGCAGGCGCTCTTCTTCACGCTTGCGACGACGCACTTCACGCGGGTCGTTCGGTGCGCGGCCGCTAGGCGTCAGGGCGCTGGCCGGAGCGGCAGCCACCACTGGTGCAGGCTCTTCGACAACTACCGGCGCTTCCACGACAGGAGCAGGCTCGGCTGCTGCGACGACCGGCTCGGAGGTCACTGCATCGGCGACCGGAGCTTCAGCGGCCGGAGCTTCAACGACTGGCGCTGGAGTTTCGGTTACGGCTGGCTCGGCAACCCAGTTGAACGCGGTTTGCTCTTCGCGAACTTCACGAACGGCTTCGGTCACGGTTTCAGTGGCGGTTTCGACAACCGGTTCTGCAACCACGACAGGCGCTTCAACCACAGGCTCCGCTTGTGGTGCTTGTGCCACTTCGACTTCCGGCGATGCGCTAGCTTCGACCGGAGTAGTCGCTTCAACGACTGGCGCTTCGACTGGAGCGGTTTCCAGGGTGGCGGCAGTGGCGCGTTCGGCTTGCTCGTTGGCCTGTGCTTCGGCCGGGGCGCTGATCACGGTGCTGGCAACGGCTGCGGTAACAGCCAGGCCGGCGGCCAGGTCAGCGGTGCTTGGTGCTTCATTGCTTTCGCCGGATTCGGATTCTTCCGAACCTTCGATCACATTGCCGTTGGCATCGCGTTGACGCTCGCGACGGTTGCTGCGACGACGCTGGCCACGGGAACGGCGGCGTGGGCGATCGCCTTCGGCGCCGTCCTGACCTTCTTCCTGCAGTTGCTCTTCGTTGGTGGTCAGCTCTTCTTCAGCGACGGCAGCGGCTTGCTCGGCACGGGGTTGACGTTCTTCACGCGGTGGGCGTGGAGCGCGTTCTTCGCGTGGCGGGCGGGCCGGGCGCTCTTCAGCGGTCGCCGCCGCAGCCGGAGCAGCAGCCGGAGCAGCATCCAGAGGCTCACGCAGTTCACGAACGCGCTCTTCGCGGTCGCCACGTGGCTTGCGGTCTTCACGCGGTGCGCGAGGGGCACGTTCTTCTCGTGGAGCACGCGGTGCGCGTTCTTCACGTGCTACGGCTGGTGTCTCTTCACGGGCTTCGCGTGGTTGACGCTCTTCGCGTGGCTCACGTGGTGCGCGCTCTTCACGCGGTGCACGTTCTTCGCGCGGCTTGCGTTCTTCATCGCGGCGACCGTTACGGTTGCGGCTCTGCTGGCGACCGTTGCGACGTTGTTCTTCATTGCTGCGAGCCGGACGCTCGGTGGCAGCCGGTTTCTCGACCACGGCCGGGGCAGCAGGCTCTTCCTTGGAGGCGAACAGGCTGACCAGCGATTTCACCAGGCCCTTGAACAGGCTTGGCTCTGGAGCAGCGACGGGAGCGGCAACCGGAGCGGCAACGACTTCGGTCGGAACCGGAGCGTTGGCACGGGCTGGCGCAGTCTTGACCGCCGCTTCCTGGCGAACCAGGGTGCGGGTGGCCGCAGCTGGCTGGACTTCTTCCACTTCGGCAGCGGCAGCAGCGATTTCGTAGCTGGACTGGTTGATCGCGGCTTCAGGGCTGTCATCACGCAGACGCTGTACTTCGAAGTGCGGCGTTTCGAGATGATCGTTCGGCAGAATCACGATGCGGGCACGGGTGCGCAGTTCGATCTTGGTGATCGAGTTGCGTTTTTCGTTGAGCAGGAACGCGGCGACCGGGATAGGCACCTGGGCGCGAACTTCGGCGGTGCGGTCTTTCAGTGCTTCTTCTTCGATCAGGCGCAGGATCGCCAGCGACAGCGATTCAACATCACGGATGATGCCGGTACCGTTGCAGCGCGGGCAGACGATGCCGCTGCTCTCGCCCAGGGAAGGACGCAGGCGCTGACGGGACATTTCCAGCAGGCCGAAGCGCGAGATGCGACCGACTTGCACGCGAGCGCGGTCGGCTTCCAGGCATTCGCGGACTTTCTCTTCCACGGCACGCTGGTTCTTGGCAGGGGTCATGTCGATGAAGTCGATGACGATCAGGCCGCCAATGTCGCGCAGGCGCAACTGACGGGCGATTTCTTCGGCGGCTTCAAGGTTGGTCTGCAGGGCGGTTTCTTCGATGTCGCTGCCTTTGGTGGCGCGCGCCGAGTTGATGTCGATGGACACCAGGGCTTCGGTCGGATCGATAACGATGGAGCCGCCGGAAGGCAGTTCGACCACGCGCTGGAACGCGGTCTCGATCTGGCTTTCGATCTGGAAGCGGTTGAACAGCGGAACGCTGTCTTCGTACAGCTTGATCTTGCTGGCGTACTGCGGCATCACCTGACGGATGAAGGTCAGGGCTTCGTCCTGGGCTTCGACGCTGTCGATCAGCACTTCGCCGATGTCCTGGCGCAGGTAATCGCGGATGGCGCGGATGATCACGTTGCTTTCCTGATAGATCAGGAAAGGCGCGGAGCGATCCAGCGAGGCTTCTTTGATGGCGGTCCAGAGTTGCAGCAGGTAGTCGAGGTCCCACTGCATTTCTTCACTGCTGCGGCCCAGGCCGGCAGTGCGCACGATCAGACCCATGTCGGCCGGGGCAACCAGGCCGTTCAGGGCTTCACGCAGTTCATTGCGCTCTTCGCCTTCGATGCGACGGGAGATGCCGCCGGCACGCGGGTTGTTCGGCATCAGTACCAGGTAACGGCCGGCCAGGCTGATAAACGTGGTCAGGGCGGCGCCCTTGTTGCCACGTTCTTCTTTTTCGACCTGAACGATGACTTCCTGGCCTTCGCTCAGGACGTCCTTGATGTTGACGCGGCCTTCAGGGGCTTTCTTGAAGTATTCGCGGGAGATTTCTTTGAGTGGCAGGAAGCCGTGGCGCTCGGAGCCGAAATCGACAAAGGCAGCCTCAAGGCTTGGTTCGATGCGAGTAATCCGGCCTTTATAGATGTTGGCCTTCTTCTGCTCGCGTGCACCGGATTCGATGTCCAGGTCGTAGAGGCGCTGGCCATCTACCAGTGCAACACGCAACTCTTCGGGTTGAGTTGCGTTAATCAGCATTCTTTTCATGTAGTACCGTCGGTTTCCGGGCTGCCGGAAACGGCGTTCGGCACACACGACTTCTCACGGTCGGTGTCAGGTGCGTCAGGAGTGGTTGGACACTCCAGTGTCTAGCGAACCCCGACCAATTGGGCCGGCGTCGCGACGTACGCGTCCTGCTTGCTGTGGCTACTTAAGCACTCAGTCAGGAGGAGGAATCAACCAGCGGCTGTGGACGAGATGAAGCGTCTTGATAAAGCCTATTGCTACACAGTCCAGCGGTTGTGCATCTCCACCCTACACGTATCCCTGATAATTCGGGTGCTGCCGCGCGCAGAATCCGCAGCGGGTTGGCATTTACCGTGAGCTCCGATAGGGGAGGTCACGCATCATGGCTAATTTAGGCGTTGTTTCCGAAGCGTTCGCTCGGGGTCATTCGCAGCTGACTGCACTTTGTGAACTGGCCATGAATATTGGCTCGCAAGACGAGTGAAAACTCTGCTTTGCGGTTTGATTCAGGCCTCATGTCACCTGCGCTTGTTACAACTGCAAACTCCACCGTTACGTAGCGAAAGCCCCGTAGGACGGCCTCGCGTCCTGGTGAATTGCGTTGGTCAGGGTCGGTTTTTGACCGTTGGTCCGCTGTCCAGGCCGCTTTTGGCGGCGTTCGCGACTATAGCAGCAATGATTAAGTGCTTCAATTCCATAAAAAATTGTTATCATCCGCGGCATGACGACTACAGCCCCCTCGACCCCAGGCGTACAACTGCTTGAGGTCTCGCCGGAATATGCCGGCCAACGTATTGATAACTTCCTTCTCGCTCGGCTCAAAGGCGTGCCCAAGACCCTGATTTACCGCATTTTGCGCAAGGGCGAAGTGCGGGTGAACAAGGGGCGGATCAAGCCCGAATACAAGCTGCAGGCGGGCGATATCGTGCGCGTGCCGCCGGTTCGCGTGCCTGAACGCGACGAGCCGGTGCCGCTGGCCCAGGGCCTGCTGCAGCGACTCGAAGCCTCGATTGTCTATGAAGACAAGGCGCTGATCGTGATCAACAAGCCTGCTGGCATCGCTGTTCACGGCGGTAGTGGCTTGAATTACGGCGTCATCGAAGCCTTTCGTCAGTTGCGCCCCGACTGCAAGGAGCTGGAACTGGTCCACCGTCTTGACCGTGACACTTCCGGGCTGCTGATGATCGCCAAGAAGCGCAGCATGTTGCGTCACCTGCACGCCGCATTGCGCGGTGATGGTGTCGATAAGCGCTACATGGCGCTGGTTCGCGGCAACTGGGCGAGCTCGATCAAGCAAGTCCGTGCGGCGCTTGGCAAGAGCAATCTGCGCTCCGGCGAGCGCATGGTCGAGGTCGACGAGGAGGAGGGCAAGGAGTCTGTGACCGTGTTCAAGGTCCTGCGTCGCTTTGGCGACTTTGCCACCCTGATCGAAGCCAAGCCGATCACCGGCCGCACTCACCAGATCCGCGTCCACACGTTGCACGCCGGGCACTGCATTGCCGGCGACACCAAGTACGGCGATGACGATTTCAGTAAGGAAATTCGCGACCTGGGCGGCAAGCGCCTGTTCCTGCACGCCTACATGCTGACTGTGCCGCTGCCCGACGGCGGTGAACTCAAGTTGCAGGCGCCGGTCGATGAAATGTGGGCCAAGACCGTGGAGCGATTGAGTGCGCCCATCTGATTACAAGCTGCTGATTTTCGATTGGGATGGCACGCTCGCCGATTCCATTGGTCGGATTGTCGAAGCGATGCATGTGGCATCGGAGCGAACCGGTTTCCCGTTGCGTGATGATTTCGCCGTCAAGGGCATCATCGGGCTTGGTCTGCCGGAAGCGATCCGCACCTTGTACCCCGAAATCGGCGATGCCGAGCTGATAGCCTTTCGTCAGCATTATGCGGATCACTACATCGCGTCGGAGGCGGTACCTTCGCCGTTGTTCGAGGGGGTCGTTGAGTCGCTCGAGGCGTTTCGTGCCGAGGGCTATCATCTGGCTGTGGCGACCGGCAAGGCCCGTCGCGGGCTGGATCGGGTGTTGAAATCCCATGGCTGGGAAGATTATTTCGACATCACCCGTGCGGCTGACGAGACCGCCAGCAAGCCGCATCCGCTGATGCTTGAGCAGATCCTGGCTCATTGCAATGTGGCTCCCGCGCAGGCACTGATGGTCGGCGACTCGTCGTTCGATCTGCAGATGGCGCGCAATGCCGGGATGGATTCGGTGGCGGTCGGCTACGGTGCTCAATCGATCGAAGCGCTGAAGCTGTTCGGGCCGCGCCTGGCGGTCGATCGCTTTTCAGAATTGCATGCCTGGCTGAGTCAGCGGGCTTAATACGTTGTTGCTGGGGTAGATGGCATGACCGACGAATGGAAAGCGCCCGCCAAGTCGAGCGCAGAGAGCGGTGACGAGAAAAGCTGGAAGCTGCTGGAAAAGACGCTGCTGGCCGGCGTGCAGGAACAGCGTCGGTCTCGTCGCTGGGGGATTTTCTTCAAGCTGCTGACGTTTGTGTACCTGTTCGGCGCGCTGGCCTTGTTCACGCCGCTGATGGACATGGAAAAGGCCGCCACCCGCAGCGCCCATTACACGGCGTTGATCGACGTGACGGGCATGATCGCCGACAAGGAGCCGGCCAGCGCCGACAATATCGTTGGAAGCCTGCGAGCGGCCTTCGAGGACGATAAGGTCAAGGGCGTAATCCTGCGTATCAACAGTCCGGGTGGCAGTCCGGTGCAGTCAGGTTACGTCTATGACGAGATTCGCCGCCTGCGTGGCCTGCATCCGGATATCAAGCTCTATGCGGTGATTTCGGATCTGGGGGCTTCCGGCGCGTATTACATTGCCAGTGCGGCCGATCAGATCTACGCCGACAAGGCGAGCCTGGTGGGTTCCATCGGCGTCACGGCGGCCGGTTACGGCTTTGTCGGTACCATGGAGAAGCTGGGGGTCGAGCGTCGCACCTACACTTCTGGCGAACACAAGTCGTTCCTTGATCCGTTCCAGCCGCAAAAACCGGAAGAGACGGCGTTTTGGCAGGGTGTGCTCGATACCACCCACAATCAGTTCATCAACAGCGTCAAGCAGGGGCGGGGTGATCGCCTGAAGGACAAAGAGCATCCGGAGCTGTTCTCCGGCCTGGTCTGGTCTGGCGAGCAGGCGCTGCCGCTGGGGCTGATCGATGGCCTGGGTAATGCCAGTTCGGTTGCCCGGGATGTGATCGGCGAAAAAGAGCTGGTGGATTTCACGGTTCAGGAGTCGCCGTTCGATCGCTTCTCGAAAAAGCTCGGCGCCAGCGTGGCTGAGCATTTGGCGATGTGGATGGGTTTCAATGGTCCATCGCTGCGTTGATCTTTTGGATGCTCAAAATAACCGGCCTGTGTGGCCGGTTTTTTGTGGCTCAGGGAATTTGCACGCCTTCAGTCAGCAGCATGTCGACAAGGCGGATCAGCGGTAGTCCGATCAGGCTGGTGGCGTCCGGGCCTTCGGTGTTTTGGAACAGGCTCACGCCCAGGCCTTCGGCCTTGAAGCTGCCAGCGCAGTCGTAGGGTTGTTCGGCGCGCAGATAGCGCTCGATGCGCGCGCTGTCGAGTGTGCGCATGTGCACGGTGAACGGTATGCAGTCGACCTGGCAGCGACCGGTCTGGCTATTGAGCAGTGCCAGGCCCGTCAGGAAGGTCACGCTGGCACCACTGGCGGCCAGCAGTTGTTCGCGGGCCTTTTCGAAGGTGTGGGGCTTGCCGATGATGCTGTCCCCCAGCACGGCAACCTGGTCGGAGCCAATGATCAGGTGAGCGCTGTGGTGGTCGGTCAATGCGCGGGCTTTTTCCTCGGCGAGGCGCTTGACCAGATCAACGGCGGTCTCGCCCGGGCGATGGCTTTCGTCGATATCTGGCGAGCTACAGGTAAACGGCAGTTGTAGGCGGGCCAGCAATTCCCGGCGATAGACCGAGCTGGAAGCGAGTAATAAAGGCAGCATGGGCAACTCCAAAAGGCAGACGGGAATTCTAGCGAGCCTTCCAAGTGACGGACAGGGCTGAATTTCCTTTGACATGGGCGGGGGCATCCCTATAATGCTGCGCCTATGTTGAATGACCCGATTCCACCTCACGTTGACCCGCGCAAATTGGCTGACCGTGGCACCACCCTTCAAGGTGAAATGCTGCTGGCCGATTTGGAGAGACTCTGCGACCCGCTTTCCGACAATGTCGGTACGGTGCAGGCTAAATTCGTTTTTGAACGAGATGAACGTAAATCTGTGGTCATCCACAGCTTTATCGACACTGAAGTCAAAATGGTTTGCCAGCGTTGTCTTGAGCTGGTCACCCTGCCGATCCATAGCGAATGCAGTTATGCTGTGGTGAAGGAGGGTGCGAATACCCAGTCGTTGCCGAAAGGTTATGACGTGCTGGAACTGGGCGAAGATCCATTGGATCTGCAGTCACTGATCGAGGAGGAGCTTCTGCTCGCCTTGCCCATTGTGCCTGCTCATCATCCGGAAGAATGCCAGCAGCCGGCGGGAGCAGATGAGCCCGAACCGAGCGAGGACGAGGTAACGCGGTCCAACCCGTTCAGTGTATTGGCGCAGTTAAAGCGTGACCCAAACGTTTAGGAGTTAATCAATTATGGCTGTTCAGCAGAACAAAAAATCCCGCTCTGCCCGTGACATGCGCCGTTCGCACGACGCTCTCGAGGCTAGCACTCTGTCTGTAGAAAAAACCACTGGTGAAGTTCACCTGCGTCACCACGTATCGCCAGAAGGCGTATACCGTGGCCGTAAAGTGATCGACAAGGGCGCTGACGAGTAATCACTTGTCCGCTCAAGTCATCGCGATTGACGCAATGGGCGGGGACTTCGGTCCCCGCAGCATTGTCCAGGCCAGCCTTGCTTGTCTGTCTGCTACACCCTCGCTACACCTGACCCTCGTCGGTCAAACCTCCCTCCTTGAAGAATTGATCGCTGGCCATTCGGCTGTGGATCGCGCTCGCCTGTCGATTACACCTGCGTCCGAATTCATCACCATGGATGAAAAACCGGCCCAGGCCCTGCGCGGCAAGCCTGATTCCTCGATGCGCGTGGCGCTTGAGTTGCTGCGTGACGGCAAGGTCCAGGCCTGTGTCAGTGCCGGCAACACCGGTGCACTGATGGCGTTGTCGCGGTTTGTGCTCAAGACCTTGCCTGGTATTGATCGGCCCGCCATGATCGCGGCGATTCCGACGCAGAAAGGGTACTGTCAGTTGCTCGACCTGGGTGCGAATGTCGATTGCAGTGCCGAGCACTTGTTGCAGTTCGCGGTGATGGGGTCTGTCGCGGCAGAAACCCTCGGTATTGTTCGTCCGCGTGTAGCGCTGCTGAATATCGGCACTGAAGACATCAAGGGCAACCAGCAGGTCAAGCTGGCGGCAACGTTGTTGCAGAATGCCCGTGGCATCAATTACATCGGTTTTGTAGAGGGTGACGGCTTATACCGTGGCGAGGCGGATGTCGTGGTGTGTGACGGCTTTGTCGGCAATATCCTGCTCAAATCCAGCGAAGGCCTGGCCACCATGATTGCCGGGCGCATCGAGGCATTGTTCAAGAAAACCCTGATGTCGCGAATGGTCGGTGCATTGGCGCTGCCGTTGATGAAGCGTCTGCAGGCGGATCTGGCTCCGGCGCGGCATAATGGCGCAAGCTTTTTGGGGTTGCAGGGGATTGTGGTGAAAAGTCACGGTTCAGCCGGGGTACAGGGCTTTCAGAGTGCCATTCAGCGTGCACTGATCGAGATTCAGGAAAACCTGCCCGAGCGACTTCACGGTCGTCTTGCGGATTTGTTGCTTTAGGCGTTTTCGTCGGACAATGCTTAAATGTGACCGCTCAGTTCAATTGGCCATCCAACTGTCAGTTTCTTGCGTCCCCCAAGAGGGACGTCAATTCTCCGACGACAAGATCATTAGGGGCTTGTTACATGTCTGCTTCCCTCGCATTCGTCTTTCCGGGACAGGGTTCGCAGTCCCTCGGCATGCTGGCCGAGTTGGGCGCGCAACATCCGGTTGTCCTCGAAACATTCAAAGAAGCTTCCGATGCTCTGGGTTACGACCTGTGGGCACTGACCCAGCAAGGGCCGGAAGAGCAACTCAATCAAACCGATAAAACCCAACCGGCCATTCTGACCGCCTCGATCGCCCTGTGGCGTCTGTGGCTGGCTGAAGGTGGTGCGCGTCCGGCCTACGTGGCTGGTCACAGCCTGGGTGAATACAGCGCGCTGGTCGCGGCGGGCAGCCTGAGCCTGGGCGACGCGGTGAAGCTGGTCGAGCGTCGTGGCCAACTGATGCAGGAAGCCGTTCCCGCCGGGCAGGGTGGCATGGCCGCCATCCTCGGGCTGGACGATGCTGACGTAGTGGCGGCCTGTGCTGAAGCTGCGCAAGGCGAAGTGGTCAGCGCGGTCAACTTCAACTCTCCAGGCCAGGTGGTTATCGCCGGTGCCAAGGCTGCGGTCGAGCGCGCCATCGAAGGCTGTAAGGCCCGTGGTGCCAAGCGCGCCATGCCACTGCCGGTCAGCGTGCCGTCCCATTGCGAGCTGATGCGTCCGGCCGCCGAGCGTTTCGCTGAGTCGATCGCTGCGATCGACTGGCAGGCGCCGCAGATTCCTGTGGTGCAGAACGTCAGTGCCGATGTGCCGGCCGATCTGCAAATCCTCAAGCGCGATCTGCTTGAACAGCTCTACAAGCCTGTGCGCTGGGTCGAATCGGTCCAGGCACTGGCGGCCAAGGGGGCAACTCAATTGGTCGAATGCGGCCCGGGCAAAGTGCTGGCCGGTCTGAACAAACGCTGCGCCGAAGGCGTATCGACTTCCAACCTCAATACCCCAGACGCTTTCGCTGCCGCTCGTGCAGCGCTGGCCTGAATCAGGAGAAGCTTGCATGAGTCTGCAAGGTAAAGTTGCACTGGTCACTGGTGCAAGCCGCGGTATCGGCCAGGCTATCGCCCTGGAACTGGGTCGTCAGGGCGCCGTCGTTGTGGGCACCGCGACCTCCGCTTCGGGTGCCGAGCGCATTGCCGCCACCCTGAAGGAAAACGGCATTCAGGGCACTGGCCTGGAACTCAATGTCACCAGCGACGAGTCCGTGGCGGCGGTCCTGGCGAGCATCCAGGAGCAGTTCGGTGCGCCGGCGATTCTGGTCAATAATGCCGGTATCACCCGCGATAACCTGATGATGCGCATGAAAGACGACGAGTGGCATGACGTTGTTGATACCAACCTGAACAGTCTGTTCCGCCTGTCCAAGGGCGTTTTGCGCGGCATGACCAAGGCCCGCTGGGGACGAATTATCAGTATTGGCTCGGTTGTGGGTGCCATGGGCAACGCAGGCCAAGTAAACTACGCTGCCGCCAAGGCCGGTCTGGAAGGTTTCAGTCGTGCACTGGCGCGTGAAGTCGGTTCGCGTTCGATTACGGTAAACTCGGTGGCCCCAGGGTTCATCGACACCGATATGACCCGTGAACTGCCCGAGGCACAGCGTGAAGCCTTGCAGGCGCAGATTCCGCTGGGTCGTCTGGGGCAAGCACAAGAGATCGCGTCTGTGGTCGCTTTTCTTGCGTCCGACGGTGCGGCATACGTTACTGGGGCTACAATCCCGGTGAACGGCGGGATGTACATGAGTTAAATGTGACGGATTGCTTCAAAAAAATGTCATACGAGCTGTCTAAAATCCGTTATAAAGCTGCAATCTATTTATAGGCAGAGGGCTGCAGGGTTTGAGGAGTGAAGCTTTCAGTTGAAAAGCTGAAAAGTCTTTCTATACACTTACCCACTGGCCAGCTGCCTGAATTTGTCCATTAGGAGTGAAAACAAGGTATGAGCACCATCGAAGAGCGCGTCAAGAAAATCGTTGCCGAGCAACTGGGCGTTAAAGAAGAAGAAGTGGTCAACACTGCTTCCTTCGTTGAAGACCTGGGTGCTGACTCCCTTGACACCGTTGAGCTGGTGATGGCTCTGGAAGAGGAATTCGAGACCGAAATCCCTGACGAAGAAGCTGAGAAGATCACTACTGTACAAGCTGCAATCGACTACGTTACTAGCCACCAGGCGTAATAGTTTGTAATCGTTGCTTGCTGTCATGGAAAAACCGCACTGCTATCACGGCGTGCGGTTTTTTCTTTAGGCCTGATGCAAAGTCGTCATTTCAAAAAAGGAGAGTGCTGTGTCGCGTAGACGCGTCGTAGTCACCGGTATGGGTATGTTGTCGCCACTGGGCACTGATGTGCCAAGCAGCTGGCAGGGCATTCTGGCTGGCCGCAGTGGCATTGGTCTGATCGAACACACCGACCTTTCTGCCTATTCCACCCGTTTTGGCGGCTCGGTAAAGGGTTTCAATGTCGAGGAATACCTGTCGGTCAAGGAAGCCCGCAAACTCGACTTGTTCATTCAGTACGGCCTGGCCGCAGGTTTTCAGGCGGTACGCAATGCCGGCCTGGAAGTCACCGATGCCAACCGTGAGCGCATCGGCGTCGCCATGGGCTCGGGCATTGGCGGACTGACCAATATCGAAGAAACCAGCCGTACCCTGCATGATTCCGGCCCACGACGGATTTCGCCGTTTTTCGTGCCAGGCTCGATCATCAATATGATTTCCGGTTTCCTGTCGATCCACTTGGGTGCACAGGGACCTAACTACGCCATCGCCACCGCTTGCACCACGGGTACGCACTGCATTGGCATGGCTGCACGCAACATCATGTACGACGAAGCTGACGTGATGATTGCCGGCGGCTCCGAAATGGCGGCCTGTGGCCTGGGCATGGGCGGCTTTGGTGCCTCTCGCGCCTTGTCGACCCGCAATGACGAGCCGGCCCGCGCCAGCCGCCCATGGGACAAGGGCCGTGATGGCTTCGTGCTTTCCGATGGTGCCGGTGCGCTGGTTCTTGAAGAACTGGAACACGCCAAGGCGCGCGGCGCGACCATCTATGCCGAACTGATCGGTTTCGGCACCAGTGGCGATGCCTATCACATGACCTCGCCTCCGGCTGATGGCGCCGGTGCTGCGCGCTGCATCACCAATGCCTTGCGCGATGCCAGGATCAATGGCGATCAAGTGCAGTACATCAACGCCCATGGCACCTCGACGCCTGCCGGCGACCTGGCGGAAGCCAATGCGATCCGTTCGGTGTTCGGCGATCACGCCTACAAGCTGGCCGTCAGTTCGACCAAATCCATGACCGGTCACCTGTTGGGTGCGGCGGGCGCGGTCGAGGCGATCTTCAGCGTGCTGGCGATCAACAGTCAGGTGGCGCCACCGACCATCAACCTCGATGAACCGGACGAAGGCTGCGATCTCGATTTTGTGCCGCACACCGCGCGCAACATGGATATCGATGTCGTCCTGTCCAACTCCTTCGGGTTTGGCGGTACCAACGGCTCGCTGGTGTTCCGCCGGTTTGCAGGCTGATGGAAAGCCGGGTCGACGGTCAACCGGCTGACGCAGTGTCGCTGAAGGATCGCGGCCTGGCTTACGGTGATGGTCTCTTTGAGACCATTGCCGTGCGGCGTGGCCTTCCGGTGTTGCTGGACCGCCATCTGCAGCGTTTGGCCAAGGGGTGCCAGCGGTTGGCGATCAACCTTGATCATGATGCGATGGCCACGGAGCTGCTGGCCTACGCCAGGGAGCTGGACGAAGGTGTGCTCAAGCTGATCGTGACTCGCGGCGATGGCTTGCGTGGCTACGCTTTCGATCCTTCAGCCAAAGCCCGACGTATCCTCTCTGGTAATCCTCCAGCCGTTTATCCAGCCGCCCATGCCGAGCAGGGCGTTCGTCTGTTCCCCTGCACGACACGACTTTCCATTCAGCCATTGCTCGCCGGTCTCAAACACTTGAACCGCCTCGAACAGGTGATCGCCCGCGCCGAATGGCGAGACACCGAACATGCCGAAGGCCTGATGCTCGATCAGGCGGGGCGTGTGATCGAAGGTGTGTTCAGTAACCTGTTCCTCGTGCGCAATGGCGAGTTGATCACGGCCGATCTGAAACGTTGCGGCGTGGAGGGTGTGATGCGTGCCGAGATATTGTTTCAAGCCGAGTCATTGGGCATTCCCACGCAAATCACCGATATCACCCTCGAACAGCTGCAATGGGCTGACGAAGTCTTTGTCTGCAACAGCGTGTATGGTATTTGGCCCGTGCATGCCTATGCCGCACTGAGCTGGCCGGTTGGGCCGCTCACCCGTAAACTCCAAACCATTGCCTGTGCGCTACTGGATGCTTGATACGTGAGACGTAAACTCTTGCTGCTGCTGGAAACCGGACTGGTTCTGGCAGGGCTGATGTTGGGCGCTTCTGCCTGGAAAGTTCATTCGGCGCTGGTGCAGCCGCTGAATATCGCTCAGGAAGAACTGCTGGAGGTGCCCAAGGGCACCACGCCGACCCGCACCTTCTACCGACTCGAAGCCGATGGCGTCATCAAGGACGCTTTCTGGCTGCGCCTGTACTGGCGTTTCAATCTACCGAAACAACCCCTGCACAGCGGCGAATACCGCATGCTTCCCGGCATGACCGTAGAAGGTCTGATCGATCTGTGGAAGCGCGGAGAAATGGTGCAGTACAGCGTAACCCTGGTCGAAGGCTGGAACTTCCATCAGGTTCGCGCCGCCTTGGCCAAGGAAGAAAAACTCGATCACACCCTGGACGGCCTGAGCGACACCCAGGTCATGGACAAGCTCGGCCATGGCGGAATTTTCCCTGAGGGACGATTTTTCCCTGACACCTATCGCTTCGTCCGTGGAATGTCCGACGCAGAACTGCTGAAAACAGCCTATGACCGTCTCAATGAAGTGCTCGCCAAGGAATGGGAGCGGCGCGCCCCTGATGCGCCCTACACCGAGCCCTATCAGGCGTTGATCATGGCCTCGCTGGTGGAAAAGGAAACCGGCGTGCCACAGGAGCGTGGGCAGATTGCGGGTGTGTTTGTCCGGCGGATGGCGATGGGCATGTTGCTGCAGACCGACCCGACGGTGATCTATGGCCTCGGTGAGCGGTACAGCGGCAAATTGACCCGTGCCCATCTCAAGGAACCGACGCCTTACAACACTTATGTGATTGCCGGCCTGCCGCCGACCCCGATCGCCATGGTCGGCCGTGAAGCAATTCATGCGGCGCTGAATCCGGTGGCTGGCAACAGCCTGTATTTTGTCGCTCGTGGCGATGGCAGCCACGTGTTCTCCGATGACCTGGATGCCCACAACAACGCCGTGCGCGAGTTCCAGCTCAAGCGTCGTGCCGATTACCGCTCCAGTCCGGCGCCTGCCACCGCGCCCGACACGCAGGATGCCCCGGCCGCGGAAGCCCAGGCACCGATCCCGGTTGCTTCACCCGATCCGGCCCCGGAAGCCCTGCCGCAAGTGCCGGCGCAAGATCCTGCACCTGCGCCAGCGACTGCTCCCGAGCCGGATGCTGCCGCCCCGCAAAGCCCGCAATGACTCTGACTAAGGACTGCCTGTGACTGGCTTGTTTATTACGCTGGAAGGCCCGGAAGGCGCCGGCAAGAGCACCAATCGCGAATACCTGGCCGAGCGCCTGCGCGCCGCCGGTATTGAGGTCGTGCTGACTCGCGAACCGGGCGGTACGCCACTGGCCGAGCGTATCCGCGAAGTGCTGCTGGCACCGGTTGAAGAACAGATGAACCCGGACACCGAATTGCTGCTGGTCTTCGCGGCGCGGGCCCAGCATCTGGCCGAGGTAATCCGCCCTGCGCTGGCTCGGGGCGCTGTGGTGCTCTGTGACCGTTTTACCGATTCGACCTACGCCTATCAGGGCGGTGGCCGCGGCTTGTCGCTGGAGCGTATCGCGACACTGGAAACCTTCGTGCAGGGCGACCTGCGTCCCGACCTGACACTGATTTTCGATTTGCCGGTGGAAGTGGGCCTGGCCCGCGCCAGTGCGCGTGGTCGCCTCGATCGCTTCGAGCTCGAAGGCCGAACCTTTTTTGATGCCGTGCGCAGTGCCTTCCTCAAGCGCGCGGCAGCGGAGCCGGGGCGTTATGTGTTGGTCGACGCCGCGCAGCCGCTGGCACAGGTTCAGCAGTCCCTCGATGCCTTGCTGCCGCGTCTGCTGGAGCTGACCCGTGGCTGAAGCCTATCCGTGGCAGGACAGCCTCTGGCACCAGTTGGCCGGTCGCACGCATCACGCCCACGCCTATCTGCTGCACGGTCCGGCCGGGATCGGCAAGCGAGCGCTGGCCGAGCGCCTGATGGCCAGTCTGTTATGCCAGCGTCACACTGCGCAGGGCGCTTGCGGAGAATGCAAATCCTGCCTGTTGCTCAAGGCTGGCAGTCACCCCGACAACTACATTCTCGAACCGGAAGAGGCCGACAAGGCCATCAAGGTCGATCAGGTGCGTGACCTGGTCAGCTTCGTGGTCCAGACCGCGCAGCTGGGCGGACGCAAGGTGGTGCTGATCGAGCCCGTCGAATCAATGAACATCAACGCTGCCAACGCCTTGCTCAAAAGCCTTGAAGAGCCGTCCGGCGACACTGTATTGCTGCTGGTCAGCCACCAGCCGAGTCGTTTGCTGCCGACCATCAAGAGTCGCTGCGTGCAGCAGGCTTGCCCGCTACCGAGCGAAGCCATGAGTCTGGCCTGGCTGGCGAAAGCGCTGCCGGATTGCTCGCAAGAAGAGCGTATTGAATTGCTGACCCTGGCTGCCGGTTCGCCACTGGCCGCGGTCAACCTGCAGGCTCAAGGTGTACGCGAACAACGTGCGCAAGTGGTCGATGGCGTGAAGAAGCTGCTCAAGCAGCAGCAATCGCCGACCCAACTGGCCGAAGGCTGGAATGCGATCCCGTTGTTACTGTTGTTTGACTGGTTCTGCGACTGGTCTAGCCTGATCCTGCGCTACCAGCTGACCCAGGACGAAGAGGGGCTGGGACTGCCGGACATGCGCAAGGTGATTCAATACCTGGCGCAGAAGACCGCGCAGGACAAAGTCCTGAATATCCAGGACTGGATCCTTGCCCAGCGCCAGAAAGTACTGAGCAAGGCCAACCTCAATCGGGTGCTGCTGCTGGAGGCGCTGCTGGTGCAATGGGCGTCCCTGCCTGCCCAGAGGTAACCTGGACGCTACCTGTCAGCGGTAAAGCGTTACCGGGCAGCCGGGGTTGGCGTACAGTTCAACAATGCTGAAAACACTGCCCGCAGTCGAATCGAAACCCATCTGGCCGGAGCCCTCGAGTCCGACCGTCCCACTCATACGATGTAAGTTGCAGCCCTTTTTATGCTCGTAGATTCCCATTGCCACCTTGATCGCCTTGACCTCGCCGCCCACGACGGATCCCTGGACGCTGCCCTCGATGCCGCTCGTCAGCGCGGGGTTGGGCACTTTCTGTGTATCGGCGTCAGCGTCGATAACGCTGCTGATGTCAAAGCGCTGGCCGAGCGTTATGACGACGTCGATTGCTCGGTGGGCGTGCATCCGCTGGATGTGCAGCCAGGAGCGGCGCCTGCGCTGGACTGGCTGTTGCAGGAGCTCAATCACCCGCGCGTCGTGGCGATTGGTGAAACCGGTCTGGACTACCACTACGAACCCGAAGCCGCCGAATTGCAGCAGGCGTCTTTTCGACTGCACCTGCAAGCGGCGCAACAAACCGGCAAGCCGGTGATCATCCATACCCGTGGTGCCCGTTCAGATACCCTCGACTTGCTGCGTGAAGCGGCGCTGCCCCAGGCGGGTGTTCTGCATTGCTTCACCGAAGACTGGGACATGGCCAAGGCCGCCCTGGACATGGGCTATTACATTTCCCTGTCCGGTATTGTCACTTTCCGCAATGCCGATGCGTTGCGTGATGTGGCCAGCAAAGTCCCGGCCGATCGTTTGCTGGTGGAAACCGACTCACCGTACCTGGCGCCGATTCCCTATCGTGGCAAGCCGAACCTGCCGCAGTATGTGCGAGAAGTGGCAGAGTTTCTGGCCATGCTGCGCGGTGAGCCCTACGAGCGATTTGCCGAGCAGACCACCGCGAACTTCAAGCGACTGTTTCCTCTGGCGCACGTAAAAGGTTAAATCGCAGGCAAAAAAAACCCGGGTTCTGGGGGGTGAATCCGGGTTAAGACCATTAGGAGTAAAACAATGGCACGCGGTCCGTTGGTACCAATATCGGCGTGACACTTGGGGGAGATGCCCCGCCGACAGTTCAAGTATTGATCACTATTACGCCGAGTCCAGTTTACCGGACACAGTTTTTAAACAATTTTGGAATACGCCCGCTTCGGAAGCGTTCTCATCAGGTGCAGACCCTGTCCGAATTCATCAGGAAACACAGACATGGTCGGATGATCCGTGCATTTTTGCGTAATTTAGGCATAATACGCGGCTTCGAATTTTGACCCCTACAGACCTTTTCTTATGCATAAAGAACCTCGTAAGGTCCGTGAGTTTCGCCGCCGCGAGCAGGAAATTCTCGATACCGCGCTCAAGCTGTTCCTCGAACAAGGTGAAGACAGTGTCACCGTCGAGATGATTGCTGATGCCGTCGGTATCGGCAAAGGCACGATCTATAAGCATTTCAAATCCAAGGCCGAGATCTATCTGCGGCTGATGCTCGACTACGAGCGCGATTTGAATGAACTGCTGCATTCGGCCGACGTCGACAAGGACAAGGAAGCCCTGTCGCGCGCCTATTTCGAATTCCGCATGCGTGACCCGCAACGCTATCGGCTGTTCGATCGCCTGGAAGAAAAGGTGGTCAAGGGCAACCAGGTTCCGGAGATGATCGAGGAGTTGCACAAGATCCGCGCCTCGAACTTCGAACGCCTGACCTTGCTGATCAAGGGCCGGATCAGTGAAGGCAAGCTGGAAGACGTGCCACCTTACTTCCATTACTGCGCATCCTGGGCGCTGGTGCACGGTGCCGTGGCCCTGTATCACTCGCCGTTCTGGAGCAATGTGCTGGAAGATCAGGAAGGCTTCTTCCAGTTCCTGATGGACATCGGCGTTCGCATGGGCAACAAGCGCAAGCGCGACACCGACGCCCCGAGCAGCTGAGCCATTCAGTTGCCTTATGACGCCATGAATTCGCTACATGGTGCGATACCGCAGGAATATACTCAGGCATAGGGCTTGCTAAAACTTGATTTGTGAGTCAAGTTTTAGCGGTTCGATTTTCTTCCGCCGGAGTGATCCATGATCGTTGACCGTCAAGGCAGGCGTTTTCGTAATTTGCGAATCAGTCTGACCTCAGCCTGCAATTACGCTTGTACCTACTGCGTGCCGAACGGCAAGCGGCTGGTGGCTGCGCAGGATGAACTGTCGGCCGAAGCCATGGCGCGCGGCGTGGCGTATCTGATTGAAGCGGCAGGCATCGAGCGCTTGCGCATCACCGGCGGCGAGCCGCTGGTCAGCCCCAAGCTCGAAGCCTTCATGACCGCCGTCGGCCAGATGGGCCTGGAAGACATCAGCCTGACCACCAATGGCCAACTGCTGGCGAAAAAGCTGCCGTTGCTGGTCCATGCCGGCATTCGCCGCATCAACGTTTCCCTCGATACGCTCGACGCCAGCGCCTTTCGCGGCATTGCCCGTGGCGGTGATCTGGCGACCGTGCTCGACGGCATGGACCAGGCCAGCGCCGCTGGCATGAAGATCAAGGTCAACATGGTGCCGTTGCGTGGCCAGAACCTTGACCAGGTGATGCCACTGCTCGAGTACTGCCTGGAGCGTGGCTATGAACTGCGCTTTATCGAATTGATGCGAATGGGCCACCTGGCCAGCGACTCCAACGCCTTCCTGCAGCAGTTTGTCAGCCTTCAGCAGTTGTTGAGTCTGATCGGCGAACGCTACGAATATCTCCAGGCCGATGCCCCACTCGATGCCACGGCCGTGCGCTACGAGATTCCGGGGATGGGCCATTTCGGTGTAATTGCCAACGAAAGCGTGCCGTTCTGTCGCACCTGTTCCAGGCTGCGCCTGTCCTCCACCGGCTGGTTGCATGGCTGTTTGTCCTCGAGCAATCGTCACTACGTCGGCGATCTGTTGGACAAACCGCGTCATCAGGCATTGCCGGCCTTGCAGCGGTTGCTGGTCAAGGCGTTGGGCGACAAGCAGGAGGTGGCGTTTTCCGGTGGTGCGACAGTCATGAAGATTATCGGCGGCTGAACCGGCCTCATCGCGGGCAAGCCACGCTCCCACAAGGTTTTACGCAGATACTTGTGGGAGCGTGGCTTGCCCGCGATTGCGTTGGATCAGGCGACGACGTCCATGAGGTGGCGCAAAAGCTGCATCCCATGGCCATTCGCCGGTTTTCCGACACCGGCTTCTGGAGGATAGGATGCGTAGCCTGGTTTTGCTGCTGGCCGTTTTGGCGCTTGGCGGCTGCATGAATGTCAGCGATATGGCCGAAGGGACTCTTTACCACATGAGCGACGTCGGTCTGCTGGATCACAGCGACAGCCGCCGCGTGAATAACCTGCGCATTCAGCCGGACTCGTTCGTCTACATTGCCCAGGGTGCATTCGTACCGCCGGGCAGTGCCGTTTACCCGCGACCCAACGTGATCGCCGAAGTCGCCTTCGATGGCTTTGTCGAATACTTCCCGATGGTTCGTCGCGCTCGCACGCCGGAAGGTCTGGACCAGGCCATGGGCGAAGCCCGTGCCGTGGGTGCCCATTACCTGCTCTACACCCGTTTCGCCAAGTCGGATGACCGCATTGGCAACACGGATGAACTGCTGGACCAAGAGGCGCTGGATCGCCTCGGAATCGACAGCGGCGTGATTCAGATCATGTTGATCGAGACCAGCACCCAGTATTTGATTGATACTGCACGTATCAAGAGTCGTGGCGGTTTACTGACGTTCCACGACAAAAAGCCGGAAGACCTGATGGGCCCGCCGCTGGAGCAATACGCTCGTAGTCTGTTGGGGCTCAGCGACCAGTAAATCAAAGGAGATCGCCATGAGTGGCCCGCAAAAAGCCAACGACCTGTTGGGGCAAATCCCCAAAACCAAAGGCTTGCCGCCGGTCCACCTGTGGAATCCCGACTTCTGCGGCGACATCGACATGCGCATCGCTCGCGACGGCACCTGGTATTACCTGGGCACGCCGATCGGGCGCAAGCCGATGGTCAAACTCTTCTCCACCATCATTCGCCGCGATGGCGATGATTATTTCCTCATCACGCCGGTCGAGAAGGTCGGCATCAAGGTTGATGACGCACCCTTCGTGGCCATCGCCGTGGACGTGGAAGGCGAGGGCGAGGCGCAGGTCCTGCGCTTCACCACCAACGTCGACGAAACCACCGACGCCGGTGCCGAACACCCGATTCGTGTGGTGGTCGATCCACTCACCCAGGAACCGGCGCCTTACGTGCATGTGCGCACTAATCTTGAAGCGCTGATCCATCGCAATGTGTTTTACCAACTGGTTGAGCTGGCAGTCAGTCGCGAGATCGATGGGCAGCGCTGGTTGGGCGTGTGGAGTGGGGGTGAGTTTTTCCGCATCGGCCTTGAACCCTGACGCGTAACCCTGTGGGAGCAAGGTCGCTCCCACAGGGTTTGCGTATGTTCAAAAAATCAATTTGACAGTCAATCGTATGATGATTAGCGTGGCCACCTTGGCGAATGGCTTTGGGGATATCCATGTCCAGCAGTTTTCATGCGTCGACCGTCGATTGGCTGGGTTGCTGGATCGCTACCGGCCAAGTGAAGCCCGGCGAAACCATCAAGGTCGAGGCTGACCTCGGCGAGCAGCTCGGCGTCAGTCGTACCGTCATCCGCGAAGCCATCAAAACCCTGGTTGCCAAAGGCCTGCTCGAAGTCGGGCCGAAGGTCGGTACCCGGGTGTTGCCGGTACGGCGCTGGAACCTGTTCGACCCACAAGTCGTTGGCTGGCTGTCGCGCAGCGGCTTGCCGGAAAACTTCGTCGATGACTTGCTCGACCTGCGCCGCACCATCGAACCCATGGCCGTGCGCTGGGCCTGCGAGCGGGCGACGGGCGAGCAGGTCGAGGCGATTTTACTGGCTTGCAACGCGCTCGAACGCGCCGTGGACAGTGGCATCGACTACAACCGCGCCGACCAGCTCTTCCATGAGTGCATCCTCGCCGCGAGCCACAATCAATTCATCGAGCAAATGGTGCCGGCCCTCGGTGCCTTGCTGGCGGTGTGTTTCGAAGTGTCAGCCGCCGACCCCGACGAACTGCGTCGCACCTTGCCCATTCATAAAGACATGGCCCAAGCCATCGCCGCCCGGGATGCCGCGCGGGGTGTATGGGCCTGCATGACCCTGATCGACAACGCTGACCTGGCGATCAAACGCTACTACCCGCAGGTCATGGCCGACAAAAAAGCCAGCTGAAAACGAAAAACCTGTGGGCGCCGGCAAACCGGCTCCGACCTGAAAAGAATAAGAAAGCAGGAGGTTTCATGACGTGGACTGCGGTGACCGGACACCGGGCGCAACTCGGTGAGGGCCCATTCTGGGATGCGCCGACCCAGGCACTGTACTGGGTGGACATCGCCGGCAAGCAAGCGCTGCGGCTGATCGGCGACAACGTGCAGATCTGGCAGATGCCGGAGCACGTGTCGGCGTTCATTCCGTGTGAGCGCGGCGATGCGCTGGTGACCCTGAGCAGTGGCGTCTATCGACTTGATCTGGATTCGCCCGGCCTGGAGCCGCGGTTGACGTTGCTCTGCGTCGCCGACCCGCAACCGGGCAACCGCGCCAACGAAGCGCGTTGCGATGCCCTCGGCCGGCTCTGGCTCGGTACCATGCAAAACAATATCGGCGAACAAGGTGAAGACCTGCCCATCGAGCGGCGAACCGGCGGGCTGTTTCGCATTGACCGCGACGCACGGGTGACGCCCCTGCTTCGCGGTTTGGGCATTCCCAATACGTTGTTGTGGAGCGATGACGTCACCACCCTGTATTTCGGTGACAGCCTCGATGGCACGCTGTATCAACATTTCATCCGCACCGACGGCAACCTCGAACCGGCGCAGACCTGGTTTGCAGCCCATGGGCGCGGCGGTCCGGACGGATCGGCGATGGATGCCGAAGGCTTTATCTGGAACGCCCGGTGGGACGGCAGCTGCCTGCTCAGGCTCAGCCCGGACGGCAAAGTCGATCGGGTGATTGAACTGCCAGTCAGTCGCCCCACCAGCTGCGTGTTCGGCGATACCGATCTCAAAACCTTGTACATCACCAGTGCCGCGAGCCCGCTCGGGCATTCGCTGGACGGGGCCGTGTTGTCGATTCGTGTGGACGTACCCGGAAAGCATTGCACTCGATTTGCGGGATAAATCCCAAAATATGGGATGTAAATATATATATTGAGATTTATCCTGGGCCGGGTTTATAGTCGGCCTCACCAGTTACATGCACTCACACTTAAGAAAAACAAAACAGGTGAAGTGATGCAGCGATATTCCACCGTCCTCCCTTGCGGAGTCAGTGCTTCAGAGCGTTTCAAGGCTGAAACGTTTTTTGCGTGCCTGTTCTTGCCTCAACGCCTTTTGACCGGACATCCACGGATGCCCGGTTTTCGTCGTGCTTTCGAACAGGAGTCTTGATCCATGGCTGAACCTCTTTCCTTGCCACCGGTACCCGAACCGCCGAAGGGCGAGCGTTTGAAAAACAAAGTCGTGTTGCTCACCGGCGCGGCCCAGGGTATCGGCGAAGCGATCGTCGCCAGCTTCGCATCTCAGCAAGCCAGGCTGATCATCAGCGATATTCAGGGGGATAAAGTCGAAAAGGTTGCGGCGCACTGGCGGGAAAAAGGTGCCGATGTGGTGGCGATCGAGGCCGACGTCTCGCACCAGCAGGATCTGCACGCCATGGCCAGGCTGGCGGTGGAACGTCACGGCCGGATCGACGTGCTGGTCAACTGTGCCGGGGTCAATGTGTTCCGTGATCCGCTGCAAATGACCGAAGAAGACTGGCGTCGCTGCTTTGCCATCGACCTCGACGGCGCCTGGTTCGGCTGCAAGGCCGTTTTGCCGCAGATGATCGAGCAGGGCACCGGCAGCATTATCAACATTGCCTCGACCCATTCCAGCCACATCATTCCCGGCTGCTTCCCGTACCCGGTGGCCAAGCACGGCTTGCTCGGCCTGACCCGTGCCTTGGGTATCGAATATGCGCCCAAGGGCATTCGCGTCAACGCCATTGCACCGGGCTACATCGAAACTCAGTTGAACGTCGATTACTGGAACGGTTTTGCCGATCCTTACGCCGAGCGTCAGCGTGCCTTCGACCTGCATCCGCCGCGCCGCATCGGTCAGCCGATAGAAGTCGCCATGACGGCCGTGTTCCTGGCCAGCGATGAAGCGCCGTTCATCAACGCTTCCTGCATCACCATCGATGGTGGGCGCTCGGTCATGTACCACGACTGAATGATGAGGGTTTCAGGCGCCATTCTGCGTCTGAGATTCAATCATCATACGATATGACTATTTAGCGATAAGGTTTCACCGCGCCACTGGTTGAAAAGAACGCTTTCGAAGAATGCTCAACAAAAATAACAAGGAGTCAAAACCTATGAATCGTCGTCGTGCAATCCGTTCCCTGTGCTGTGCCGCTCTGGCGGTCACTGCGGTCAGCCTGAGCAGTACGCTGCTGGCGGCCGAGGAAGTGAAAATCGGGTTTCTGGTCAAACAAGCGGAAGAGCCGTGGTTCCAGACCGAGTGGGCCTTCGCCGAAAAGGCCGGCAAGGAGAAGGGCTTCACCCTGATCAAGATTGCCGTGCCTGATGGCGAGAAGACCCTGTCGGCCATCGACAGCCTGGCCGCCAACGGCGCCAAGGGCTTTGTGATCTGCCCGCCGGATATATCCCTCGGCCCGGCCATCATGGCCAAAGCCAAGCTCAACGGCTTGAAAGTGATCGCCGTCGATGACCGCTTCGTCGATGCCAGTGGCAAATTCATGGAAGAGGTTCCGTACCTGGGCATGGCAGCGTTCGAAGTCGGCCAGAAGCAGGGCCATGCCATGGCCACCGAAGCGAAAAAGCGCGGTTGGGACTGGAAAGACACCTACGCGGTGATCAACACCTACAACGAACTCGACACCGGCAAGAAACGCACCGACGGTTCGGTCAAGGCGCTGGAAGACGCCGGCATGCCGAAGGATCACATCCTGTTCTCGGCGCTGAAAACCCTCGACGTGCCGGGCAGCATGGACGCCACCAACTCGGCGCTGGTGAAGCTGCCGGGCGCGGCGAAGAACCTGATCATCGGCGGCATGAACGACAACACCGTGCTCGGCGGCGTGCGCGCCACGGAAGCTGCCGGTTTCGCGGCGAAGAATGTGATCGGCATCGGCATCAACGGCACCGATGCCATCGGTGAATTGAAGAAACCTGACAGTGGCTTCTATGGCTCGATGCTGCCAAGCCCGCACATCGAGGGCTACAACACCGCCAGCATGATGTACGAGTGGGTCACCACCGGCAAAGAACCGGCGAAATACACTGCCATGGATGACGTGACACTGATCACCCGCGACAACTTCAAGCAGGAGCTGGAAAAGATCGGTCTGTGGAACTGAGGACGGGTTGATTTCATCGGCAGCCCCCGCAACGGGGTTGCCTGATCTGTGTCATGAGGTGGTTATGCACGCGCAAACACACATACAACAACGCACCGGCCGTTCCTTTAGTGGCGGTGGCAGCTTGCGCTTCAACGGGATCGGCAAAACCTTTCCCGGTGTGAAGGCGCTGGATGGCATCAGCTTCGTCGCCCATCCCGGGCAGGTTCATGCCCTGATGGGCGAGAACGGCGCCGGCAAGTCGACCCTGCTGAAAATCCTCGGTGGCGCCTATACCCCGAGCAGCGGCGACTTGCAGATCGGCGAGCAGACGATGGTCTTCAAGTCCACTGCCGACAGCATCGGCAGCGGGGTGGCAGTGATCCACCAGGAATTGCACCTGGTGCCGGAAATGACCGTGGCGGAAAACCTGTTCCTTGGTCATTTGCCAGCCAGTTTCGGCTTGATCAATCGGCGTACCCTGCGCCAGCAAGCGCTGGCCTGCCTCAAGGGACTGGCCGATGAAATCGACCCCCAGGAAAAAGTCGGACGCCTGTCCCTCGGGCAGCGGCAACTGGTGGAAATCGCCAAGGCCTTGTCCCGTGGCGCCCATGTGATTGCCTTCGATGAGCCAACCAGCAGCCTGTCGGCGCGGGAGATCGATCGCTTGATGACGATCATCGCCCGCCTGCGCGACGAGGGCAAAGTGGTGCTGTACGTCTCCCATCGCATGGAAGAAGTGTTCCGTATCTGCAACGCGGTGACGGTGTTCAAGGATGGTCGCTACGTACGCACCTTCGAGGACATGAGCGAACTGACCCACGATCAATTGGTCACGTGCATGGTCGGTCGCGACATCCAGGACATCTACGATTACCGTCCTCGCCAGCGTGGTGCGGTGGCCCTGAAAGTCGACGGCCTGCTCGGGCCAGGCTTGCGCGAACCGGTGAGTTTCGAGGCACACAAAGGCGAGATTCTCGGCCTGTTCGGTCTGGTGGGCGCCGGCCGTACCGAGCTGTTCCGCATGCTCAGCGGGCTTACGCGCAACACCGCCGGACGCCTTGAACTGCGCGGCCACGAATTGAAGTTGCGTTCACCCCGCGACGCCATCGCCGCCGGGATTCTGCTGTGCCCGGAGGATCGCAAGAAGGAGGGCATCATGCCGCTCTCCAGCGTTGCCGAAAACATCAACATCAGTGCGCGCGGCGCCCATTCCACGTTTGGCTGCCTGTTGCGCGGGCTGTGGGAAAAGGGCAACGCCGACAAGCAGATCAAGGCACTGAAAGTAAAAACGCCGCATGCCGGACAACAGATCAAGTTTCTATCCGGCGGCAACCAGCAAAAGGCCATTCTCGGTCGCTGGCTGTCGATGCCGATGAAAGTGTTGCTGCTCGACGAGCCCACTCGCGGTATCGACATCGGCGCCAAGGCCGAGATCTACCAGATCATCCACAACCTGGCCGCCGACGGTATTTCGGTGATCGTGGTGTCCAGCGACCTGATGGAAGTGATGGGTATTTCCGACCGCATCCTGGTGCTGTGCGAAGGCGCCATGCGCGGCGAACTGAGCCGCGAACAGGCCAACGAATCCAACTTGCTGCAACTGGCTTTGCCGCGCCAACGCGCTGACGGCGTGGCGAACTGAGAGGTGACTATGATGACAACCCAAAACGAAACCCTGCCGACCGTGCGCAAGCCTCTGGACCTGCGACGCTTTCTCGATGACTGGGTGATGCTGCTGGCGGCTGTGGGGATCTTCGTGCTCTGCACCTTGCTGATCGACAATTTCCTGTCACCGCTGAACATGCGTGGCCTGGGCCTGGCGATTTCCACCACCGGGATTGCCGCCTGCACCATGTTGTACTGCCTGGCGTCCGGGCATTTCGACTTGTCGGTGGGCTCGGTGATCGCTTGTGCCGGGGTCGTCGCCGCCGTGGTGATGCGCGACACCAACAGCGTGTTTCTGGGTGTCTGTGCGGCACTGGTCATGGGGCTGATCGTCGGGCTGATCAACGGGATCGTGATTGCCAAGCTGCGGGTCAACGCGTTGATCACGACGCTGGCGACCATGCAGATCGTGCGCGGCCTGGCCTACATCTTCGCCAACGGCAAAGCGGTGGGCGTGTCCCAGGAATCCTTCTTCGTGTTCGGCAATGGCCAACTGTTCGGTGTGCCGGTGCCGATCCTGATTACCATCGTCTGCTTCCTGTTCTTCGGTTGGTTGCTCAACTACACCACCTATGGCCGCAACACCATGGCCATCGGCGGTAACCAGGAAGCGGCGCTGCTGGCCGGGGTCAACGTTGACCGGACCAAGATCATTATCTTCGCCGTGCATGGCCTGATTGGCGCGTTGGCCGGTGTGATTCTGGCTTCGCGCATGACCTCGGGTCAGCCGATGATCGGCCAGGGCTTCGAGCTGACGGTGATCTCGGCATGCGTGCTGGGCGGGGTTTCGTTGAGTGGCGGGATCGGCATGATCCGGCACGTGATTGCCGGGGTGTTGATTCTGGCGATCATCGAGAATGCAATGAACCTGAAGAACATCGATACGTTTTACCAGTATGTGATTCGGGGTTCGATCCTGCTGTTGGCGGTGGTGATTGACCGTTTGAAACAGCGCTGAGATTTTCGCTGCTCCCACGAGCGCCATCGCGGGCAAGCCAGGCTCCCACAGGTTTTTGCGTAATCTGTGGGAGCGTGGCTTGCCCGCGATGGCGGCATGACTGACTCACTCCCGCTCTCGCGAACAATCGCATCCTTCTGTCACCTCCCTTAAATATTCCTTGCCCGCCCCAGCCCGTTTCGGGTATCAATTTGTACATGATTAGACAGGTACGATTCGACAAGAAACAACGGGTGGTCGACGAACTCATCCGGCGCATTGAAAGCGGCCTCATGGAGGACGGCTTTCATCTGCCGGGCGAGCATCAGTTGGCTCAAGAATTCAAAGTCAGCCGAGGTACTTTGCGTGAAGCCCTGGCCGAGTTGAAACGGCGCAACTACATTGCGACGCAAAGCGGGGTAGGCTCCATCGTCACCTTCGACGGTGTGATGCTCGACCAGCGCAACGGCTGGGCCCAGGCCCTGGCCGACAGCGGCGCGCTGGTCAACACCGAAGTGCTGCGGCTGGAGGCGGTGACCCGTCCTGACCTGCTCTCGCGTTTCGGTACCGACCAGTTCATTACGCTCGACCGACGCCGCCGTTCCAACGACGGCACGCTGGTCTCCCTTGAACGCTCCTTGATGCCCGCCACCGGAGGTCTGGAAAGCCTGCCGCGTGTCGGTCTGATCGACAATTCCCTGACCATCACCCTGGCGGCCTATGGCTATATCGGTGAACGCGGCGATCAATGGATCGGTGCCGAACCGCTGAACGCCGAAGACGCCGAACTGCTGGGCCGCCCGGTCGGCACGGTATTCCTGAAAGCCTTGCGCACCACGTACGACCGGCAAAACCGTTTCATGGAGCAGGTGGAAAGCTTGCTCGACCCTGTGCACTTTCGTCTTCACCTGCAGTTTGGAGCGGCGCAATGACGGCGCTCAACCGTGCACTTGGCGCATTCTATGGCTTGGCCCTGGGTGATGCGCTGGGCATGCCGACCCAATCCCTGAGCCGCCCGGAAATCAAGGCGCGCTTCGGCGAAATCACCGACCTGCAAGACGCCGGCCCCTTGCAACCGATTGCCCCCAACATGCCCAGGGGCTCGATCACTGACGACACCGAACAGGCGATCCTGGTCGGCCAGTTGTTGATCGACGGCAAGGGCAGGATCGAACCGGCGCTGCTCGCCCGGCGCTTGATCGAATGGGAAGCCCAAATGCAGGCCAGGGGCTCCCAGGATTTGCTCGGGCCATCGACCAAACGTGCAATTGAAATGATCCTGGCCGGTCATTCGCCGGAAGAGGCGGGGCGTTACGGCACCACCAACGGTGCGGCGATGCGCATCACCCCGGTCGGTATCGCCGCCGACGTCGCAGATCCCGCGCGTTTTATCGATTCCGTGGTCCAGGCCTGCCAGGTGACCCATAACACCACGCTGGGTATTTCGAGCGCGGCGGCGGTGGCGGCGGTGGTTTCGGCCGGGATCAACGGCATGGATTTGGGGGCAGCGCTGAACCTTGGCCAGCAAGTCGCCCAGCAAGCCGAAAGCCATGGCCATTGGGTTGCCGGCGGACGCATTGCCTCGCGCATCAGTTGGGCGCGGAGCATCAGCATCGACAGCGACAAGGCGTTATTGGCCGACCTGCTGTATGACGTGATTGGCACTTCGGTGGCATCACAGGAATCGGTGGTGGTAGCGTTTGCCCTGGCGCAGCAAGTGGCCATCGGTGAGATGAATGCCTTCGGAGCGCTGTGCATGGCCGCCAGCCTGGGGGGCGACACCGACACCATCGCAGCGATTCTCGGCGCGATGCTCGGGGCCTGCCTGGGCCTTGAGAGTTGGCCTGTCGCGTTGATCGACACGGTCAAGGCTGTCAATGATCTGGAGCTGAAGCCACTGGTGCAGGGGCTATTGGCTTTGCGTTGATAGCGCTGACGCCATCGCGGGCAAGCCCGCTCCCACAGGATCGCTGTGACCCTGTGGGAGCGGGCTTGCCTGCGATGGGTGCACCACCGAATCAATTTGATAAACCGCAATAGTGCGCACCAACAAGGCCAGGATGGCCGGGCTGTTGTATCGACATCCGTCATTGCCCACAACCACAAAAAAGGCAAACAGGAGCATTTTTCATGAGTTCATCAACCGCCGGGCAAAATGCCGGACAACTGGAAACCCGTGGCATCGAACCGGTGCCGGAAGCCGAGTGCAACGGTCATCCCTTGCAGCTGTTCTGGGTCTGGTTCGCCGCCAACATTTCCATCCTCGGCCTGCCTTTGGGTGCGACCCTCGTAGCGTTTCGCGGCCTGGCGATCTGGCAGGCGATCATCGTCGCGATCCTCGGTGCCGCCGGTTCTTTCGCGGTGGTCGGGATCATCTCCATCGCCGGCCGTCGAGGCCGGGCACCGAGCCTGACCCTGTCGCGCGCGATCTTCGGTGTACGCGGCAACATCGGCCCGACCCTGGTCTCACTGATGTCGCGCCTGGGTTGGGAAACGGTCAACACCACCACCGCCGCGTTCGTGCTGTTGTCGTTGTGTTCCATTCTGTTCGGCTCGCCGGTGGAAGCGAAAAGCGCACCGCTGTTGACGCTGCTGTTCATCGCGATTTTCGTGTTGCTGACCCTGTCGGTGTCCGGCCTCGGTCACGCCACGCTGTTGGTGATCCAGAAATGGGCGACCTACGTGTTCGGCGCGCTGAACATTCTGGTCGGCGGTTTCCTCTGCGCCACCATCGACTGGAGCGCGGTATTCAACGCCACGCCTGCGCCACTGAGCGCCATGATCATCGGCGTCGGCACCATGGCGGCGGGCACCGGGATCGGTTGGGCCAACGCAGGGGCCGACATGTCGCGCTACCAGCACCGCAGCGTCAAGGCTGTGCGCCTGGTGGCGTCGGCGGCATTCGGCGCGGGCATTCCGCTGGTGCTGTTGATCACCCTCGGCGGCCTGCTGTCGGTGGGCAATAACGACCTGGCCCAGGCCACCGATCCGATCATCGCGATCCGCGACATGCTGCCGACCTGGATGGCCGTGCCGTACCTGATCACCGCATTCGGCGGGCTGCTGCTGTCGAACAACCTCTCGGTGTATTCCGCCGGCCTGACCACGCTGACCCTCGGTTTGAAGGTCAAGCGCGTCTACGCCGTGGTGGTCGACATCGTCGCGATCTTCGCCGGTTCGATCTACTTCATGCTGATCGCCGACAGTTTCTATGGTCCGTTCATCACCTTCATTTCCCTGTTGGCAGTGCCGATCACCGCGTGGGTCGGGATCTTCGTGGTCGACCTGATCCATCGTCACTACTACAGCCCCAAGGACTTGCTGGATGTCAGCCCGAGCAGCGCCTACTGGTATCGCGGCGGCGTCGAATGGCGAGCCTTCGGTGCCTGGGCCATCGCCATTGTGCTCGGTTTCAGTTTCACCACCATTGGCACCACCGCAGAAAACGTCTGGTTCAAAGGCTTTCTGTCCGATTCGTGGCTGGGCCATAACGGCCTCGGCTGGATCGTGACCTTCGTGGTCGCTGGCGGGATTTATTGGGTACTCGGCGGGGCGAAGGATCGTCGCGCCGCATTGATCGAGAATGCCCATGCCTAGGTTGTTGCACACCGGCCAGGTCATCATCGACCTGGTCATGGCCGTGGATAAATTGCCGCAAGCAGGTGGCGACGTGCTGGCGCAATCGGCCCGTTTCGAAGCGGGTGGCGGTTTCAATGTGATGGCCGCCGCCCGGCGCAACGGTCTGCCGGTGGTCTACCTGGGCCGGCATGGCACCGGGCGCTTCGGTGACCTGGCGCGCGAGGCGATGAACACGGAGGGCATCCGGATCGGCATCACTCAGCGCGCCGAGCGCGATACCGGGTTGTGTGTCGCCATCACCGACGCCTCGGCCGAGCGCAGTTTCGTTTCCTATATCGGCGCTGAGGGCGAACTGACTGCCGAAGACCTGGCGGGCGTGTCGGTCGAGGCGGGGGACTATGTCTACGTCAGTGGCTACAGCCTGCTGCACGTCGGCAAGGCCCAGGCGCTGGTGGACTGGGTGCTGGCGTTGCCGAGCGCTATCAAGGTGGTATTCGATCCGGGTCCCTTGGTGGATTCACCGGATGCACCGCTGATGCAAGCGTTGCTGCCACGTATCGACCTGTGGACCAGCAACGCGGTCGAGGCGCTGAGATTCACCGGGGCGTCGGACATCTCCGACGCGCTGACGCGCCTGACCGACCATCTGCCGGCCAGGGTGTTGATGGTCGTGCGCGATGGGCCGCAAGGCTGCTGGATCAGCCAGGGTTCTGAGCGTCGGCATGTGCCGGGCTTCAAGGTCGACGCGGTGGACAGCAATGGTGCGGGCGATGCCCATGCCGGGGTGTTCGTGGCGGGGCTGGCCCAGGGATTGTCGGCGTTTGAAGCAGCACGGCGGGCGAATGCGGCGGCGGCTTTGGCGGTGACTCGCTGGGGGCCTGCGACTTCGCCAGGGGTGGCTGAAGTGGATGCGTTGATTGGCGTTGGCTCTAGCCGTTGATCTGTCGCCATCGTTGGCAAGCCGGCTCCTGAAGGCGATTCGCGATAGCTGATCTGCACCCCGAAAGCTGGACAGCAATCCTGCTTTCAGGGGTGGCAGCTATTGGCTGATTCCGCCGGCTTTGCCCGAGTTACCGCTGGTGCTTGAGCCCAGGCCGCCGCCGGTGCTATCGGGTGTTTCGGTGTCCGGCAAGTCGAAGCCGCCCTGGCGCCCGGGGTCGTTGCCCTGGGTGCGTGGATCGGTCCCGGTGGAAGGCGGCAAACGGTTGTCGATTCCCGCACCGTCGGTGTTCATGCCGGGGGCACTCTGGACGGCCGGGGCCTTGGGTTTTTCCACAGGGTTGGTGGGGCCGGTGGTCCCGGCGAAGGCGCTAGAGGACAGCAGCGCAGCGAGGGCGAGGGCGGTCAACCGGGACAGGCTCATGGTGTTGTCTCCAATAAATAGAGTCCTACCTGATTAGTCCGCCCCGGATCTCGATGGGTGCCTGATGGGCGACGAACGGCTCAGGCGCGCTGCAACGCCTTGACCGTGGTGATTCGACGCCAGGCCAGGCGCCCGACGGTAATCAACCAATTGAGCGATGCCACCGCCATCACGGTGAGCAGCAGCGTGGCCATGCCGTGTTCGACGATGATTTTCCCGGCCAGCAATGGAAAGCCGAACACGCCGATGAAGTACGACAGGCTGAACAGCAGCAAGGATTGTGCGGTGGTGCCGCTCGGCGCTTCATTGGCGGCCAGGCCGTTGATCACTGAGTAGGTCAGGCCGTAACCGATCCCGAGCATCACGGCGGCGAGCACGTAGCTGAAGCCGTTGTTGACCACGAACCCGAACATCAGGATCGAACCGAGCATCAGCCCTGAAAGCAGGCAGGACGCACGCAGTGGATCGCGCTTGACCACGAATCCGGCGATCAGCAGGCGGCCGCTGATCGCCGCGCTCATGAAACCGAGAAAGAACAGCGAATAGTCGAGCGAGCGCTGCGCCGCGTAGCTGGTTTGAAAGCTCGACAACCCGCCGAACACGCAGCCACCGAGGCCGACCATGATGATCGGGAGCACCGCTCTGGATGACAGCACCCGGGCCGCTGCGTGCCAGGAAATCCGCGATACGACGGTCGATTGCGCCGCGGCCGTTTTCAGCTGTCGATCCAGACGCCAGAACAGCAGCACCCCCACGAGACTCGCCAGCGCCGCCAGATAAAACGCCGCCGTTACCGGATAGCCGAGGGCGCTTGCGGCGCGACCGAGCAATGGACCGCTGCCGATGCCGGTCATCATGCTGCCCGACAGGAGGGCGAAATATTTGGCGCGCTGCACCGGCGTCACCAGGCTGGCGACGATGATCGGCCCAAGGGTGTAGAACACGCCCCAACCCAGCCCCAGCAACAGTCCGAAAGGCAGCAGCAGGTGGCCGAAGCCTGGCGTCAAGGCAAAACCAAGGCTGGCGGCGACCAGCAACAGGCCGAACAGCGCCACCGAACGGGCCGCGCCGAGCCAGTCGGACAAGTGACCGGAGACGATTACTGCGGCGAAAGTGCTGAGCATCGCTGCCGAAATCACGCTGCCGGCATCCTGCTCGTTGCCACCGCGAGAGCCGATCAACAGCGACAGCAAAAAGGTCGAACCATAGGACAGCGACAGCAGGTAGCTGGCCAGGCAAAACAGGCCGAACAACTTGCTGGAGACAGGGGGTGTTGCGCTAGACATGACGCAGTTCCTTGACCCGATAAGTAGGCAGGTCATCTATCTATCACGCAAGGCGTCTATCTTAGGTGCGAGGTTCGCGATGCAAGGGTTAGCCGTAGCCGGAGTAATGACCTGTGGCGAGGGAGCAAGCTCCCTCGCCACAAATCGCGCGCCGCCTTAGTATGGCGTTTTCAACTTTTGACAAGGCACGTCCATGACGATCGAAATCCGCCCGGCAACCCCCAGTGACGCGCCACAAATCCTCGCGTTCATCACGGAATTGGCCGACTACGAACGTGCCCGCCACGAAGTCATTGCCAGCGTCGCCGACATCGAGCGCAGCCTGTTCAGCGAAGGGGCGACCGCCCATGGCCTGATCTGTCTGCGCGACGGCTTGCCGATCGGGTTCGCGGTGTTCTTCTTCAGTTATTCCACCTGGTTGGGCAGCAACTGCCTGTACCTCGAAGACCTCTACATCACCCCGGAACAGCGGGGGGGCGGTGCCGGCAAAACCCTGCTGCGGCATTTGGCGAAAATTGCCTGTGCCAACGACTGCGGGCGCTTCGAATGGAGCGTTCTGGAGTGGAACACCCCAGCCATCGATTTCTACAAATCCCTGGGCGCGCAGCCACAGGAAGAGTGGGTGCGCTACCGCATGGACGGCAAAGTGCTCCGCGAGTTCGCCGAGGGTAATTAAACGCTCAACCCTGTAGGAGCGAGCCTGCTCGCGAAGAAATCGAAAGCACTGCAGGGTGTCAGGCTTCACGCATTATCGTTGACGACCATCGCTAGCCCGCTGGCTCCTACAGAGGAATGCATTCCGAGGAGCTAGCGAACGCTGCGATCTTTTTTTGTCTTCTCCCAATATATGGGATTGATATTTATATATTGAGATTTTTCGCCGTCCGGGTTTATAGTCCAGCTCACTCACTGCCAAAAACCAAAACAGGTGAAGCGATGCTGGCGCAATTGATCGCGCTCGATTGGGGGACAACCTCATTACGTGCTTACAAACTGGCCGAAGGTGGCCAAGTGCTCGAACAGCGTTCGCTGTCGTCGGGGATCATGCAGTTGCCCAAGGCGCCGCGCGTCATTGCCGGCCGGGAATGCACCGACGGTTTTGAACTGGCCTTTGACCAGGCATGCGGCGACTGGCTCGACGAGCAGCCCGGTCTTCCGGTGATTGCCTGTGGCATGGTCGGCAGCGCCCAGGGCTGGTGCGAAGCGGCCTACCGCGATACGCCGGCAAACGTCGCCACCCTCGGCACCGCCTTGCAAACCGTACGCAGTCTTCGCGGTGTCGACGTGCACATCGTGCCGGGTGTGATCCAGCGCTCGCGCTTGCCCAACGTGATGCGCGGCGAAGAAACCCAAGTGCTCGGCGTGCTGCAAACGCTGCCGGACGAGGCGGGCGCCGATCTGTTGATCGGCCTGCCGGGCAGTCATTCGAAATGGGTGGAAGTGGCCGACGGCTGCATCGTCCATTTCGACACTTTCATGACCGGCGAAGTCTTCGCCGTGCTCAGCGAACACAGCATTCTGGGGCGTACCCAGCAACGCGGCGGGTCGTTCGATGGCGAAGCGTTTGACCGCGGCGTGCAGGTGGCTTTGTCGGCGGACGGCGAAACCGGTGTGCTCTCGACAATGTTCAGCGCTCGCAGCCTCGGGCTGACGGGGGAGCTGAGCGCCACCGCACAACCGGATTACCTGTCCGGCCTGTTGATCGGCCATGAACTGTCGGCCCTGGCCAGCGTCCTGCGACATCGGCGCAACAGTGTGCACCTGCCGTCAATCATCCTCATCGGCAACGCCCAACTCTGTACGCGTTACAGCCGGGCCCTCGACGCGTGCGGGTTTGCCCGGGTGTCCCAGGCCGAGCAGGCCACCGAACGCGGGCTGTGGCAACTGGCGCTGGCCGCCGGACTGATCACGCCCAACCCATCCCGTTAAACCTGACTGGAGCTCTGAACATGCTCAAACAAGCATTGGCGCAAAACGGTCTGATCGCGATCCTGCGCGGCTTGCGTCCGCAAGAAGCGGCGGCCATCGGCGAAGTCCTGTACGCGGCCGGATTTCGCGTCATCGAGGTACCGCTCAACTCCCCGGAGCCGTACGAAAGCATCCGTATCCTGCGCAGTACCTTGCCCGCCGATTGCCTGATCGGTGCCGGCACGGTGCTGACACCGGAACAGGTCGGGCAAGTGAAAGCGGCGGGCGGTCAGGTGATCGTCATGCCTCATAGCGATCCCAAGGTATTGCGCGCCGCGAAAGCTGCGGGGCTGTACCTGTCGCCGGGTGTCGCCACGCCGACCGAAGCCTTTGCGGCACTGGCCGAAGGGGCGGACATCCTGAAGATGTTTCCGGCCGAACAGATGGGGCCGGCGGTCGTCAAGGCATGGCTCGCGGTGTTGCCGGCAGGAACGATTCTGGCACCGGTCGGTGGCATCACCCCGGACAACATGCAGGTGTTCATCGATGCTGGCGTCAAGGGCTTCGGCCTCGGCTCCGGGTTGTTCAAGCCAGGCATGACCCCTGCGCAAGTGGCGGCCAATGCCAAGGCCTACGTCGCTGCCTGGAAATCCCTTCGCTAAGACTTTTGGCGCTGCGTGCGCTGCATCCGAACAAGAGAGACAAGAAGATGAAAATCACCAAACTGACCACCTTCATCGTTCCGCCGCGCTGGTGCTTCCTCAAGGTCGAAACCGACGAGGGCGTCACCGGTTGGGGCGAGCCCGTGGTCGAAGGCCGCGCCCACACCGTGGCGGCCGCCGTCGAGGAATTGTCCGACTACCTGATCGGCAAAGACCCACGCAACATCGAAGACATCTGGACCGTGCTCTATCGCGGCGGCTTCTACCGTGGCGGCGCGATCCACATGAGCGCACTGGCCGGCATCGATCAGGCATTGTGGGACATCAAGGGCAAGGCGTTGGGTGTGTCGGTCAGCGACCTGCTGGGCGGCCAGGTGCGTGACAAGATTCGTGTCTATTCGTGGATCGGCGGCGACCGTCCTGCAGATACCGCGCGTGCCGCGAAAGAAGCGGTGGGGCGCGGTTTCACCGCGGTGAAAATGAACGGCACTGAAGAGCTGCAATTCCTCGACACCTTCGAAAAAGTCGACCTGGCCCTGGCCAACGTCGCTGCCGTGCGAGACGCGGTGGGCCCGAACGTCGGCATAGGCGTGGACTTTCATGGCCGGGTGCACAAGCCCATGGCCAAGGTGCTCATGAAAGAGCTCGACCCGTACAAACTGATGTTCATCGAAGAGCCGGTGCTCAGCGAAAACTATGAAGCGCTGAAAGAGCTGGCGCCGCTGACCAGCACGCCGATTGCCCTGGGCGAACGGTTGTTTTCCCGTTGGGATTTCAAACGCGTGCTCAGCGAAGGCTATGTCGACATCATCCAGCCCGATGCGTCCCACGCCGGCGGTATCACCGAAACCCGCAAGATTGCCAACATGGCCGAAGCCTACGATGTGGCGCTGGCGCTGCATTGTCCGCTGGGCCCGATTGCGCTGGCCGCCTGCCTGCAACTGGACGCGGCCTGCTACAACGCGTTCATTCAGGAGCAGAGCCTGGGCATCCATTACAACGAGAGCAACGACCTGTTGGATTACGTCAAGGATCCGCGGGTGTTCGACTACGACAAAGGCTTCGTGAAAATCCCCAACGGTCCGGGCCTGGGTATCGAGATCAACGAGGAGTACGTGATCGAACGCGCAGCCATCGGCCACCGCTGGCGCAACCCGATCTGGCGCCATGCCGATGGCAGTTTTGCCGAGTGGTGAGTTTCTCCTGACACATAACCTGTGGGAGCGGGCTTGCCCGCGATAGCGTCCTGTCGGTCACATCAATGCCGGATGTGCCGCCGCCATCGCGGACAAGCCCGCCTCCACAGAGACAGTGCAAATTTTCCAATCGTCCTCAATAAACATAAGAAGAGGCACTCCTCATGCAACCGCAAACCCTCACCGGGCAGGCGACGTTGGTGACGCCCAGCCGCAAGCGTTTTTTCATCATGGTCCTGCTGTTCATCACGGTGGTGATCAATTACCTGGACCGCAGCAACCTGTCGATCGCAGCCCCGGCGCTGACCAGCGAACTGGGCATCGACCCGATTCACGTCGGCCTGATTTTCTCGGCCTTCGGCTGGACCTACGCCGCCATGCAGATCCCCGGTGGCTGGCTGGTGGATCGGGTGCCTCCGCGCATTCTTTACACCGTCGCGCTGCTGTTGTGGTCGATTGCCACGGTGATGCTCGGCTTCGCCGGCAGCTTCATCGCGCTGTTCGTCTTGCGCATGGCCGTCGGTGCCCTGGAAGCGCCGGCCTATCCGATCAATAGCCGCGTTGTAACCACCTGGTTCCCCGAGCGCGAGCGCGCCACGGCCATCGGTTTCTACACCTCTGGACAGTTTGTCGGCCTGGCGTTCCTGACGCCGGTACTGGCCTGGCTTCAGCACGAATTCGGCTGGCACATGGTGTTTGTCACCACAGGCGCGGTAGGCATTCTCTGGGCCGTGATCTGGTACGCGGTGTATCGCGAACCGCGTGACTTCAAAGGTGCCAACGAGGCCGAAATCGACCTGATCCGCGAAGGCGGCGGGCTGGTGGACATCCAGGCCGAGCAAGCGAAGGTGAAGGCCAAATTCAGCTGGGCCGACCTGGGGATCGTCTTGAGCAAGCGCAAACTCTGGGGCATCTACCTCGGCCAGTTCTGCCTCAACTCGACGCTGTGGTTTTTCCTGACGTGGTTCCCGACCTACCTGGTGAAATACCGTGGGATGGACTTCATCAAATCCGGCTTGCTGGCATCGCTGCCGTTTCTCGCAGCGTTCGTCGGTGTGCTGTGTTCCGGTTTCTTTTCGGATTTCCTGATCCGGCGCGGGTACACGGTCGGTTTCGCTCGCAAATTGCCGATCATCAGTGGCCTGCTGATTTCCACTTCGATCATCGGCGCCAACTTCGTCGAGTCGACGCCGCTGGTGATTGCCTTCCTCGCCCTGGCGTTCTTCGGCAACGGTCTGGCGTCGATCACCTGGTCGCTGGTTTCCACGCTGGCACCGGCACGTTTGCTGGGACTGACCGGTGGCGTGTTCAACTTCATCGGCAACCTGTCGGCCATTGCCACGCCAATCGTCATCGGTTTCCTTGCCAGCGGTGAGTCCTTTGCCCCGGCGATCACCTACATCTCGGTTCTGGCATTGCTGGGTGCACTTTCCTACATTTTGCTGGTGGGCAAGGTCGAGCGTATCAAGTTGTAGTCGCAGCAGGAGGGCGACCATAATGCCGCCCGTTCACTCGCTCAACGGTAAAGGCTGGATATGCAGGAAGACGCCCCAAAAATCGCCAAGGACGCCGCGCCGACCGGCACCCAGACACTGCTTCGAGGTTTGGGTGTGGTTCAGGCGGTGGCCAGTGGCGCCCGTGATCTCAAGGAGATCGCCCGGTTGATCGGAACCACGCGCAGCACCACTCATCGACTGGCCAGTTGCCTGGTCGACGAACGTTATCTGCGGGTGGTGCCGCAAGTCGGTTACCTGCTGGGGCCGAAGCTGATCGAACTGGGGTTTCAGGCGCGCGAAGAACTGCCGTTGGTCACCCTGGCCGGGCCGTATCTGGATGAGTTGTCGGCGTTGACCGGTGACACCATTCACCTGGCGATCCGAGAGGGCGACGAAGTGCTGTACCTGCACAAGAATCCGGGACGCAACGGCCCGGAAATGCGCTCGCGGGTCGGCCATCGCATGCCGTTGGCGCGTACCGGCATCGGTAAGGCACTGATGCTCGACGACACTCCGCAAGAGTGGCAACGGTTGTACGAAGTCAGCCTGCCAGCGGGTGGGAAAAATCAGTTCTGGCCGCAGCACCCGGAACAGTCCTGGGAACAGTTTCATCAGCGCATGATCGAGTACGTGGCCGGTGGCTACGCTTTCGACCTGGAGGACAACGAACCGTCGATCCGATGCGTGGCGGCGCCGATTCGTGATGCCAGCAAGCGTATCGTCGCCGGCATCAGCATCGCCAGTACCGTGCCGTATATGCCGCTGGAAAAAATGGCCGAGTTGATTCCCCTGATCAAAGGGGTCACGGCGCGGTTGTCGGCGGAGCTGGGTCTCAAGGTTTGAATGCAAAACACTGTGGGAGCGAGCAAGTTCGCTCCCACATTGGTTTTTTGTGCCGTCAGTAAAATCGCAGGCAACAAAAAGGCCCCCGTTCGGGAGCCTCGTTGTTCAGCGCTCGGCTTACATGTTCGGGTAAGTCGGGCCGCCAGCGCCTTCCGGCGTCACCCAGGTGATGTTCTGCGAAGGGTCCTTGATGTCGCAGGTCTTGCAGTGAACGCAGTTCTGGGCGTTGATCTGGAAGCGCTTCTCGCCATCTTCCTTGGTAATCACTTCGTACACGCCGGCCGGGCAGTAACGCTGGGCTGGCTCATCGTACAGCGGCAGGTTCTTGTTGATCGGGATGCTCGGGTCGGTCAGCTTCAGGTGGCAAGGCTGTTCTTCTTCATGGTTGGTACCGGAGATGAACACCGAGCTGAGTTTGTCGAAGCTGATCTTGCCGTCCGGTTTCGGGTAGTCGATCTTCTTGCAGTCGGCCGCGAGCTTCAGGCAAGCGTAATCCGGCTTGGTGTCGTGCAGGGTGAACGGCAGTTTGCCGCCGAAGATGTTCTGGTCGAGCCAGTTGAAACCGCCACCGACGATAGCGCCGAACTTGTGGATCGCCGGGCCGAAGTTGCGGCTGGCGAACAGTTCGTCGTAGAGCCAGCTCTTCTTGAACGCGTCGACGTAAGTGGTCAGCTCTTCGCTGCCGTCCTTGTCGGCGAACAGCGCGTCAGCCACGGATTCGGCAGCCAGCATGCCGGACTTCATCGCGGTGTGGCTGCCTTTGATCTTGGCGAAGTTCAGGGTGCCGAGGTCGCAACCGATCAGCGCGCCGCCCTTGAAGACCATTTTCGGCAGCGAATTCAGGCCGCCCTTGCAGATGGCGCGCGCGCCGTAGCTGATGCGCTTGCCGCCTTCCAGGTACTGCTTGAGCACCGGGTGATGCTTGAGGCGCTGGAACTCGTCGAACGGCGACAGGTAAGTGTTGCTGTAGGACAGGTCGACGATCAGGCCGACCACCACCTGGTTGTTTTCCAGGTGATAGAGGAACGAGCCACCGGTGTTCTCGGTGCCCATGATGTCCATCGGCCAACCGGCGGTGTGGACCACCAGGCCAGGCTGATGCTTGGCCGGGTCGACTTCCCAGATTTCTTTCAGGCCGATGCCGTAATGCTGGGCGTCTGCATCGCTGTCGAGGTTGAAACGCTTGATCAGCTGCTTGCCGATGTGGCCGCGGCAACCTTCGGCGAACAGCGTGTACTTGCCACGCAGTTCCATGCCTGGGGTGTACAGGCCTTCTTTCGGCTGACCTTCGCGGTCAACGCCCAGGTCACCGGTGATGATCCCGCGAACCACGCCGTTCTCGTCGAACAGGGCTTCCTGGGCGGCGAAGCCCGGGTAGATTTCCACGCCCAGGTTCTCGGCCTGCTGGGCCAGCCAGCGGCACAGGTTACCCAGGGAGATGATGTAGTTGCCTTCGTTGTGCATGGTCTTGGGCACAAAGAAGTCAGGGATTTTCTGCGCGCTTTCGGCATTTTTCAGCACGAAGATGTCATCGCGGGTGACCGGCGTGTTCAGCGGCGCGCCGAGTGCTTTCCAGTCCGGGAACAATTCGTTCAGGGCCCGTGGTTCGAACACGGCACCAGACAAGATGTGAGCACCGACTTCGGAGCCTTTTTCGACCACGCAGACGCTGATTTCCTTACCGGCTTCGGCGGCCTTCTGCTTCAATCGGCAGGCAGCGGAAAGACCAGCGGGGCCGGCACCGACGATGACCACGTCGAATTCCATGTATTCGCGTTCCACAGGTTATCTCCTACTCAAGGCTCAACAGTTTTTTTTCTAATTGGGAGGTTGGGTGTCGCATCCCTGAATCCCTGCGCAACGCCGGGAGAGGACAATCGAGTAACCACCTTTCTCTTTGGGTGGCGCATTATATCTACACCACTCTCAGCGTCCAATACAAACGTTTGTTTGAATTGGCTCAAAGCCAGAGAAATCAAAGTCACGCGGCTTATGAACGGCTATTTTGCCGTATTGACCGGAATAGGTGTTCCGGTCAAGATACGGGCGGTTTTGCGCTCGCCGTAGGCTGACTGTTGGTTTCAAGAGCACCTTTAAAGACAGGGCGATGGCACTGGAAAGTGATGAGCCGCGCAGGTTTGGCGCGCAGTTTACACGCCGCGATAATGAATGACTTGTAAGTCACGACTGACGAACGGTCATCAACATCATGAACGATGGTCACTTGACACGTTTGCCGGCGTTTTTAGAGGTGCCCTTGCGCCCGATGAGTATCAACCGCCAGGTTCGCCTAGGCGACTTCCTTTTCACCGGAGAGTAACGAGGAATCCATGAAGGTTCTTGTAGCTGTCAAACGCGTTGTGGATTACAACGTCAAGGTCCGCGTCAAGGCGGACAATTCCGGCGTCGATCTTGCCAACGTCAAGATGTCGATGAACCCGTTCTGCGAAATCGCAGTGGAAGAAGCGGTACGCCTGAAAGAGAAAGGCGTCGCGACTGAAATCGTCGTCGTCTCCGTCGGCCCGTCCACCGCTCAAGAGCAACTGCGCACTGCGCTGGCTCTGGGTGCTGACCGCGCCATCCTCGTCGAATCCGCCGAAGATCTGACTTCCCTGGCCGTTGCCAAACTGCTGAAGGCTGTTGTCGACAAGGAACAGCCTCAGCTGGTGATCCTTGGCAAACAAGCCATCGACAGCGACAACAACCAGACTGGCCAGATGCTTGCCGCATTGAGCGGTTACGGTCAGGGTACGTTCGCTTCGAAAGTCGAAATCAGCGGCGACAGCGTCGCTGTGACCCGCGAAATCGATGGCGGCGCGCAGACCGTTTCCCTGAAACTGCCGGCCATCGTCACCACCGACCTGCGTTTGAACGAGCCGCGCTACGCGTCCCTGCCAAACATCATGAAAGCCAAGAAGAAGCCTCTCGAAGTGCTGACTCCGGACGCTTTGGGCGTTTCCACCGCCTCCACCAACAAGACCGTGAAAGTCGAAGCGCCTGCTGCACGCAGCGCGGGTATCAAGGTCAAGTCGGTGGCTGAACTGGTCGAGAAACTGAAAAACGAAGCGAAGGTAATCTAAATGACTATCTTGGTTATTGCTGAACACGACAACAAAGTGCTGGCCCCGGCCACGCTGAACACCGTGGCTGCCGCTGCCAAAATCGGCGGCGATATCCACGTGCTGGTTGCAGGCCAGGGCGCTGGCGCCGTGGCTGAAGCCGCTGCGAAAGTCGCTGGCGTGGCTAAAGTGCTGGTGGCCGACAACGCTGCCTACGCTCACCAGCTGCCGGAAAACGTTGCGCCTCTGGTTGCCGAGCTGGGCAAGGGCTACAGCCACATCCTGGCTGCCGCCACTTCCAACGGCAAAAACATCCTGCCGCGCGTTGCCGCAGCACTGGACGTTGACCAGATCTCCGAGATCATCTCGGTCGAAAGCGCTGACACCTTCAAGCGTCCGATCTATGCCGGTAACGCCATCGCTACCGTTCAATCGAACGCCGCCGTGAAAGTGATCACCGTGCGTGCCACCGGTTTCGACCCGGTTGCCGCTGAAGGTGGTTCGGCTGCTGTAGAAGCCGTTGCCGCTGCTCACGACGCTGGCATCTCCAGCTTCGTTGGCGAAGAACTGGCCAAGTCCGATCGTCCGGAACTGACCGCTGCCAAGATCGTCATTTCCGGCGGCCGTGGCATGCAGAACGGTGACAACTTCAAACACCTGTACGCCCTGGCCGACAAGCTGGGCGCTGCCGTCGGTGCTTCCCGCGCCGCGGTCGACGCAGGTTTCGTACCCAACGACATGCAGGTCGGTCAGACCGGCAAGATCGTTGCGCCACAGCTGTACATCGCCGTCGGTATCTCCGGCGCGATCCAGCACCTGGCCGGCATGAAAGACTCCAAAGTGATCGTTGCGATCAACAAGGACGAAGAAGCGCCGATCTTCCAGGTGGCCGATTACGGCCTGGTGGCTGACCTGTTCGAAGCCATCCCCGAGCTGGAGAAGCTGGTCTAATCCGGCTGCTTCACTTATAAAGAGCCCGACCTTTTGGTCGGGTTTTTTTTGCTTTTTTTCCTGTAGGAGCTGGCTCGCTCCTACAAGGTTATAAACGGTCTCAACGGGAGAGTTTCGCCATGGATTTGAGCCGCCTATGTGGCTGGTCATTGCTTCTTGGGTTGACGCTATTTCCAGCGCTGTCCACTGCAGCCGGCAAGTGCGATCGCCTGGTGGTGACCGGCAGTCCGGATGCGCCACCTTTCCTGTGGCAAGACCCGCAGGATCCCAGGCATCTGATCGGCGCCAGTGCCGATTTATTGCAGCAAGTGGCGGGGCAGTCAGGGATCAAGGTTGAACTGTTGTACGCCGGAAAACGCTCCCAGGCCCTGGACGAAGTGCGCAGTGGACGCATGGACATGCTGGCCGACGCCTCGTTGACGGTCAGCGAGCTGGAAACCCTGGATTATATTCACCCACCATTGCTGGAAAACGACTATCTGGTCTGGACCCGCAAGGATTCGTCACTGGTCTACAGCGATGTGCAGGACCTGCAGGGGCATACCGGCGCCGTGTCGGAAAAATCCCGATTGACCCCGGCATTTGGCACTTTTGCCGAGCAGCAATTGACCCTCATCCGCACATCCAGTCTGACCCTGGCCTTTCAGAAATTGCTCTTGGGCGAGGCGGAATATGTCCTGGCCGGACGCTACTCGGGTGTGGCGATGGCGCAGACATTGGGCATGTCCAATGATCTGGTGGCTCGCGTGCAACCAGTAGACAAGCCGGGGTTGTTTCTGGCCATTTCCCACGACTCCGCCTGCAACGATCCGTGGTTGCGCGGACAGTTGGCCAAAAAGATGACAGAATTGCGCGCGTCCGGACTGACGGAGGCCGTGCTGTTGCGCAATATCGAGCGTTGGAATGCCCAACTTTCTCAACGGCAGACGCAACCTGTCAGTAGCCCAAAACAGTAGGGATTTTTAGTGAGTATTCGACCTCTTTTCGCTGCCCTGGCCGTTCTGGCTCTGGCGGGTTGTGCAGCCGATCCTGCGCCGAATGAACAAATGCGCCTGACTGCACAGGCACTCGAACAAGCCAAGGCTGTTGGCGCCACTGCCGACGAAGTGCCTGAAATGAAATTGGCCGAAGACAAGTTCAACCGGGCCAAGGGCAACATGGCCGACCAATCCTTCAGAAACGCACGCATGCGGGCCGAACAGGCCGAGCTGGACGCGCGTCTGGCTGAGGCCCGGGTCCTGACCCTCAAGAGCGAGGAGCAGTTGAGCGTGCTCAATACCCGCATCGCCCGTCTGCGCAAGCAAGTGGGGGACTCCCAATGAGCCTCAAGACCAAGGCCCTCGGTGGTCTGATCCTGGCGGGTTGCGCGAGCCTTTATGGCTGCGCCGGCCAGCACAGCGAAACGGCATTGCAGGAGGCGGGCGCCGACTTCCAGAAGGTCAAGGAAGATTCGAATGTGCTGCGTATCGCACCCAAGGACGTGATCCGCGCCGGTGAGTCCCTGGCGCGCGCCGATCGCTTGTCCAGCTACTGGGGCAGCGGGTCGGACGTGGTGCATTACGCTTATCTGAGTCAGCGTTACAGCGAGATCGCTCGGGAACACACCAATCAGGTGCTTAACGAAGAGCGCGCGGCAAAGCTCGAACTGGAGCGGCAGCGCCTGCAACTGGCCTTGCGGGAATCCAAACTGCTCAGCGTGCAGCAGCAGGGCAAATGGATCGAAGAGCAGATCGTTGCGACGGCCACCACCCAGACCGACCGTGGTTTGGTCATGACCCTGGGCGACGTGCTGTTCGACACCGGCGAAGCAGAATTGAAAAACTCGGCGAACCGCGTCGTGCTGAAAGTCGTCCAGTTCCTGCAGCTCAACCCCAAGCGCGTGGTGCGGATCGAAGGCTATACCGACAGTACCGGCGGCAAACAGGAAAACCTCAAGCTGTCGCGCGACCGTGCGCAATCGGTGGCGGACGTTTTGACGGATCTTGGGATCGACGACAAACGTATTCAGGTTGAAGGCTACGGCGATGAATACCCTGTGGACGTCAACGCTTCCGAGCGTGGTCGTGCCCAGAACCGTCGGGTGGAAATTGTGTTCTCCGACGAAAAAGGCCAGCTGGGCGCCGCCCGCTAAGGGTTGCGTCACTGGAGACCCGGCCTGCCAGTCAGCGCCGGGTTTTTTTTCGCCTGCCAAATAGTGCTCAAAACAGTACAGTTCTTGCTGACACTGCACTGTACTGTCGACTATTGTGGCAACTGTCCCAGTACACTTCTAAACTGTTCCGGTATTGTTTCACACAAGAATAAAATGCCCGTGAAATCGAGTGCTGCGTCATGACCAATCTCCTGCTCTACCAACGTATTGCTCAGCAACTGGCCGAAGATATCCGTCGTGGTGTCTATCAACCCGGCGAGCGTGTGCCTTCGGTGCGCAAGATGAGCTCGCAGCTCAATGTCAGCCACGCGACAGTGCTGCAGGCCTATGCCAACCTCGAGGATCAGGGGCTGATCCGTGCCCGGCCGCAATCGGGCTACTACGTGCACCAGACCCCGGCCCTGACTGCACCGACACCGGATATCGCCAGGGTTGAGCGTCCCGGGCTGGTCACTCGCAGCAGCATCATCCAGCAGGTGTTGGTCGAATCCCGCCGCGAGGGCGTCTTTCCGTTGGGCGCCGCAGTACCGAGCGTCGATTATTTGCCGGTGCGGGCACTGCATCAGCAACTGGCCAAAGTCACCCGTTTTCACAGTCCGCGTGCGTTCAGCTACATGTTCAGCCCGGGTTTTGAACCGTTGCGCCGACAAGTGGCGATTCGCATGCGTGATGCAGGCGTGGTGGTCGATCCGTCGGAAGTGGTGATCACCCACGGCTGTGTCGATGCCTTGCAAATGTCCCTGCGGGTGCTGACCCGGCCGGGTGACCTGATCGCAGCCGAGTCGCCGACCTACTATGGGTTGCTGCAATTGGCTGATCTGCTGGGCCTCAAGGTCATCGAAATTCCCAGCGATCCATCCACCGGCATGAGCCTCGAAGCCTTGCAACTGGCGGCCAACCAGTGGTCGATCAAGGCCTTGGTGCTGACCACTCGTCTAAGCAACCCGCTGGGGGGCACCATGCCCGAGGAGCGGCAGAAACAACTGCTGCGCCTGGCATCCGACTTCGATATCCAGATTGTCGAGGACGATATTTACGGCGAGTTGATGTTCGAGCAGGGGCGCACCAAAGCGCTCAAGGCCTATGACCGCCTGGACCGGGTGATCTATTGCTCGAGTTTCTCCAAGACCCTGTCGCCGGGTGTACGGATCGGCTGGATGATTGCCGGCAAGTACCAGCAGGAAATCCAGCGTTTGCAGACGTTCAGCACCCATTCCGCCTGCAGCGTCACGCAAATGGGCATTGCGGCCTACTTGGAAAACGGTGGATACGACCGCCATTTGCGTTACATCCGTCAGGAATACCGCAAGAACCTCAGCGCCTTCCAGCTGGCCGTGCAGCAGTATTTCCCCGAAGGCACCCAGATGACGCGGCCAACCGGCGGGTTCATTTTGTGGGTAAGCCTGCCGGGTCGGGTCAATACCCAGGAATTGCATGTACGGGCGCTGCAGCAGGGCATCAGCATCGCGCCGGGGCTGATTTTCAGTAACACCGAGCAATTCAATCATTGCATTCGCCTGAACTGCGGCATCCCCTGGAATCGTGAAGCCGAGCGTGCCTTGATGACCCTTGGCATGCTCGCCACCCAGCTCTGCCAGGAAATGGCCGGCGGTCTTTGACGGAGGCGGGCAGGTAATGCCTGTCCGCGCTTGTCATGTTGATTGCAACAAGCGAGCATATGGCCCCTCTGTCGTTAGCGCCGTTGCGCCGTTGGGTCCATGAAACCGATTTTTCCCGCCACCTGGCTGATGATTTGCCTGTTATTGAGCGCTCAGCCGCTATCCGTGATGGCCGCTTCTGTTCAGGAAAAACCGGCAGCAAGCACTACCTCGAAAAAAACCGCTCCAGCCACGAAAACCGCCCCGGTCAAAAAGAAAGCCGCGCCGGTCAAGAAGCGTCCTCCGATTGCGGCCAAGTCGAAACCGGCCAGCGAGGTGGCGAAAACCCCGCTGCCTTCAGCTGACCTGGATTTGAGTTTGCCCAAGGGCATGGTCGAGGAGCTGAAGCCGGTGGGCACCGTGCCATTACCGAGGCGAGATCCGGTACTGCCGCAAATGTTCGGTGACAAAAGCAGCCAGTTCCAGCTCAACGGAAGGTTGATCAGTAACGAAATGCAATTGCAGCTGCGCAACGAAGAACGTCATGAAGTCGAAGGCGCGGCGCTGGAATTCGAGTTCAAGCATTAATTCTTCCTTGCTGATGACCCGCCAACCAGACGCTTTGTCGGAGACTGCCCGGTCACGCCTGGTTGCAGGCAAAAACCCGTGGTTCGCCAATTTAAAACAACTGTTTTAGCGGTTACTCTGTGCAACGTCCTTTAACACATTGCCCGTCGCGAGGAGCTCGTCGTCATGAAATGCCGTGAAGGCTGTGGCGCCTGTTGCATTGCCCCATCCATCAGCTCGCCCATCCCCGGCATGCCCAACGGCAAAGCCGCGGGGGAACGATGCCTGCAATTGTCTGCCGAAAACCTGTGCACTATTTTCGGCCAGCCAGAGCGCCCGGCAGTCTGTTCGGCGTTCGAGGCTGATATCGAGGTGTGCGGCAATAGCCGTGAAGAAGCGATCAGGCTGATCGGCTGGTGGGAGCAAATGACGGCTGCGTGATGTGTACAACGAACGGAACTTCAACAATAAGGAATAAGACTATGGGTTCGCTGCATCGTATTGCTCTGCTGTGCGGTTTGACGGCTGTATTGGCCACCTCGGTCGCTCAGGCCGAAGACTGGAAGGTTGCCAAGAACGAAGACGGCATCAAGATATCCCTGAGTGAAGTACCAGGTTCCGACTACAAGGCCTATCAGGGCGTCACCCTGATGAAGACCACCATGGCCAAACTGCGCGCACTACAGGACGACGTCCCCGGCGCCTGCGCCTGGATTCACGAATGCAAGACCCAGAAGTTGCTCAAGCAGGAAGGCAATCAGCTCTGGACCTACACCCAGTTCAATACCCCTTGGCCAGTCACCCCGCGTGATTCGGTGATGCACGTCACCATTACCGAAGGTGCCGATGGCAGCATGACCCGCAAGCTCGAAGGCGTGCCTAAATACCTGCCTGATGAAAAAGGTCTGGTCCGGGTCGCCAAGGTCGATGGTTTCTGGAAGTTTGTTCCCAAGGGCGACCAGGTTGAAGTGACCTATCAGGTTCACACCGAGCCGGGCGGTAGTGTTCCGTCGATGGTGGCCAACAAGTTTGTGGTCGATGCGCCGTTCAATACCTTGAAAAACCTCAAGGCACGCGCCGAGAAGTAATCGCATTGCGCTGTTGAGCAAGGCCTGCGCAACGCCCCGACCGGTTCGGGGCGTTGCCGTATTTGCAGGGCAGGGCTTTATTTTGTTTCCAGATATGCGTTGCACGAAATTTTCACAACGCCTCCAAGACAATTCGCACGCGTCTGCATCGACGAACACTTATCAATGGCAATGATGCGGTTGATCGTGCAACATTTGCGCATCGCGCAAACCCCGGGCCAGGATTTGGCCAGCAGAGGGCAGGGCGCAGCTGTATTTTTGAAACTTCAACTTCCAATGGGTCCTAATACGACATGGCAATCCCGGACGCCCTGAATCAGCAGCGAGCTTCAAGTCGCCTGCTGCAACCGACCGTCAAATCGCATCTGGCTTATACACTGCTGTGTGCTTTGGTCATGATGGTGATGTTTTCCGCGCTGCGCGTCGCGCTGCTGGTCTACAACCGCGAGATGATCCTCTCTACACCAGCCTCGACATTTCTCGAAGCATTCGCCAACGGCCTGCGTTTCGATTTGCGCCTGGTGGTTTACCTCAGCGTTCCGTTGCTGCTCGCGTTGTTTAGCGTCCGTAGCATGGCGGCGCGCGGGCTGTTCCGCTTCTGGTTGACGGTTGCTTCGAGCATCGCGCTGTTCCTGGGCCTCATGGAGATGGATTTCTACCGTGAGTTCCACCAGCGCCTCAACGGCCTGGTTTTCCAGTATGTAAAAGAAGATCCGAAAACCGTGATGAGCATGCTCTGGTACGGTTTTCCGGTCGTTCGCTACCTGCTGGCCTGGGCCGTAGGCACCTGGATCCTCAGCCTGGCATTCAAGGGCGCTGATCGTGCGACCCGTCCTCGTGGCCCCTTCAGCGGCGGCAGCATTGGTACGCGTCAGGTTGCCCCGTGGTACACGCGCTTCGCCGTGTTCGTGGTCTGCCTGCTGATCTGCGTGGTCGCCGCCCGTGGCACCTTGCGTCAAGGCCCACCCATGCGTTGGGGTGACGTCTACACCACCGAATCGAACTTCGCCAACCAGTTGGGCCTTAACGGTACCCTGCAACTGATTGCCGCCGCCAAGAGCCGGATGTCCGAAGATCGCGACAACATCTGGAAAGCGACATTGCCACAACCCATGGCGCAGCAGACTGTGCGTGACATGCTGGTGATGAAGGACGAAAAACTGGTGGATGGCGATACCGCTGCCGTACGTCGCGTTTATACGCCTCCGGCAGACAAGACCCTGCCGATCAAGAACGTCGTCGTGATCCTGATGGAAAGCATGGCCGGCCACTCGGTGGGGGCATTGGGTGCACCGGGCAACATCACGCCATACCTCGACAAACTGTCGAAGGAGGGCCTGTTGTTCGACCGCTTCTTCTCCAACGGCACCCACACTCACCAGGGGATGTTCGCCACCATGGCCTGCTTCCCGAACCTGCCGGGTTTCGAATACCTGATGCAGACCCCGGAAGGCAGTCACAAACTGTCTGGCCTGCCGCAATTGCTCAGTGCCCGTCAGTACGATGACGTGTATGTCTACAACGGTGACTTCGCCTGGGATAACCAGTCGGGTTTCTTCAGCAACCAGGGCATGACCAACTTCATCGGGCGTAACGACTTCGTTAACCCGGTGTTCTCCGACCCGACCTGGGGTGTTTCCGACCAGGACATGTTCACCCGTGGCCTGGAAGAGCTGAAGGCTCGTGATGGCAAGGACAAAAAACCGTTCTATGCCTTGCTGCAAACGCTGTCCAACCACACACCTTATGCCTTGCCGTCGCCATTGCCTGTTGAGCCAGTGACTGATCGCGGTAGCCTCAACGAGCACTTGACCGCGATGCGTTACTCCGACTGGGCGCTGGGTCAGTTCTTCGAGAAGGCACGCAAGGAGCCGTACTTCAAGGAAACCCTGTTTGTGATCGTCGGTGACCACGGTTTTGGCAACGAGCAGCAGATCACCGAAATGGATCTGGGGCGTTTCAACGTTCCGATGCTGATGATCGCACCGGGCATTCAGGAAAAATTCGGCCAGCGTGACCACACCGTCGGGACTCAGATTGACATTGTGCCGACCATCATGGGTCGACTGGGGGGCGAAGTGCGCCATCAGTGCTGGGGACGCGACCTGCTCAACCTGCCAGAAGGTGATCCTGGTTTTGGCGTGATCAAACCATCGGGCAGTGAGCAGACCACGGCGATCATTACGGCGGACCAGATATTGGTTTTACCGAAGGACAAGGACATGGCCCCGAAGATGTATCAATACGAGTTGGGTGCCAATCCACACGCTGAGGTCATTCCAAACGCCCCGCGTACTGCCGAGTTGAAAACCAAGCTTGAATCGTTCCTGCAAACGGCCACCAAGAGCCTGCTCGACAACACCGCAGGTGTGGTTGACGGCAAGCCGGACTAAGTAAAGCGGCAATATAGAAACAAGCACTTGTAGGAGCGAGCTTGCTCGCGATGGACGTTAACGATGACGCGTATTTTCTGGATAAGCGCATCGTCATCAAGTCCATTGCGAGCAAGCAAGCTCCTACATTTTTTTTGCCGGTCAGATCTTCATATTCTGCCGAGCAAGAGCAGGATCAGCAGCACGACCAACACGACGCCGATGATGCCCGATGGGCCATAACCCCAGCTTCTGGAGTGCGGGAAGACCGGCAAGCCACCGATCAGTAACAAGATCAGAATTACGATAAGAATTGTGCCCATGACTGTTTCCTTGTTGGATGTATTCAGGAATGACCTGATCGTTAACGGTCAGCGGGAATGCAATTAATTCGAGCTGCTTAAAAAATCCGACTGCCGCGCACGCTATAAAATTCCAAGTTTTTTCGATGTTTTTCGAGCAATGCGCTGTTTCGGGGTTAATTGTGTTAGTTGGGTCGGACGCGCCTGCGGTTTGCTCGGGGCATTCAGCAATCTGATGGAGCGTGGGTCGGGCAATATCCTTCGCTACACTCGCTGCATCTTCCCCCGGACAACAAGGCTGTTTGCTATGCAAAATCGCATGATGATCACTGGTGCGGGCTCTGGCCTGGGTCGCGAAATCGCACTGCGCTGGGCGCGCGAAGGCTGGCAGCTGGCCTTGTCGGATGTCAGCGAACCGGGCCTGCAGGAAACCCTGAAATTGGTTCGCGAAGCCGGCGGCGACGGTTTCATCCAGCGCTGCGATGTGCGCGATTACAGCCAGTTGACCGCCTTCGCCCAGGCCTGCGAAGTGAAACTGGGTGGTATCGATGTCATCGTCAACAACGCCGGCGTGGCATCCGGTGGGTTCTTCAGTGAACTGTCCCTGGAAGACTGGGACTGGCAAATCGCAATCAACCTGATGGGCGTCGTCAAGGGGTGCAAGGCCTTCCTGCCGCTGCTGGAGCAAAGCAAGGGCAAGATCATCAACATCGCGTCGATGGCCGCCTTGATGCAAGGCCCGGCCATGAGCAACTACAACGTGGCCAAGGCTGGCGTGGTGGCGCTGTCCGAAAGTCTGCTGATTGAGTTGGCCCAGCAGGAAGTCGGCGTACACGTGGTTTGCCCATCGTTCTTCCAGACCAACCTGCTGGACTCGTTCCGTGGCCCGACCCCGGCGATGAAAGCCCAGGTCGGCAAATTGCTGGAAAGCTCGCCGATCAGCGCGGCAGACATCGCTGACTACATCTATCAGCAGGTCGCCGCCGGCGAGTTCATGATCCTGCCCCACGAGCAAGGGCGCATGGCCTGGGCGCTCAAGCAGAAAAACCCGCAACTGCTCTACAACGAAATGACCCTGATGGCCGACAAGATGCGCGCCAAGGCCAAACAAACCGCAGGTTGAACTTGCCCGCACGGAACAGCCTCGTTAGGGTGGCCGCCATCGGTCATCCTCGCGAGGCGTTCGCATGCTCAACTATCTGTGGTTTTTCCTCGCCGCGCTGTTTGAAATCGCCGGCTGTTTTGCCTTCTGGATGTGGTTGCGCCAGGGCAAAAGCGCCTGGTGGATCGCGCCGGCGCTGCTCAGCCTGACCTTGTTCGCGGTGTTGCTGACCCGTGTCGAAGCGGTCTACGCCGGTCGCGCCTATGCCGCCTACGGGGGCATTTACATCATTGCATCGATTGGCTGGCTGGCGGTGGTCGAGCGGATTCGTCCACTCGGTTCGGACTGGATCGGCGTGGCATTGTGTGTGATCGGGGCGAGCGTCATCCTGTTTGGCCCGCGCTTTACTGCGTCGTGAAGGAAGTGCCTGATCGATTTGTCAGACGTTTCTGTCAGCGCTGTGGGTCTGTGCTTGTAGGTTCGGTCTGGATTGCCGCTGTTGCCTTGAAGCGCTGCGGTACGCCGGGCATCTTCAAGGTCCGGTAACCTTGAAGGACGAAGGCCATGCTTGTACTCAGCCGTGTTGTGGGCGAGTTGATTTCCATCGGTGACAGCATTTCGATACGCGTCGTTGGCATCAACGGCAATGATGTGCGATTCGGCATCGAGGCTCCGCGCCACGTCAATGTGCACCGAAACGAAATCTACGAGCGCATCCAGCGCAAACTGGCCCGAGCGAAAAAATCAGTCGAATAGGTGCTTGGGTACGTCGTGCTTGAGCATCAACTGGCATTGCTCGCTTTCCGGGTCGAAGACAATCAATGCCTGCCCCTTGGTCAACGCCTGACGTACCCGTAGTACACGGGTCTCCAGCGGGGTGTCATCACCATTGTCAGTACCGTCACGGGTCACGAAATCTTCGATCAGGCGGGTCAGGGTGTCGACTTCAAGTTGGTCGTGGGGGATCAGCATAGGCACCTCGGTTAAATCAATGGCGCGATGCTACGGCGAATGGCGGGTTGCTGCCAGCCCGGGCTTGAGTGTTGTCTGATCCGGCGTCTTCGCGGGCAAGCCACAAAAAGGTAAGCAACTCAGAACCTGTGGGAGCGTGGCTTGCCCGCGATGGCGTCGGCCCAGTCGATGAAGTCCAGGATCATCTATCGTTGCGCTGCCCCACCAGACTGTCCACCGACGGCACCCGGGTATCGCTTTCCATCTGGGTGTCGTGTTCGATCTGGTGACTGAAGCGGTCCAGCGAACCCTTGGCCGGTTGTGCATCGCTGGCGAACACCGGCGGGCTGAGGATATAGGCGCCGAGCAGGCGACTGAGGGCCGCGAGGCTGTCGATGTGGGTGCGTTCGTAGCCGTGGGTGGCATCGCAGCCGAAAGCGAGCAGGGCGGTGCGGATGTCATGGCCGGCGGTCACGGCCGAGTGAGCATCGCTGAAGTAGTAACGGAACAGATCGCGGCGTACCGGCAACTCGTTGTCACTGGCCAGGCGCAGCAGGTGCCGTGACAAGTGATAGTCATACGGCCCACCGGAATCCTGCATCGCCACGCTCACCGCATGTTCGCTGGAGTGCTGGCCGGGGGCGACCGGCGCGATGTCGATGCCGACGAATTCGCTGACGTCCCAAGGCAGTGCCGCCGCCGCGCCGCTGCCGGTTTCCTCGGTGATGGTGAACAGTGGATGACAGTCGATCAGCAATTCCTCACCGCTGTCGACGATCGCTTTCAACGCCGCCAGCAGCGCCGCCACACCGGCCTTGTCGTCGAGGTGGCGAGCGCTGATGTGGCCGCTTTCGGTGAACTCCGGCAGCGGGTCGAAGGCGACGAAATCGCCGACACTGATGCCCAGCGAATCGCAATCGGCGCGGGTGGCGCAGTAGGCATCCAGGCGCAATTCGATGTGATCCCAGCTGATTGGCATTTCATCGACTGCCGTGTTGAACGCATGTCCCGACGCCATTAATGGCAATACGCTGCCACGGATTACTCCGTTGTCGGTAAACAGGCTGACGCGACTGCCTTCGGCGAAACGGCTCGACCAGCATCCCACTGGAGCCAGGGTCAGGCGGCCGTTGTCCTTGACGGCGCGCACGGCCGCGCCAATGGTGTCCAGGTGCGCGGAAACGGCGCGATCCGGGCTGTTCTTCTTGCCCTTGAGCGTGGCGCGAATGGTGCCGCGACGGGTCATTTCGAAGGGAATGCCCAGCTCTTCAAGGCGTTCGGCCACATAGCGCACGATGGTGTCGGTGAACCCGGTGGGGCTGGGAATGGCGAGCATTTCCAGCAGGACTTTTTGCAGGTAGGTCAGATCGGGTTCCGGGTATTTGAGGGTCATGGAAACTCCAGATGGGGTTGAGCACATCGATGGTTTCGATGAGGAGGAATTTTGTTTCCAGCAAAGGCGGTCGCCCAGGCACTACGTGACTAGGAAACGATCGGCTGACTATGGGGAAACAACAGATCCACAAAGCGTTCAGCCGTCGGCTGTGGCTCATGGTTGGCCAGTCCGGCCCGCTCGTTGGCTTCGATGAACACATACGCCGGTTGATCGGCGGCGCTCACCATCAGGTCGAGGCCGACCACGGGAATATCCAGCGCCCGCGCGGCTCGCACGGCGGCATCCGCCAGTGTCGGGTGCAGGATCGCGGTGACGTCTTCGAGAATCCCGCCGGTGTGAAGATTCGCCGTACGCCGTACGAACAAGTGCTCGCCCGCCGGCAGAATGCTGCTGTAGTCGTAGCCGGCGGTATGCAAGGTGCGTTGGGTTTCCGCATCCAGCGGGATTTTGCTTTCACCGTCCGTGGCGGCCTGTCGGCGTCGGCTCTGGGCTTCGATCAACGCGCCGATGGAATGCTGGCCATCGCGACCACTTCGGCCGGTCGACGAATTGCGGCGGCGACCACTTCAAAGCCGATCACCAGAATCCTTAGATCAAGGCCTTCGTGGAAGCTTTCCAGCAGCACGCGACTGTCGAAGCGACGAGCGGCTTCGATGGCGTGCTGGACGTCTTCGATGGTCTGCAAATCCACCGCCACACCTTGCCCCTGTTCGCCATCCTGCGGCTTGACCACCACCCTGTGGTGCTCGTCGAGAAACGCCAGGTTATCATCAGCATTGCCGGCCAGTTGCTGCGATGGCAGGTTCAGGCCCGCGTTCTTGAGCACGTTGTGGGTCAGGCTTTTGTCCTGGCACAGGCTCATGCTGATGGCGCTGGTCAGATCGCTGAGGGACTCGCGACAGCGCACCCGGCGCCCGCCGTGGCTGAGGGTGAACATCCCGGCATCGGCGTCATCGACCTGCACATCAATGCCGCGTCGATGGGCTTCTTCGACGATGATCCGCGCATAGGGATTGAACGGCGCCTCGGGGCCCGGGCCGAGGAACAACGGCTGGTTGATTCCGTTCTTGCGCTTGATGGCGAACGTCGAGAGGTTGCGAAAACCGAGCTTGGCGTAGAGGTTCTTCGCCTGGCGATTGTCGTGGAGCACCGACAGGTCGAGGTAACTCAGGCCGCGACTCATGAAGTGTTCGATCAGATGGCGCACCAGCACTTCACCGACCCCCGGTCGCGAGCAATGCGGGTCGACCGCCAGGCACCAGAGGCTGCTGCCGTTTTCCGGATCATTGAAGGCCTTGTGATGATTCAGCCCCATGACGCTGCCAATCACCGCGCCGCTGTCCTCGTCTTCGGCCAGCCAGTACACCGGCCCGCCCGAGCCCCGTGGCGTCAGTAACGTGGCATCGATCGGCAGCATGCCCCGCGCCTGGTACAGCTGATTGATCGCGCTCCAGTCCGCTGCACTCTGGGCACGGCGGATGCGAAAGCCGCGAAACACCCGGGTGGCCTGACGGTAATCGCTGAACCACAGGCGCAAGGTGTCGGAGGGGTCGAGGAACAACTGGGTCGGCTCCAGTCCCAGCACTTGTTGCGGCGCGGCGACATACAGGGCGATGTCGCGCTCACCGGGCTGTTCGTTGAGTAACTCCTGAGCGAGGCTGGCCGCATCGGCAAAGGTGTGGCCGATCAGCAACCGGCCCCAGCCGCAATGCACGGCGATTGGCGCGCCCCCCAACTCGCTGCCATCTTCGGCCAGGCGCGCCTGCAAGCGTTCGTAGGAGGGTGTCTGGCCGCGCAACAAGCGTTGGTTGATGGCCGTGGCGTGAGGTTTCATCGATCAGATTCCTTGTTCGCTGAGCCACAGGTTCAGGGCTGCCAGTTGCCACAGTTTGGAACCGCGCAGCGGGGTCAACTGCCCCTGCGGATTGGTCAGCAGGCGGTCGAGCATGGCGGGCTTGAACAGACCGCGATCCTGGCTCGGATCGAGCAACAGTTCGCGGACCCAGTTCAGGGTCTCGCCTTGCAAATGCTTGAGGCCCGGTACCGGGAAGTAACCTTTCTTGCGGTCGATCACCTCGCTCGGAATCACCTGGCGCGCGGCTTCCTTCAACACCTGCTTGCCGCCATCCGGCAATTTGTATTGACCCGGCACCCGGGCCGACAACTCCACCAGGCGATAGTCGAGAAACGGTGTGCGCGCTTCCAGGCCCCAGGCCATGGTCATGTTGTCGACGCGTTTGACCGGGTCGTCCACCAGCATCACCGTGCTGTCTAGGCGCAGGGCTTTGTCCACCGCTGCGTCCGCACCGGGCTGTGCGAAATGTTTCTTCACGAAGTCGCCGGCAGCGTCGTTGGCCGTCAGCCATTTGGGCTGAACGGTGGCGGCGTATTCGTCGTAGCTGCGGTCGAAAAACGCCTCGCGATAGGCGGCATACGGGTCGCTCGCGCCGTCCACCTGCGGGTACCAGTGATAGCCGGCGAACAGTTCGTCGGCGCCCTGGCCGCTTTGCACCACTTTGCAGTGCTTGGCCACTTCCCGTGACAGCAGATAGAAGGCGATGCAGTCATGACTGACCATGGGTTCGCTCATGGCGCGGAACGCGGCGGGCAACTGCTCGATGATTTCTTTTTCGTCGATACGCAGTTGATGGTGGCGAGTGCCGTAGTGTTTGGCGATCAGGTCCGAATACTGGAACTCGTCGCCACGCTCACCGCCGGCGTCCTGGAAACCGATGGAGAACGTCGACAGGTTTTCCACGCCGACTTCACGCAACAGACCGACCAGCATGCTCGAATCGACACCGCCGGACAGCAACACGCCAACGTCGACCGCCGCACGCTGACGGATCGCCACGGCGTCACGCGTGCTGTCGAGCACCCGGTCGCGCCAGTCTTCGAGCGTCAGATTCATCTCATCGGCGTGTGGGCCGTAGGGCAGGGTCCACCAGGTTTTCTGCTCGGTGCTGCCATTGGCCTCGATACGCATCCAGGTGGCCGGCGGCAGTTTTTCGATGCCCGCCAGCAAGGTACGCGGGGCCGGCACCACGGCGTGGAAGTTCAGATAGTGATTGAGCGCGACCGGATCGAGGATCGGGTTGATGTCGCCGCCCTTGAGCAACGCCGGCAGGGACGAGGCAAAACGCAGGCGCTGGCCGGTGCGCGACAGGTACAGCGGTTTCACCCCGAGCCGGTCACGGGCGATGAACAGGCGTCGGCTGTCGCGCTCCCAAATGGCGAAGGCAAACATGCCGTTGAGTTTGGGCAGCAGCGCCTCGCCCCAGGCGTGAAAGCCCTTGAGCAGCACTTCGGTGTCGCCACCGGAATAGAAGGCGTAGCCGAGGCTTTCCAGTTCGATGCGCAGTTCGGGGAAGTTGTAGATTGCGCCGTTGAAGGCCAGGGACAAGCCCAATTGGTGGTCGATCATCGGCTGCGCCGAACCGTTCGACAGGTCCATGATTTTCAGGCGGCGATGGCCCAGGGCTATTGGCCCTTGACTGTGAAAACCCCAGGCGTCGGGGCCGCGAGGCGCCAGGTGATGGGTGATTCGTTCAACCGCTGCGAGGTCTGCAGGTTGATTGTCAAAACGTAACTCGCCAGCTAATCCGCACATAAATTCCTTACCGGTTTTTCCGTTGGGGAGGGTCATTCGATTACCGCGCCAAAACGGCGGGTACTCAAAAACTGACCCGGCTGAATCCCCGGAGTTTTAGACCGATAAGTTATAAGGGCCGGATGGGCCGCCGTTTGGCTGAACGTCATCCGACCGCAAGGGGCTGCGTCAGGCGTTGGTTCGGCGAATCAGGCGCCGCAAGGCAAACCGGTTGGGATGGCAGGCTTCAGCCACGCTTCTGGGCAGTGGCAGGGGTTCGTCATCCAGCCAGGCCGCCAGCAGTTCCCCGGAAAGCGGTGCGGTGATCAAGCCGCGCGAGCCGTGGCCGCTGTTGATGTACAAACCATCCAGCCACGGGCATTCGACGTCCGGCACCTGTCGGGCGTCCTTGCTCAGCGCGGCATAGGCCTGGGCAAATGCCTGGCTGTCGGCCAAGGGGCCGACGATCGGCAGATAGTCGGGGCTGGTGCAGCGAAAGGCGGCGCGACCCTGGAGGCTTTCGGGGTCAAGCTCATTGGCCTGCAGGCGCGTGACCAGGTCATGGGAAATTTCTTCGAGCATCGCCAGGTTGCCCAAGTGTTCGGTGGTGGTCGGCGTCAGGTCGTCACTCTTGAAATCGAAACTGGCGCCCAGGGTATGTTCGCCCAGACGCGCCGGGGCGACGTAGCCTTCGGCGCAGACCACCGTGTTCAGCGGCTGGCTCTGCGGGGTTTGCGGCAGGCGAGTGATTTGTCCGCGAATGCGCTTGAGCGGCAGTCCGGCGGTTTCCGGGAAGCGCTGGATCTCGGCAGCGCCGGCCAGCACCACCACCGGTGCACAGGCAAGCAACTGCTCGCCGTTCCAGGCCTGCCACTCGCCATCGACCCTGCGCAATTCCAGGGCATCGTGATGCGCGAGCAATTGAATCTGCGGATGCGCCATCTGCCATTGGCACAGCGCCGGCGGATGGACCCAGCCACCTTCCGGGTAGTACAGGCCGCCCTGCGCCAGGCCGACACCGGCCAGCGCTTGCGCCTGGGGCTGATCCAGCAGGTGCAGCAGGTCCGCGGGAAAGGCCTCGGCCAGTTGCAACTGACGTTCGGCTTCCTTGGCATTGAACGCCAGTTGCAACACGCCGCAATCGTCCCAGTCGGTGCTTCTCTGCAAGTGTTCGAGCTGGCGCCGGGTGTAGCCGAAACCACTGACGATCATTTGCGACAGCGTCGTGCCATGGGCCGATAACTTGAGGTAAAGCACGCCTTGCGGGTTGCCCGAAGCCTCCTGTGCGACATCCTTGTGTCGCTCCAGCACGCTCACCTGCCAGCCCCGTGCAGCGAGACTGGCGGCACTGGCGCAACCGGCGAGCCCGGCACCGATCACCAAGGCGCGGCGTTCACCGGTCAGCGCGGCAGGTCGGGCAAACCAGGGCTTGTCCGGCGCCGGAGCGGCAACTTCCTGGGGCCAGCCAAGGAACTCGCCGCGCAGGATTTCCCACTTGTGGCCGATGCCGGGTGTGCGTTTCATTTTGAAGCCGGCGGCATTGAGCAGGCGGCGGACCCAACCGGTGCTGGTGAAGGTGCTGATGGTCGAGCCGGGGGCGGCCAGGCGTGCCAGTTCGGCGAACAGTTCAGCGGTCCACATGTCGGGGTTTTTCGCCGGAGCAAAGCCGTCGAGAAACCAGGCGTCGATCCGGGCGTCCAGTTGCGGCAACTGCTCCAGTGCGTCGCCGATCAGCAGTGTCAGGGTCACCCGGCCATTGGCCAGTGTCAGGCGCTGGAACCCTTGATGGATCGCCACGTATTGCCCCAGCAATTGATCGGCAAGGGGTTTGAGCTCTGGCCACAGTGCCAGGGCCCGTTGCAGATCGGCCGGGCTCAAGGGGTATTTTTCGACGCTGACAAAATGCAATCGGGCATCAGTTGCCGCGTGTTGCTCGAACACCTGCCAGGCACATAAAAAATTCAGCCCGGTGCCGAAACCGGTCTCGCCAATCACCAGTCGACCGCCCTGGGGCAACGCGGCAAAGCGTTCCGCCAGGCGGTTCTGCTCGAGGAACACATAGCGGGTTTCGTCCAGCCCCGACTTGTCGGAGAAATACACATCGTCGAACACTCGCGAATACGGGCGACCTTGGTCGTCCCAGTCGAGTTGGGCGTGGGGCATTACAGGTTTCATGGCAGGCTCGGCAACGGCAAGGCGGCCATTCTAGCCGATCGCCATGATGAGAAGACTTGCCCTTGCAGGAGCGAGCCTGCTCGCGATGAATTCAAGAGCACCGCGGTTATTCAGACAAACCGCTTTATCGTTGACGTACATCGCGAGCTGGCTCGCTCCCCCAAGGAATTTTCTGCGACCAAAAGCAGCCCGATCCGCTAGTCTTGCTCACATCTGGAAGGGAGCCATTCATGTTCGAATCTGCTGAAATCGATCACGTGATCGACAAAGAAACCTATGACACCGAAGTACCGGCCCTGCGTGAAGCCTTGCTCGAAGCGCAATTCGAGTTGCAGCAGCAAAAGCGTTTTCCGGTGATCATTTTAATCAACGGTATTGAAGGCGCCGGCAAGGGCGAGACGGTCAAATTACTCAACGAATGGATGGACCCGCGCCTGATCGAGGTTCGCACCTTCGATCAGCAAACCGACGAGGAACTGGCGCGACCACCGGCCTGGCGCTACTGGCGGATGCTCCCGGCCAAGGGGCGCATGGGTGTCTTCTTTGGCAACTGGTACAGCCAGATGTTGCAGGGGCGGGTGCATGGCGTCTTCAAGAACGCTCGACTGGACCAGGGCATCAATGGCGCCGAGCGCCTGGAAAAGATGCTGTGCGATGAAGGCGCCTTGATCTTCAAGTTCTGGTTTCACCTCTCCAAGAAGCAAATGAAGGACCGCCTCAAGGCCTTGGCCGATGACCCGCTGCACAGCTGGCGCATCAGCCCGCTGGACTGGCAGCAATCGCAAACCTACGACAAGTTTGTGAAGTACGGCGAACGCATTCTGCGTCGCACCAGCCGTGACTACGCGCCATGGCATGTGATCGCCGGGATGGATCCGCGCTATCGCAGCCTGGCGGTGGGCAGGATTTTGCTCGAAGGCCTGCAAAGCGCCCTGAACCGGCCGACGATCCACCCCGTCAAAGTCAGTGCCGCGCCATTGCCCGTCAGCGTCGATCAGGTGAACTTGCTCGATAGCCTTGACCTGACGTTGCACCTGGACAAAGAGGATTATGAAGAGCAACTGATCACCGAGCAGGCTCGGTTTTCCGGGTTGATGCGTGACAAGCGAATGCGGCGCCATGCACTGGTGGCGGTGTTCGAAGGCAATGACGCGGCGGGCAAGGGCGGGGCGATCCGCCGGGTTGCCGCGGCGCTCGATCCGCGCCAGTACGACATCGTGCCAATTGCCGCGCCGACCGAAGAGGAGAGGGCGCAGCCGTATCTCTGGCGTTTCTGGCGGCATCTTCCGGCCCGGGGAAAGTTCACCGTGTTCGACCGCTCCTGGTATGGCCGGGTGCTGGTGGAGCGCATCGAAGGCCTCTGCAGCCCGGCCGACTGGTTGCGCGCCTACGGTGAAATCAACGATTTCGAAGAGCAGATCGCCGATGCCGGCGTGATCGTGGTCAAGTTCTGGCTGGCCATCGACAAGCAGACGCAACTGGAGCGGTTCCAGGAGCGCGAAGATATTCCCTTCAAGCGCTTCAAGATCACCGAGGATGACTGGCGCAATCGCGATAAATGGGATGACTACCGCGGCGCCGTCGGCGACATGGTCGACCGCACCAGTACCGAGATTTCGCCCTGGACCCTGGTGGAAGCCAATGACAAGCGCTGGGCGCGGGTGAAGGTCTTGCGCACCATCAACCTGGCACTGGAGCAAGCCTTCGAAAAGTCCGACAGACATGAACGCGAGGCACAGAAAGGCAAGAAATAAACCGATGGTTGCGCATACGCGAGGTGAATGATTGTCGCGGCCGGTAATTGAGTGAGCTTATGCTCGGCTCACTCTCAACCGACAACAACAATGAGGTATGCCATGCGTGAAGTGGTGATCGTCGACAGCGTGCGGACTGGCCTGGCCAAATCCTTTCGCGGCAAATTCAACATGACCCGTCCCGACGACATGGCGGCTCACTGTGTCAACGCCTTGTTGAAACGCACCGGTATCGACCCGGCCAGCGTCGAGGACTGCATCGTCGGTGCCGGTTCCAACGAAGGTGCGCAGGGCTACAACATCGGTCGCAACGTCGCCGTGCTGTCGCAACTGGGTATCGGCACCGCCGGCATGACCCTCAACCGCTTCTGTTCGTCGGGCTTGCAGGCGATCGCCATCGCGGCCAACCAGATCGCTTCCGGCTGCAGCGACATCATCGTGGCCGGTGGCGTCGAGTCGATCAGCCTGACCATGAAAAGCGTCAACACCGACAACCTGATCAACCCGCTGCTCAAGGAGCAGGTGCCGGGTATCTATTTCCCGATGGGCCAGACTGCGGAAATCGTCGCTCGCCGTTACAACGTCAGCCGCGAAGAGCAGGACCTGTATGCCCTGCAAAGCCAGCAACGTACGGCTCAGGCCCAGGCCGCCGGGCTGTTCGACGATGAAATCGCGCCGATGGCAGTGAAATACCGCGTTGAAGACAAGGCCACCGGCCAGGTGCAGATCGTTGAGGGGGTGGTGGATCGCGATGACTGCAACCGCCCCGACACCTCGCTGCAAAGTCTGGCGGGTCTGAACCCGGTGTTTGCCGAGGACGGCTCGGTGACGGCCGGCAACTCTTCGCAGTTGTCAGACGGAGCGTCCATGACCCTGGTAATGAGCCTGGAAAAAGCCCTTGAACTGGGACTCAAGCCGAAAGCGTTCTTCCGGGGTTTTGCCGTGGCCGGATGCGCGCCGGATGAAATGGGCATTGGCCCGGTGTTTTCGGTGCCCAAGCTGCTCAAGGCCAAAGGTTTGCGGATCGCCGACATCGACCTGTGGGAACTCAATGAAGCGTTCGCCTCGCAGTGCCTGTACGCGCGTAATCGCCTGGAAATCGATAACGACAAATACAACGTCAATGGCGGCTCGATTTCCATCGGCCATCCCTTCGGCATGACCGGATCGCGTCAGGTGGGTCACCTCGTTCGCGAGTTGCAGCGACGTAACCTGCGTTACGGCATCGTCACCATGTGCGTGGGCGGCGGGATGGGGGCTACCGGGTTGTTCGAGGCCGTGCGATAAACAGCTTGGGCTGGCCGTCAAATCCATGATGCGACCTGCACAGTTTCATTAGCGGCCAGACGCAAACTGTCCCTGTGTGCCACATGAGGGTGCGCCTAGAATGAGGGCTCTTGAACGTTCGCTCTGGGGATCACATGCACATTTCATCGGGTCGCTGGGTTTACGGTCTGTTCCTGGCCTTGTTGACCGCGTTGCTGTGGGGAATCCTGCCGATCAAGCTCAAACAGGTATTGCTGGTGATGGACCCGGTCACGGTGACCTGGTTTCGCCTGATGGTGTCCGGTGGCTGCCTGTTCATCTACCTGGCGGCGACCCGGCGTTTGCCCAGTCGCCGAGCGCTTGGCCCGCGAGGTGGCTGGCTGGTGTTGATGGCGGTGCTGGGTCTGGTGGGCAACTACGTGTTGTATTTGATGGGCCTGAACCTGCTCAGCCCCGGCACCGCGCAACTGGTGGTGCAGATGGGGCCGATCATGTTGCTGATCGCCAGTGTGTTCGTGTTCAAGGAGCGCTTCAGCCTGGGGCAGGGGATTGGCTTGCTGGTGCTGCTGGTCGGTTTCGCCCTGTTTTTCAATCAGCGTTTGAGTGAGCTGCTGACCTCGCTGACCGATTACACCGCCGGCGTGCTGCTGGTGCTGCTGGCGTCCACGGTCTGGACCTTCTATGCGCTGGGGCAGAAGCAGTTGCTGACGGTGTGGAATTCGTTGCAGGTGATGATGGTGATCTACCTGTTCTGCGGATTATTGCTGACGCCGTGGGTGCATCCGCTCGAAGCGCTGCAATTGAACCCACTGCAAGGCTGGCTGCTGCTGGCCTGCTGCATGAACACCCTGATTGCCTACGGCGCCTTTGCCGAAGCGTTGGCCCATTGGGAAGCATCCCGGGTCAGTGCGACCCTGGCGATTACACCTCTGGTGACTTTCGGTGCCGTGGCCCTGGCGGCCTTGTGGTGGCCTGCGTATGTGCACGCCGAAACGATCAATGGCCTGGGCTATGGCGGGGCGGTGCTGGTGGTGCTGGGGTCGGCGTTGGTGGCGTTGGGGCCATCGTTGATTGCCGGGCTCAAGGCGCGGAAAGTGCGGATGGCAGCAAGCTGATTCGCGTTATCGTTCATCACGAGCAGGCTCGCTCCCACATTTGACCGCGTGCACTGTTCAATGTGGGAGCGGGCTTGCCCGCGATTACGGACGCTCAGGCGCTACAAGGCTCAGCCCTTGGCGCCAGCCTCCAGCATGTTCTCCGGCCGCACCCACGCGTCGAACTGTTCATCGGTCAGATACCCCAGCTCAATGGCAGCCTCACGCAGGGTCAGCCCTTGCGCGTAGGCTTTCTTGGCAATTTCCGCCGATTTGTCGTAGCCGATGTGCGGGTTCAGCGCGGTCACCAGCATCAACCCCTGTTCCAGGTGTTCCGCCATTTTCTCGGCATCCGGCTCCAGGCCGGCGATGCAATGCTGCTGGAAGTTGCTGCAGCCGTCGCCCAACAGGCGGATCGATTGCAGCAAGCTGTGGATGATCACCGGTTTGAACACGTTCAGTTGCAAATGCCCCTGACTCGCGGCGAAACCGATGGTGACGTCATTGCCCAGCACCTGACAGGCCAGCATCGACAAGGCTTCGCATTGGGTCGGGTTGACCTTGCCGGGCATGATCGAGCTCCCCGGTTCGTTGGCCGGCAGTTTCACCTCGGCCAATCCGGCACGAGGCCCGGAGCCCAGCAGACGCAAGTCGTTGGCGATTTTCATCAGCGTCACGGCGAGGGTTTTCAACGCGCCGGACAGCGTGGTCAGCGGCTCGTGGCCGGCCAGCGCGGCGAATTTGTTGGGCGCGGTGACGAACGGCAGACCGGAAAGCGCGGCCAGCTCGGCGGCGATGGCTTCACCGAAACCGTGGGGCGAATTCAACCCGGTGCCCACCGCAGTACCGCCCTGGGCGAGTTCGCAAATCGCCGGCAGCGCGCTGCGGATTGCCCGTTCGGCGTAATCCAGTTGCGCGATGAATGCCGAGATTTCCTGGCCGAAGGTAATCGGCGTCGCGTCCATCATGTGCGTGCGGCCGGTCTTGACCAGCTTCATGTGGCGCGCCGCCAGCTCGGCCAGTCCGCCCGACAATTCGTTGATTGCCGGCAGCAGATGATGTTGCACGGCCTGGGCGGCAGCAATGTGCATGGCGGTGGGGAAGCAGTCGTTGGAGCTCTGGGAGCGATTGACGTGATCGTTGGGGTGCACCGGCGACTTGCCGCCGCGCGCGTTGCCGGCCAGCTCGTTGGCGCGCCCGGCGATCACTTCGTTGACGTTCATGTTGCTCTGGGTACCGCTACCGGTTTGCCAGACCACCAGGGGAAACTGATCGTCATGGCTGCCGTCGAGCACTTCATCGGCCGCTTGTTCGATCAATCGGGCGATGTCGGCGGGCAAGTCGCCATTACGGTCGTTGACCCGGGCGGCCGCTTTCTTGATCAGCGCCAGGCCATGCAGCACGGCCAGCGGCATGCGTTCGGTGCCAATGGCAAAGTTAACCAGTGAGCGTTGCGTCTGAGCGCCCCAGTAGGCTTCATCCGGGACTTCAACCTGGCCAAGGCTGTCGGTTTCGATACGGCTCATCGGTCACACTCCTGTCAGTTCGATTGCGCAGTTTAGGCCGTGATCCACGGCCGTGGTTCCATCAGTCTGAATTGTGTCCATTGAACCCCTCTAAATCAGGCGCGACAAGGCTTGGGGTTGAGTGACACACTTTTTTAGGCGCAGAATGGTCGTCCTTGGGGTTTTACCTCGCCTGCTAGAAAAGGAAACTCGATGACTCGTCTTCGTGCCATCTGTACCGCGGTTGCACTGGTTTGCGCCAGCGGCCAGGTTTTTGCCGATACCGCCAGCCACAACGCCAGTGCCGAGGCCTTCCTGACCCTGGCGCACGCTGACAAATTGGGCACTCCGGTGTACATGCAAGTTCAGCAAATGTTCGCTCAACGCTTCGAGCAAACCAAAGCCCCGGAATCGAAAAAAGCCGTACTCGAAACCTACCAGGCCAAGGCTAACGCCGCCCTGGACCAGGCCATTGGCTGGAACAAGCTCAAGCCAGACATGGTCAAGCTCTACACCAGCAACTTCACCGAGTCCGAACTCAAGGACCTGGTAGCGTTCTACCAGTCGCCGCTGGGCAAGAAAGTCCTGGAAAAAATGCCGCAGCTGACCCAGCAATCGGCCCAGATGACTCAAGCCAAGCTGGAAAGCGCAGTGCCGGTGGTCAACAAACTGCTGGCTGACATGACCGCCGAGCTGACGCCGAAAGACGCGACCGCTCCAGCCAAGAAAAAGCCTTAAGCGGAGTCTGGTATGACCATGCAACAACGCATCGAATCGACGCTGGGCCTGCTGCAGCCCCAGCATCTGCAGGTGCTGGATGAAAGCCATATGCACAGCCGCGGGTTGCAGACCCATTACAAGGCTGTCGTGGTCAGTGAGCAGTTTGCCGGGCTCAATCGCGTCAAGCGACACCAGAAGGTCTATGCCACGCTGGGCGAGCTGATGGGTGAGTTCCATGCGTTGGCGCTGCATACCTACACGCCAGAAGAGTGGGCGCAGATCGACGCGGCTCCGGCTTCGCCGACTTGTGCAGGTGGCGGTCATTAATGTGATGGGTTGATGGGCTATTGTGGCGAGGGAGCAGGCTCGCTCGCCACAACGTCATCTCGCGGTCCTAAAGCACACGGTTTTTGTTAGAATATGCAACGCGCCGCTCACCCGGCGCGTTTTTTTTCGTATCCGGTTCACCCCTTACGAGGGTAGCCACCTGGAGAATCACCCATGACACAACAGATTGTCGTGGCGGCACTGTATAAGTTCGTCACCCTGGAAAATTACGTCGACCTGCGCGAGCCCCTGCTCAAGGCGATGGTCGACAACGGCATCAAAGGCACCCTGCTGATCGCCGAAGAAGGCATCAACGGCACCGTGTCCGGCAGCCGCGAAGGCATCGACGGGCTCATGGCCTGGCTCAAGAACGACCCGCGCATGGACGACATCGACCACAAAGAGTCGTACTGCGACGAGCAGCCGTTCTACCGCACCAAAGTCAAACTCAAGAAAGAAATCGTCACCCTCGGCGTGGACGGCGTGGACCCGAACAAAAAGGTCGGCACTTACGTTGATCCGCAGGACTGGAACGCGCTGATCAGCGATCCGGAAGTGTTGTTGATCGACACCCGCAACGACTATGAAGTGTCGATCGGTACCTTTGAGGGCGCGATCGACCCGAAAACCACCAGTTTTCGCGAATTTCCCGACTACATCAAAGCCAACTTCGACCCGGCCGTGCACAAGAAGGTCGCGATGTTCTGCACCGGCGGCATTCGTTGCGAAAAGGCCTCGAGCTATATGCTCAGCGAAGGCTTCGATGAGGTCTATCACCTCAAGGGCGGCATCCTGAAGTACCTCGAAGAGGTGCCGCAGGAAGAAACCAAATGGCAGGGCGACTGCTTCGTCTTCGACAACCGCGTGACCGTTCGCCACGATCTGAGCGAAGGCGACTACGATCAGTGCCACGCCTGTCGTACGCCGGTCAGCGTCGAAGACCGTGCATCCGAACATTACGTGGCCGGTATCAGTTGCCCGCATTGCTGGGACAAACTGAGTGAGAAAACCCGTCGCAGCGCCATCGATCGACAAAAGCAGATCGAGCTGGCCAAGGCTCGCAACATGCCTCACCCGATCGGCTACAACTACAAGCAAATCAACTCCGAGGCTTGAATCATGTCTGCATGTCGCCTGCTCTACTTGATGGACCCGATGTGTTCCTGGTGCTGGGGCTTTGCTCCGGTGGCCAACGCGCTGGTCGAGCAGGCGCAGGCAGCAGGAGTGGACGTGCACCTGGTGGTGGGCGGTTTGCGTACCGGCAGTGGCGCGGCGCTTGAACCGACCACCCGGCGTTACATCCTCGAGCATTGGCAGGCGGTCACCGAGGCCACCGGCCAGCCGTTCAAGCTGGAAGGGGCGTTGCCGGATGGATTCGTCTACGACACCGAGCCCGCCTGTCGGGCGCTGGTGACGGCGCGAAGCCTGGCGCCGGATTGTGCGTGGAAACTGCTCGGTCTGATTCAGCAGGCGTTTTATGCCGAAGGTCGCGATGTTACCCACGCCAGCGTTCTGGTGGAGCTGGCGGAGCGGGCCGGTCTGCCGCGCATCGAGTTCGCCGCCGCTTTTGATCGTGCCGATATGCACGCCGCTACGGCTGCCGATTTCACCTGGGTCCAGGACCTGGGCATTGCCGGTTTCCCGACCTTGCTGGCTGAGCGAAATGGTCAATTGGCGCTGCTGACCAATGGTTACCAGCCGCTCAGTGTGCTTTCCCCGCTGCTCGGCCGCTGGCTGGAGCGCGCTGCCTGTGCATGATCTGCCCGACGATAGCGCAACGGTAAAACGTGTCGATCGGTTGAGCTGGGCGGAAATTCGTCGTCTGGCGCTTCATCACAAAAAGTCCCTGTGGATCGCCAACGGCGTGGCCGTGCTGGCAACGCTTTGCAGTGTGCCCATCCCCTTGCTCTTGCCACTGCTGGTGGACGAAGTGTTGCTGGGGCATGGTGACGCTGCGCTGAAAATCATGAACCACGCACTGCCGGATCCCTGGCAGAAGGCTGCGGGTTACATCGGCCTGATGCTGCTGGTGACCCTGACGCTGCGCTGCGCCGCCTTGTTCTTCAACGTGGTGCAGGCGCGATTGTTCGCGGCGCTGGCCAAGGACATCGTCTACCGCATTCGCATCCGGCTGATCGAGCGACTCAAGCGTATTTCGCTGGGGGAATACGAAAGCCTGGGCAGCGGCACGGTGACTACGCATCTGGTCACCGACCTGGACACCCTGGACAAATTCGTCGGCGAAACCCTCAGCCGTTTCCTCGTGGCCATGCTGACGCTGGTGGGGACCGCGGGCATTCTGATGTGGATGCACTGGAAACTGGCGCTGCTGATCCTGTTGTTCAACCCGCTGGTGATCTACGCCACGGTGCAGTTGGGCAAGCGGGTCAAGCACCTGAAGAAGCTCGAGAACGACAGCACTTCGCGCTTCACCCAGGCGTTGACCGAAACCCTCGATGCGATCCAGGAAGTGCGTGCCGGCAACCGTCAGGGTTTTTTCCTCGGTCGCCTGGGGCTGCGGGCCAGGGAAGTCCGTGATTACGCGGTGAGTTCGCAGTGGAAAACCGATGCCTCAAACCGGGCCAGCGGCTTGCTGTTCCAGTTCGGTATCGATATTTTCCGCGCCGCGGCAATGCTGACGGTGCTGTTTTCCGACCTGTCCATCGGCCAGATGCTCGCGGTGTTCAGCTACCTGTGGTTCATGATCGGGCCGGTTGAACAGCTGTTGAACCTGCAATACGCCTATTACGCTGCGGGCGGTGCCCTCTCGCGAATCAACGAACTGCTGTCCCGCGCCGATGAGCCGGAATACCCGAAAGGGGTCGATCCGTTCAATGGCCGCGAGACGGTGGGCATCGAGGTTCAGGGCTTGAGTTTTGGCTACGGCGACGAATTGGTGCTGAATCAGATGAACCTGTCCATCGCCCCCGGCGAGAAAGTCGCGATCGTCGGTGCCAGCGGGGGTGGCAAGAGCACCCTGGTGCAACTGCTGCTGGGCTTGTACACGCCACTGGCCGGCACCATTCGCTTCGGCGGTTCGACTCAGCAAGAGATCGGTCTGGAGACTGTCCGGGAGAATGTCGCCGTGGTCCTGCAACACCCGGCGCTGTTCAACGACACCGTGCGCGCCAACCTGACCATGGGCCGTGAACGCAGTGACGAGGCTTGCTGGCATGCGCTGGAAATCGCGCAGTTGCACGCCACGATACGCGATCTGCCCAATGGGCTGGACAGCATTGTCGGGCGCTCCGGCGTGCGTTTGTCCGGTGGCCAGCGGCAACGCCTGGCGATTGCGCGGATGGTGTTGGCCGAGCCGAAAGTGGTGATCCTCGACGAGGCCACTTCGGCACTGGATGCCGCCACCGAATACAACCTTCATCAGGCGATGGCACGGTTCCTGAGCAATCGCACCACGTTGATCATCGCCCACCGACTGTCGGCGGTGAAACAGGCCGACAGGGTGCTGGTGTTCGACGGCGGGAAAATCGCCGAGGATGGCGACCACCAGCAGTTGATCGCTGATGGCGGTTTGTACGCCAAGCTTTATGGGCATTTGCAGCAGTTGTAGTTAATTCCACAACACTTGGAGCGCATTTGCCCCGCCGTCGTAACCGAACTCTTTCACCACGATCGAGCATGACTCGCAAGGGCGCATTGTCGTAGCGACGTCTATGGATTTGATCGCTGCAGAATCAGGGTATTTTTCCCGAATCACACGGATCAACTTGCTTTCGCTGTCCAGAGAAGTAGGTCTGACAGTTTGCACAGGCTTGTAGGTGCCTATGTCCTTGATGGTCGTCGGTACGGCCAGCAGCTTGCCTTGATCGGTCACATCAAGGGATGTAATGGGAAAGTGCTGATTCAGATCGATATTGAAGTAGACAGAATCGCCGACCCTGACTTGATCCGCGCCCAGGTTTTGCTTGAACAGAGGCAAATGACTGGTCGCCTGTTGGCCTCCCGAAACGCTGACATAAATTTCCCGTTGCCCGGTCGTGGTCATGACCTCGGCGTAGGCGATGTTCCTCGGGTTGTAGGAGCGTTGGCGCCGCGGGATCAACTGGTGCAGTTTTTCCATGGTCTGGTTTATCCGCAGCGCACTGTTCGCCTTGCTGGCGTCGATGGTCGGCGACCCGAACAGGGTATCGAAAATGTTTGCCGTTCGTTGCCTCAGGGCTTCCGGCGCGTCCTTGCTGCGGCTCCAGGACGTGGCGCCTTGGGGCAATTGCGTGACGATCATTCGGGTCGAATGATCGAACATCAACGCCTCTCCAGGGCTGGTGTCGACCTTCAAGTGTTTCATGCTGCTCGCCGGTATCGGGTTCGTTCCGATGGGAATGGCGATCTCCTCCATGGTTTTCATGGCACGCGAAATGGCTTCGACTCCATGGATGCGCGCGATGTTGTTGGCGCTCAACGACCCGGTGTACACCAGTAACAATTCCGCTCCCAGCGTGCCTTCGGCCATGTCGGGCTTGAGCAGGCGTTTCAAGGTCAGCGGCTCGCTCAAGCTTTGTCCCTTGGGGACTGTCGCGACGTAATACTTGTCGGTGTTGATTCGGGTAAACACATAAGTGCTGGACTCATCGAGGGACGGCACCAGAATGGCGCCGATCCGATGCGAGTCCTCAGCGCCTTCATAGACGCCCTTAACCTCGATACGGCTGTAAATACCTTTGCGGAACATCAGGCTGGCCGGTATCTCGCGGCTGGGCACCAGCCACTTCCTGGCAAAGCCGAGCTGGGTGATGTCACCTTTGTAGAGCGTCGGGACATTGTTGATGATGTGATAAAGATTGCCTTCATGGGTAAGAAACTGACCTTCATGATGGAGCCGTGCAACCGGCACGGATACCCGGTCGCCAAACCATGGCGCGTACCCTTTGGTTTCGTCGAACGAGCCGATTTGCGGTGTGGGGGCCGGCTCGCTCGTCACAAAACTGCTGAGGCAGTCACTACTGCCGTTTGGCGTGCGACGTGGCCGGCAGGGCACCAGGGTCAATGCGCTGCTGTCATCGATCAGATCGACGCGGCGTAAATCATCTGCGTCGAGTCGGTAGGGCAAGTCGTCGATCAGTACCGTGGTACGGCCATCGATTTCGAGCACTTCCCGAACGCTGGCTTTCTCAGGCAATACAACGAAGACATGCTCGTCACTTTTCTTCAGTGGGTGGTAGCTGGAACGACCGAGCGAGAGATCGTGGGTGTGAGTCGACAGCAACGGCCCGAACGGACGAGAGGACAGCGGATCGATCGGGTAATGGCGAAATCCCAACGGCACGACATTACGCACGGGGACGTCTTCAATGCCTTTGACGATGGCCAGTTGATCGGCATCTGTCAGAGGTCGCCAGTGCCCGGGGTCGGTTACTTGAGTCAGGCCGTGGGAGAAGTCGTACTCACCAGCCTGTCCGGCCAGTTTCTTGAGTTTGAACAAAGCTTTGTTTTCGAGATGAACCAATGCGCGACCGCCCGCCCGACCGCCACGTGCAGTTGATTTAAGAAGGGCAGGCAGGGCATCCAGGGGATTGAGGTTTCTCAGATTGGTTGTCAGGAGGTTCGCTGAAAGTTTGCCCAGCGAGGGTAGCGTTGCCCGAATTCCCATTCGGCCAGCCTGGATGACCAGCCTCATACTGCCAGCCGCGAATTTCCCCAAAGGCATGGCAAATGAAATGATATCCACAATCAGCCCTATGGCCCCGAGGACTCGATCGCCGAAATTGTCGGATTGCAAATCATCGAGGCTGCCCCAGAACGGGATGAAGGGTTGGAGCATGTACAGCCAGTGTTTTTCATCGCGATCGCGCTCGAATTTCGTTTCTCCCCAGGCACTGGCCCGCAGTTCTTTTTCGTCGAGGTAGAACAGATTCTTCGAAATGAAAGAGGCAATTTCCAGGGAGCGGGACGAGGACAGTGTCAGGTTCGCTGAGATGTCGTGATGTGCCGGCGGGATCAATGAACGGCTGAGGGTGCCGCCCAATTGTTCGAGAATGGCGTAGCAGGTCGCTCCCTGCTTCGGTTTTATGCCTTTCTTGTGGGCTTCCCAGTCGAACGGCAGTTTGTTGCCACCCGTGATGGGTATAACGTCGTAGTCGTCATTGAAAGCATTGGGAGCATGGAAGTTTCTGCGGTAGCCACCGACCATTTTGACTGAAACATCCGTCCGTATCCGTATCAATCCGGCACGGGGAAGGCACTCGTAAAACGACGCCTTGCCGCGATAATCGGCTCGCAGAACAAACCCCATGCGCGCCCGCAGGGGCAGTATCAGTTCACTGGTCTCGTCATCCGCTTTGATTTTCGAGGTTTCTTCCCTCAGGGTGTAGACCCTGACCTCTCCATGTTCCAGAGCCTGACGATCAACCCAGGGCAAAGTAACGAGTTGGTTTTTGATCAGGGTTTCGTAGGCATCCTTGGCTTTATCGAGATAAGAGCTGAACTGTTTGTCGAACAGGGCTGATATGTCGGGTAAGGGTGTATCGGTGGAAAGGAAAGAATGGAGTCTGGTTCCAGTGTGCGCTCTCGTAAGGCCGTTCTTGAGAGCGCCGTCGCTGGACAGGCTTATCCAAAAATACCCGATCTTGCCGTCGGCGCTGACATACCACTTCGTGTTGGACGACAAGCCGCCCGAGGCATACACCTCAACCAGGGGATAGGTCGTTCCTGGAATGGGCGGAGTGTCGATCACGCTTCGTTTGCTGAGTTTTCCAGCGTTACCGTCGTCGCGCATCAGTCTCGTACTGAGCGGATCGTTGACTTCGCCAAGCGCGTCCACCAAGGATTTTTTGGCCAGATCCAATCGTTGTGGCGGTTCTGCCGCCATCCGGATAATCGCAGCGTTCAATTGTTCGGTGTATTTCTCCAGAGCGGTGGTCGGGTGCGTCAAGGCTTGTGCATTCTCGTCGGCCGGATCAATCGCTCCCGTGGCCAAGGTCCACTCGCGGGCAGCTTCGAGGCGAGTCAATGCAGTCAGATCAAGCAATGACTTTGAAGTGCTTTGACTTTTGCACAGGGGTAAATCCACCAGTTGCTGAAACGTCAGACGTTGCAGTAGTCCCGGATCAAGGGCATGGGCGAGTCTGGCGCCATGGACAAAATTGACCCAGACGACCGAGGTCGCATAAGGCAGATCATCCGGAATGTTGCGTACCTGAAATTCGACTGGAAACTGTCGCAGCAGCAGACGGCCGAGTACGGCTTTTTCCAAGGCCGTGGAGGCTCGCATCGAATCGAGCAGATGAGTCTCGAATTCGTGACGAAGACGGTTGTAACTTTTGCCATAGTTGGAGCGTTGTTGCAGGCTGTAGCCGGCAATGGTGTCGGGTTCTTCGTCATCCCACGGGCAATACCAGGCAAGCAGGGCCGCGGCCAGAAGCCGGGGGCCGATACCCGGAGCGGATGCTTCGCCGGGGCGAGTGCCGTACCATTCCAACACGTCGATCAAGCGCTGGGTCAGATAACGGGCCTTATGGCTGTCGAGCAAGCGCAGCAGGCAGACTTCGGGTGTCAGTTGCAACTGTTCAAGGGTAATGGCCGGTTCGACTTCCCTTGCCAGCCGGTCAATGATGGGCGTTTCTTCATCACCCAGAACCCGGCGGATTTCCTGATTGATCTTCAGACGATCGTCGGTAGTCAACAGGCGGCTGATATCAAGACCCTGTTCTAGACTCAGCCGATGGTTCGCGATTCTTTCTTCCAGCTCGCGAACCAGTGGGACAAGCGTGGTGGCGTTTTGTTGCTGAGGCACCGCAAGCCCGTAATATTTCAGGATATGCGTGAGACACAACAGGCGATCAGCGCGCACTTCTGCGCCGATACTCCGAACGACCTCGGCAATGTTTGCGCTGCCCTTGTCGAACTCTCGAGCCAGAGGCGAAAAGGGTTGAGCACTCAAATAAGTGTTGTCTGTGTGGATGCCTGAAGTCGGGATATCGCGCAGCTTCGACAGTAAGGCGTCGTATTCCGCCAGTTGACCGGCGTGATGCTGCGCTGAAGTTGAAGTGGGTAATTGCATGACAGGCTTCGCTCTCGAATGGAAAGAGCGCCAGCTTCAATACTTCAAGCCACTTCGAGGCGGTACATATATATTGGCGTCCCAAAATATCCCGGCTTGCCGGGAATGAGATCGCGCCCTAGTCTAGCTGTAGCGATTTCGTCCGGAAGACGAGCAAGAAGTGCTAATGCAAGGGACCTCATGAATCAAACGCGGACACTCGGAACGCCACGGTTATTGGGCATCGTCTGGCCATTTATCGCCGTAGTGTTGTTTCAAGCCTTGTTGGGTGGCGTTAGCCTTTACGTGCTGTCGGCGGTTCGCGGCTATGTAGCGGGTGAAAGCTTGTGGTCCAAAGGCCAGAAAGACGCCATCTACTACCTCAATCTCTACGCCGACAGTCGTGACGAGTCGATTTTCCGCAAATACCAGAGCGCGATGTCCGTGCCCCAGGGCGGTCACGAGTTGCGGGTAGCGCTGGATCATCAACCGCCGAATATCGAAGCGGCGCGCCTGGCGATTCTCAAGGGTGGCAACCACCCGGATGACGTTTCCAGTCTGATCTGGCTGTACCTCAATTTCCGCCATTTCAGTTACCTCGAGAAGGCTATCAATCTCTGGACGGTGGGTGATTCGTATCTGGTCAAGCTTGATGACGTTGCGCAGGACATGCACCGGCACATTGCCGCCGGCCCGGCCTCCGAGGCCGATATCAAGAACTGGAAGGCGCAGATATTTGCAATCAATGTTGAAGTGACTCCGGCAGCGAAAGCTTTCAGTGACGCACTGGGAGAGGGATCTCGGGTCATTCTCCGGCTGTTACTGGTGACCAACCTCGCCACCGCCCTTGGCCTGATTGCGCTGGCCTTGATGCGCACCCACAAGTTGCTCAAACAACGTCATGCCTTCGCCGATGCCCTGCAGCTCGAGAAAGACCGGGCGCAGATCACCCTGCAATCGATTGGCGACGCGGTGATCACCACGGATGTCGAAGGCGCAATTGCCTACATGAACCCGGCGGCCGAGATGTTGACCCACTGGAAGGCCGAGCAGGCGACGGGGTTGCCGCTGGCGGCGCTGTTCAATCTGCTGGACGAGAATGCCCACACCGACGGATTCACGTTGATCGAGCGAATTCTGAGCGGTCAGCTCAGCGGTGGCAGTGAACATTCCAAGTTGATTCAACGCCTGGATGGCAGCACGGTGTCGGTCACGCTGGTTGGCGCGCCGATCCGCAATGCCGGCAACGTCAGCGGCGCCGTACTGGTGCTGCACGACATGACCCAGGAGCGGCAATACATCGCCAATCTGTCCTGGCAGGCTACCCATGACGCATTGACCGGGCTCGCCAACCGTCGCGAGTTCGAGTATCGCCTGGAGCAGGCGCTACACACGCTGGCGCGGCAGACGGGGCGTCACGCCCTGATGTTTCTCGATCTTGATCAATTCAAGTTGGTCAACGATACCTGCGGCCATGCGGCGGGGGACGAATTGCTGCGGCATATCTGCGCGCTGTTGCAATCGGGATTGCGCGAAGGCGATACCCTCGCTCGGCTGGGCGGCGACGAGTTCGGCATCCTGCTGGAGAATTGTGGGCTGGAGGCGGCGGAAACTATTGCCGAGAGCCTGCGCCAGACCGTACAGAATCTGCACTTTGTCTGGAAAGGTCGACCTTTCGTGACCACCGTCAGTATCGGGCTGGTGCATGTCGCGCAACATCCGACCACACTCGAGGCTTCGTTGCGCGCTGCCGACATGGCCTGCTACATGGCCAAGGAAAAAGGTCGTAACCGGGTTCAGCTCTATCATCCGGATGATTCGGAACTGTCCCTGCGTTTCGGCGAAATGGCTTGGGTGCAGCGCTTGCACATGGCCTTGGAAGAAGATCGCTTCTGCCTGTATGCCCAGGAAATCGCGCCGCTCGGCCGTACTGACGCGGGCAGCGGACACATTGAGATCCTGCTGCGTCTGCATGACGAAGCCGGGCGCATGATCCTGCCCGACAGCTTTATTCCGGCGGCCGAGCGTTATGGCCTGATGAGCTTGATTGATCGGTGGGTCGTGCAAAACGTATTCAAGATCATCGCCCAATGTCGTGCCGAAAAGCGTCAGGGGCCTTTGGCCATGTGTGCGATCAATCTGTCAGGCACTACCATCGGAGATGAGGCTTTTCTGGACTTCCTGCGTGAACAGTTCGTTACTTATTCAATACCGGCTGAAATGATTTGTTTTGAAATTACTGAAACCAGCGCCATTTCAAATTTGGGCAGCGCAATCAGATTCATTAATGAACTCAAGGGCTTAGGCTGCCATTTTTCGCTGGACGATTTTTGCGCCGGTATGTCCTCATTCGCTTACTTGAAACATTTGCCTGTAGACTTCCTGAAGATCGACGGGAGTTTCGTAAAGGATATGCTGGACGACCCGATTAACCGCGCCATGGTCGAGGTGATCAATCATATCGGTCATGTCATGGGTAAGCGTACGATTGCCGAGTTTGTCGAGACGCCTCAGATCGAGCAGGCATTGCTGGAGATCGGGGTGGATTACGCTCAAGGGTATCTCATTGAGCGCCCGCAACTGTTTACCTGCGATAGCTTGCAAAGTCGTCCTGCCAGGCCTCAGCCTTTGTTGTTCAGGGCGCCTGGCACGTTCCGTTGAAATCTCTTGCTGATCCCAACAATCACAATCAAAAGGAGCTCGACAGTGATCGATACATTCAACCGAACCGGACCACTCATGGAAGCTGCAAGTTATCCCGCCTGGGCTCAACGATTGGTCCAGGACTGCAGCGAGAGCAAGCGCCGGGTCGTCGAACACGAACTGTATCAGCGCATGCGTGACAACAAGCTCAGCGCAAAGACCATGCGCCAGTACCTGATAGGTGGCTGGCCGGTGGTTGAACAGTTCGCGTTATACATGGCACAAAACCTGACCAAGACCCGTTTTGCCCGCCACCCAGGCGAGGACATGGCGCGTCGCTGGTTGATGCGCAACATTCGCGTCGAATTGAACCACGCCGATTATTGGGTGAACTGGAGCCGTGCTCACGGCGTCACCCTGGAAGATCTGCAGGCGCAACAGGTAGCCCCTGAGCTTCACGCCTTGAGCCATTGGTGCTGGCACACCAGTTCCTCGGACTCGCTGATCGTGGCCATTGCGGCCACCAACTATGCCATTGAAGGCGCAACCGGGGAGTGGTCGGCGCTGGTCTGTTCCAATGGCGTCTATGCGGCGTCGTTTCCCGAGGAAGAGCGCAAGCGGGCGATGAAGTGGCTGAAGATGCATGCTCAGTACGACGATGCTCATCCATGGGAAGCGCTGGAAATCATCTGCACCCTGGCAGGCATGAATCCGAGCAAATCCCTGCAGACGGAATTGCGCCAGGCTGTGTGCAAGAGCTACGACTACATGTTCCTGTTCCTGGAACGCAGCATGCAGCTGGAACACGCGGAAAGAACGCCGGTAGCCCGTGAGCGACTGGCACTGGCCGAAAACTGATCCGAGTAACATGCAATAAAACTGTGGGAGCGAGCCTGCTCGCGATAGCGGTTTATCAATCAACATTGATGTTGACTGGCACTCCACTATCGCGAGCAGGCTCGCTCCCACATTGATTATGCAGCGTTGCTGAAATCTCAGCCCGCCATCGTCAAACGGTTACGCCCTTCGCGCTTGGCCACATAAAGCGCATTGTCGGCCCTGCGCAACAGGCTCTCCACAGACTCGCCGGGCAACAGGGTCGAGCAGCCGATGCTGACGGTCAGCCCGACCAGACGGCCATCAGCCAGGAAGTCCTCGGTTTGCGCCGCCAACCGCAGTCGTTCGCCAACCATGGCCGCTGCTTCCCGGGTGGTGTTCGACAGCAGGATCAGGAACTCTTCCCCGCCATAGCGAAACACCATGTCTACGTTACGCAACTGGCCTTTGATCGACGCGGCAACGGCCTTGAGCACGTCATCGCCGGCACTGTGCCCGTGGGTGTCGTTGATCTGCTTGAAGTGATCGATGTCCAGCATCAATAGCGACAGCGGTTGCAAATGGCGCCGCGACAGTTCGATTTCCCGCTGCAGCGTCTGGTCCATGGCGATACGGTTGCCGGTGTCGGTCAGTGGATCGCGCAATGCGCTCCGGGTGGCGGCACGGTAAAGCAAGGCGTTGCGCATCGGATAAAGCAGCGAGGCCAGCAGCGATTCGAGGTTGCCCTGTTCTTGCTCGGTGAAGCGCTGATTGCGGCGAAACACCAGTTCACCCAGGTGTTCACCTTCATGACTGAGGTTGTAACTGATGGAGTGATGCCCGCGTTGGCCGAACTCCAGGCGCAAGTCGCTGCTATTGTGCTGGTAACTCAAGGAATCGAGTGGAACGAGTCGCTGAATTTCGCGGAAAAACAGTCCGAGAATGCGTTGTGGCTCAAGACTGGTTTGCAGCTGCAGGCTCAGTTGCTGGCGCAGTTGCGCAAGACTGAGAGGTCTTTCCAGAGTGGTTTGCTGCTGACCAAAACCCAGGCGTTGCAATTTGGCGCTATCGAAGTCAATTGCGTTGGTCTGGGAAGGTGATTTCATATGCTGTGCGCCCCTGAGCAGTAAGGCTGTCTTACAAGCTGGGTGAGAGCGGCTTTGGGCTGCGCGTCATACTGGTCCGTCAGTCCCGTAGGACATCTCTTACAAGTCTAATCTGCTTTATCGCGGTTTTGTAACCCGTCGAGTTAAGCCCCGCTTGCCTGCTTTCACACTGCCTGTTTGAACAAAGGTAGAGCGAAAGTCATGCCAGAGCGTTCAATTAAATAAAAATATTTCGAAATCAATGTGTTAACGGTAGCTGAAAGGGTGGAGGGCACTTGTGCGGCATTTGATTGACTGAAAAACCACTGAACCTTGGGTGCCGCGACGGGAAGTCGGCGCGGCACAAAAGCGACGCACGGTATTACTGGGCGTTGAATGCCTGGCCGTTGATACCTGTGCTGTCCGGACCCATCAGGTAGAGGTAGACCGGCATGATTTCCTCGGGCGTCGGGTTGTTCAGCGGGTTTTCCCCCGGATACGCCTGGGCGCGCATGCTGGTCCGGGTGGCGCCCGGGTTGATGCTGTTGGAGCGTACGGGGGCCACGGTGTCGACTTCATCGGCCAGCGTTTGCATCAGGCCTTCGGTGGCGAACTTCGAGACACCATAAGCGCCCCAGTACGCACGGCCCTTGCGGCCGACGCTGCTGGAGGTGAATACCACCGAGGCGTCCCGGGACAGCTTGAGCAGTGGCAACAGTGTGCTGGTCAACATGAACATGGCGTTGACGTTGACTTGCATGACCCGCATGAAGTTTTCGCCGGACAGTTGTTCGATCGGCGTGCGTGGGCCGATGATTGACGCGTTGTGCAGCAGGCCATCGAGGTGGCCGAATTCACTTTCGATCATCGCCGCCAGCTCATCGTATTGATGGGGCAGGGCGGTTTCCAGATTAAACGGGATCACCGCGGGTTGCGGATGGCCGGCCGCTTCGATTTCGTCGTAGACCTGAGTCAGATTGGCTTCGGTCTTGCCCAGCAACAGTACGGTAGCGCCATGGGCCGCATAGGTTTTCGCGGCGGCGGCGCCTATGCCACGACCGGCACCGGTGACCAGGATGACCCGGTCCTTGAGCAAATCAGGGCGAGCGGAATAATCGAACATAAAAACCTCACAGCAAATTCAACAAGAAGCGGAGACCGAACCTGTGGCGAGGGAGCGGGCTCCCTTGCCACCAAGGCGTCTTTGGTCAGCAGCTGCAAAGGGCGCTATCGAGCACCTTGCGCAATTCCAGCGGATGATCGACCACCACGTCCGCGCCCCAGTGCCGCGGGTTGTCGTCCGGGTGGATGTAGCCGAACGTCACCGCTGCCGTCCTGGTGCCCGCATCGCGGCCCGATTCGATATCGCGCAAATCATCGCCGACGAACAAGACGCTGGCCGGGTGGAGGTCAAGCATCTTGCAGGCGAGGATCAGTGGCTCGGGGTCCGGTTTGCTGTTCTTCACGTGGTCCGGACAGATCAGCAGGGCCGAACGCTCGGCCAGCCCGAGCTGCTGCATGATCGGTTCGGCGAAACGCAGTGGCTTGTTGGTGACCACGCCCCAGATCAGGTTGGCGCTCTCGATGTCGGCCAGCAGTTCGCCCATGCCGTCGAATAGTTTGCTGTGTACGGCACAACCCACGAGGTAGCGCTCAAGGAATTCCAGGCGCAGCTCTTCGAAGCCTGGGGACTCAGGGTCCATGGAGAAGGTCACGGCGACCATCGCCTTGGCACCACCGGAAATCTCATCGCGAATATGTTTGTCGTTGATCGGCGGCAAGCCGCGATCGGCACGCATCGCCTGACAGATCGCAATGAAGTCCGGCGCGGTGTCGAGCAGGGTGCCGTCCATGTCGAATAGAACTGCTCTGATACGCATCGGCTTACTCCTCGCGCAGGGTCTGGATCATGTAGTTGACGTCAACATCGGCTGCCAGTTTGTAGTGCTTGGTCAGCGGGTTGTAGGTCAGGCCGATAATATCCTTGACCGTCAGGCCAGCCATGCGGCTCCAGGCGCCAAGCTCGGAAGGCCGAATGAATTTCTTGAAGTCGTGGGTGCCGCGCGGCAGCAGCTTCATGATGTATTCGGCGCCGACAATGGCGAACAGGTAGGCCTTCGGGTTGCGGTTGATGGTGGAGAAGAACACCTGGCCGCCGGGTTTGACCATGCGGAAGCAGGCACGGATGACCGAGGAGGGGTCCGGCACGTGTTCGAGCATCTCCAGGCAGGTGACGACGTCGAATTGCTCCGGCATTTCCTCGGCCAGGGCTTCGGCGGTGATTTGCCGGTATTCGACGTTCACGCCGGACTCCAGTTGATGCAACTGCGCGACCGCCAGTGGCGCTTCGCCCATGTCGATGCCCGTCACCGTAGCGCCGCGCTGGGCCATGGCTTCGCTGAGAATGCCGCCGCCGCAGCCGACGTCGAGGACTTTCTTGCCGGCCAGGTTGACGCGTTCGTCAATCCAGTTGACTCGCAGCGGGTTGATGTCGTGCAGTGGTTTGAATTCGCTTTCACGATCCCACCAGCGGTGCGCCAGGGCTTCGAATTTGGCGATTTCGGCGTAGTCGACGTTGCTCATGGTTTAAGTCCTCTAAAACTTGAAAAATCCTGTTGCCCCGGTTTTCGGTCCGGGGGGCTTACGATTCGTAGCGACCGCTGATGCGCTGGCCCCAGGCCTTGGCGATGGCGATCAACTGTTGTTCATCCAGGCGGGTCAGGCGCCGGTCGTCCAGCAGTTGCTGGCCGGCGACCCAAAGGTGTTTCACGCTGTCCCGGCCCGTGGCATAGATAAGCTGCGAAACAGGGTCGTAGACCGGTTGTTGGGCCAGCCCGGAGAGGTCGAATGCCACCATGTCAGCGGCCTTGCCCAGTTCCAGGGAGCCGACCTCGGCTTCGATCCCCAGGGCACGTGCACCGTTGAGCGTGGCCATGCGCAGGGCGCGATGGGCATCCAGCGCGGTGGCCGAGCCGGCGACCGCCTTGGCGAGCAGGGCGGCGGTGCGGGTTTCACCGAGCAGGTCCAGGTCGTTATTGCTGGCCGAGCCATCGGTGCCGACCGCGACATTCACGCCAGCCTGCCAGAGGCGTTCCACCGGGCAGAAACCGCTGGCCAGCTTCAGGTTCGACTCCGGGCAATGAATCACGCTGGTGTTGCTTTCTACCAGCAGCGCCAGGTCTTCTTCGCTGATCTGGGTCATGTGAACGGCCTGGAAGCGCGGCCCGAGCAGGCCCAGTCGCGCGAGGCGAGCCAGCGGACGTTCGCCGCGCTGCTCGATCGACTGCTGCACCTCGAACGCGGTTTCATGCACGTGCATGTGGATCGAGGCGTCGAGTTCTTCGGCGATCACGCGGATTTTTTCCAGGTTTTCGTCGCCCACGGTATAAGGGGCATGGGGGCCGAAGGTGACTTTGATGCGGTCATGGTGCTTGAGGTCGCCGAACAACTCGATGCCCTGACGAATGGCTTCGTCCGCCGTGCTGGCGCCGGGAATGGGGAAATCGAGGATCGGGATCGCGATCTGTGCGCGAATGCCGCTCTTGTGCACGCGCTCGGTGGCAACCTTCGGGAAGAAATACATGTCAGAGAAGCAAGTGATGCCACCTTTGATCTGCTCGGCGATAGCCAGGTCCGTGCCATCGCGGACAAAATCCTCGTCGACCCATTTGGCTTCGGCCGGCCAGATGTGGTTTTCCAGCCAGGTCATGAGCGGCAGGTCATCGGCCAGGCCGCGGAACAGGGTCATCGCCGCATGTCCGTGAGCATTGATCAGGCCGGGACTGAGCAAGATGTCCGGCAGATCTCGCACTTCGCTTGCATTAAGCTTCAGGGCGGCGGAACGTGGGCCGATGAAGACGATGCGTCCGTCGCGGATGCCCAGGGCATGGTCCTTGAGGACAACGCCAGCGGGTTCGACGGGTACCAGCCAGGTCGGCAGTAATAACAGGTCGAGCGCAGCGGCAGTGTTCGGCATCGAGGGTCGGTTCCAGTGCTTTTGTAAAGGATGGCGAAGTATACCCGAGCGTCTTCGCGGGGGGATCGCTATAATCGGCGGCTTTTGTTCATGAGTGCGGGGTGAGGGATGCGCGATCGACTGTTGGCTGCGGAGAAAGTGAAGGCCATCGATTGGCGTGATGGCGCCCTGTATCTGCTGGATCAGCGTATTTTGCCGTTCGAGGAGACCTGGATCGCCTACACCAGCGCGGCTGGCGTGGCCGAGGCCATTCGCTCGATGGTGGTGCGCGGTGCGCCGGCGATCGGTATCAGTGCCGCTTATGGCGTTGTGCTGGCGGCTCGCGCGCGGTTTGCCGAAGGCGGGGACTGGCAGGCGGCGCTGGCGGAGGATTTTGCTCTGCTCGCCGATTCCCGGCCGACCGCTGTCAATCTGTTCTGGGCGCTGGGTCGCATGCAGGAACGGCTCGATCGGCTGAAGAATCATGCCGATCCGCTCTCTGTCCTGGAGGCCGAGGCCATCGCAATCCACGAAAGTGATCGCGAAGCCAACCTCACCATGGCGCAACTGGGTGTGGACCTGATCCGCAAGCATCAGGGCAACGCTCAGGCCATCCTGACCCATTGCAATACCGGCGCGCTGGCCACCGGCGGCTTCGGTACCGCGCTGGGTGTGATTCGGGGGGCGTTCATTGAAGGCATGGTCGAGCGCGTTTACGCCGATGAAACCCGCCCATGGTTGCAGGGTTCGCGATTGACGGCGTGGGAGCTGGCCAACGAAGGCATTCCCGTCACCCTCAATGCCGATTCCGCTGCTGCGCACATCATGAAAACCAAGGGCATTACCTGGGTGATCGTCGGCGCGGACCGGATCACCGCCAATGGCGACGTGGCGAACAAGATCGGCACCTATCAGCTGGCGGTCAACGCCATGCACCACGGTGTTCGGTTCATGGTGGTGGCGCCGAGTTCGACCATCGACATGAGCCTGGCCAGTGGCGACGACATTCCGATTGAAGAGCGCGATGGTCGCGAGTTGCTGGAAGTCGGTGGCAAACGGGTCGGGGCGGATGTCGATGCGTTCAATCCGGTGTTCGATGTCACGCCGGCTGATTTGATCGACGCCATCGTCACCGAAAAAGGCATCGTCGAGCGTCCGGATACGGCGAAAATGACGCAGTTGATGTGCCGTAAGCGTCTGCATTGACGGTCTCTGGCGCCTGATCGATCGCTATTGCGGGCAAGCCCGCTCCCACAGGTTTTGTGAGCGCAGCAAAACTCTGTGGGGGCGGGCTTGCCCGCGATTGGGCCCTCAAAGCCAACAAATCAACTTGAATCAGCCACAAATTCTCCATTCAACACAGCTCTAAGCTTCTCTGATCCCCTTCAAGCCTGTCACCGGTCAACTAACTATGCTCCATGCGCATCAGGGGGATAGGTGCGTGGCGGCTCTTGTGATAACATCCGGCGGTTTCCAGGGTTGCCCCAAGGGGCGACCTTTACTGCGCAGATCCATGGCATAACTCGTTGATTTGTCGTAAGTCGGTGCATGGCAATGAGCCTGCAGCGGCGAGCTTCGTTCGTCCCATATGGATGTGACGAAGTTTCACCAGAAAAAGGAATCAGGCTTCTCATGGGCGAACTGGCCAAAGAAATCCTCCCGGTCAATATCGAAGACGAGCTGAAGCAGTCCTACCTCGACTACGCGATGAGCGTAATTGTCGGGCGGGCACTGCCGGATGCGCGCGATGGCTTGAAGCCCGTGCACCGGCGCGTGCTGTTCGCGATGAGCGAGCTGGGCAACGACTTCAACAAGCCGTACAAGAAATCTGCCCGTGTTGTCGGTGACGTGATCGGTAAGTATCACCCGCACGGTGATACCGCGGTGTACGACACCATCGTTCGGATGGCGCAGCCATTCTCCCTGCGCTACCTGCTGGTAGACGGCCAGGGCAACTTCGGTTCGGTGGACGGCGACAACGCCGCGGCCATGCGATACACCGAAGTGCGCATGACCAAGCTGGCGCACGAGCTGCTGGCCGACCTGCACAAAGAAACCGTGGACTGGGTGCCGAACTACGACGGCACCGAAATGATCCCGGCGGTCATGCCGACCCGTATTCCCAACCTGTTGGTCAACGGCTCCAGCGGTATCGCCGTGGGCATGGCGACCAACATTCCGCCGCACAACCTCGGTGAAGTCATCGACGGTTGCCTGGCCCTCATCGACAACCCTGAGCTGACCGTCGATGAGCTGATGCAATACATTCCCGGTCCGGACTTCCCGACGGCGGCGATCATCAACGGTCGCGCCGGCATCATCGAAGCCTACCGCACCGGTCGCGGCCGCATTTACATGCGCGCCCGCTCGATCATCGAAGACATCGACAAGGTCGGTGGCCGTCAGCAGATCGTCATCACCGAACTCCCATACCAGCTGAACAAGGCCCGCCTGATCGAGAAGATCGCCGAGCTGGTAAAAGAGAAGAAACTCGAAGGCATCACCGAGCTGCGCGACGAGTCCGACAAGGACGGTATGCGCGTCGTGATCGAGTTGCGTCGCGGCGAAGTGCCGGAGGTGATTCTCAACAACCTCTACGCCCAGACCCAGCTGCAAGCGGTGTTCGGCATCAACATCGTCGCGCTGATCGACGGTCGCCCACGGATCCTGAACCTCAAGGACCTGCTGGAAGCCTTCGTCCGTCACCGTCGCGAAGTGGTCACCCGCCGTACCGTGTTCGAACTGCGCAAGGCGCGCGAGCGCGGTCACATCCTTGAAGGTCAAGCGGTCGCCCTGTCGAACATCGACCCGGTCATCGCCCTGATCAAGGCCTCGCCAACTCCGTCGGAAGCCAAGGAAGCGCTGGTCAGCACCCCTTGGGAATCCTCCGCGGTGGTCGCGATGGTCGAGCGTGCCGGTGCCGATTCGTGCCGTCCGGAAAACCTCGATCCGCAATACGGTCTGCGCGACGGCAAGTACTTCCTGTCGCCAGAACAGGCGCAAGCCATTCTGGAACTGCGTCTGCACCGTCTGACCGGTCTGGAACACGAAAAGCTGCTGGCCGAGTATCAAGAAATCCTCAACCAGATCGGCGAGCTGATCCGCATTCTCAACAGCGCCACGCGCCTGATGGAAGTGATCCGCGAAGAGCTGGAAGTGATCCGCGCCGAATACGGCGATGTGCGTCGCACCGAGATCCTCGATGCCCGTCTCGACCTGACCCTGGGTGACATGATCCCGGAAGAAGAGCGCGTCGTGACCATTTCCCACGGTGGCTATGCCAAGACCCAGCCGCTGGCTGCGTATCAGGCCCAGCGTCGTGGCGGTAAAGGCAAGTCGGCGACCGGCGTCAAGGATGAGGACTACATCGCTCACCTGCTGGTTGCCAACAGTCACACCACGCTGTTGCTGTTCTCCAGCAAGGGCAAGGTGTACTGGCTCAAGACTTACGAAATCCCCGAGGCGTCCCGTGCTGCCCGTGGTCGTCCGCTGGTCAACCTGCTGCCGCTGGATGACGGTGAATACATCACCACCATGCTGCCGGTCGAGGACTACACCGAAGGTCACTACATCTTCATGGCCACCGCCAACGGCACCGTGAAGAAGACCCCGCTGGAATCCTTCAGCCGTCAACGCAGCGTCGGTTTGATCGCGCTGGAGCTGGACGAAGGCGACGTACTGATTTCCGCCGCCATTACCGATGGCGAACGTGAAGTCATGCTGTTCTCCGATGGTGGCAAGGTGACTCGCTTCAAGGAATCCGACGTTCGCGCCATGGGCCGTACCGCCCGCGGTGTGCGCGGCATGCGCCTGCCGGAAGGCCAGAAGCTGATTTCCATGCTGATCCCGGAAGAAGGCAGCCAGATCCTCACCGCTTCCGAGCGTGGCTTCGGCAAGCGTACGGCGATCACCGAGTTCCCTGAGTACAAACGTGGCGGCCAGGGCGTTATCGCCATGGTCAGCAACGAGCGTAACGGTCGTCTGGTCGGTGCGGTTCAGGTGCTCGATGGCGAGGAGATCATGCTGATTTCCGACCAGGGCACCCTGGTACGTACCCGTGTCGACGAAGTCTCCAGCCTGGGTCGTAACACCCAGGGCGTAACCCTGATCAAACTGGCCAAGGATGAAACCCTGGTTGGTCTGGAGCGGGTTCAGGAGCCGTCGGAGGTCGAGGGTGAAGAGCTGGAAGGTGAAGAGGGTGCGGAGTTCGACGGTGAGGTCGTGATCGACGACGTTGTCGAGGACCAGCAACTCGACGCCGCCGCTGACGAAGAACCTCAAGAGTAAGCAGGTAAGCAGGGGGCGGATGAAAATTCGCCCCCTTGTTGTTTGTCCGTAATGAAATATCGACACCTCTGGAGATCCCTTGTGGGAGCGAGCCTGCTCGCGATGCAGGCGCCACGGTAAGTCTGAAGTATCGCGGTGATGCAATCGCGAGCAGGCTCGCTCCCACACATCTGTTTCAGCAGGGACCCGGTGTCGGCTGACAATGTGATTTATTGCGTGATACCACCAAATCAGAGCGAGATTGGATGTGAGCAAGAGAGCCTATAACTTCTGTGCCGGTCCTGCGGCGCTTCCCGAAGCTGTCCTGCAGCGCGCCCAGGGTGAACTTCTCGATTGGCACGGCAAGGGCCTGTCGGTCATGGAGATGAGTCATCGCAGTGATGAATTCGTGTCCATTGCCACCAAGGCCGAGCAGGATCTGCGTGATCTGCTGGATATCCCCTCGAACTATAAAGTGCTGTTTCTGCAAGGTGGCGCCAGCCAGCAATTTGCTCAGATTCCTCTGAACCTGTTGCCGGAAAGCGGCTCTGCCGACTATATCGATACCGGTATCTGGTCGCAGAAAGCCATCGAAGAAGCTTCGCGCTACGGCCACGTCAATGTTGCCGCTACCGCCAAGCCTTACGACTATTTCGCCATTCCCGGGCAGAACGAGTGGAAGCTGTCGAAAGACGCGGCCTACGTTCACTACGCGCCGAACGAAACCATTGGTGGCCTGGAGTTCCAGTGGGTTCCGCAAACCGGTGATGTTCCGCTGGTGGCCGACATGTCCTCGGACATTCTTTCCCGTCCGATCGACGTCTCGCGCTTCGGCATGATCTACGCCGGTGCCCAGAAAAACATCGGCCCGAGCGGCATCGTGGTGAACATCGTTCGCGAAGACCTGCTGGGTCGCGCCCGTTCCCTGTGCCCGACCATGCTCGACTACAAGGTCGCGGCCGATAACGGTTCGATGTACAACACCCCGCCAACCCTGGCCTGGTACCTGTCCGGCCTGGTGTTCGAGTGGCTGAAAGAGCAGGGCGGTGTCGAAGCCATCGGCAAGCTCAACGAAGTGAAGCAGCGCACGCTGTACGCGTTCATCGATGCCAGCGGCCTGTACAGCAACCCGATCAACAAGTCGGACCGTTCCTGGATGAACGTGCCGTTCCGCCTGGCGGACGACCGTCTCGACAAGCCGTTCCTGGCCGGCGCCGACGAGCGTGGCCTGTTGAACCTCAAGGGGCACCGCTCCGTGGGCGGCATGCGCGCCTCCATCTATAACGCCGTCGACATCAACGCGATCAATGCGCTGGTTTCGTACATGGCAGAGTTCGAGAAGGAACACGGCTAATGTCTGAGCAAGAACTCAAGGCACTGCGCCTGCGCATTGATGCCCTGGACGAAAAGGTCCTGGAGTTGATCAGTGAGCGTGCGCGCTGCGCCCAGGAAGTCGCGCGAGTAAAGATGGCCTCGCTGGCCGAAGGCGAAGTGCCGGTGTTCTATCGTCCTGAGCGCGAAGCTCAGGTGCTCAAGCGTGTCATGGAGCGTAACCAGGGGCCGCTGGGTAACGAAGAGATGGCGCGGTTGTTCCGCGAAATCATGTCTTCCTGCCTGGCGCTCGAGCAGCCACTGAAAGTGGCTTACCTCGGCCCTGAAGGTACCTTCACCCAGGCTGCGGCCATGAAGCACTTCGGTCATGCCGTGATCAGCAAGCCGATGGCGGCGATCGATGAAGTGTTCCGGGAAGTGGCGGCCGGTGCGGTGAACTTTGGCGTGGTCCCGGTGGAGAACTCCACCGAAGGCGCGGTCAACCACACGCTGGACAGCTTCCTTGAACACGACATGGTGATCTGCGGCGAAGTCGAGCTGCGCATCCACCATCACCTGTTGGTCGGTGAGAACACCAAGACCGACAGCATCAGTCGCATCTACTCCCACGCTCAGTCCCTGGCCCAGTGTCGCAAGTGGCTGGACGCCCATTACCCGAATGTCGAGCGCGTGGCGGTGTCCAGCAACGCCGAGGCGGCCAAGCGGGTCAAGGGCGAGTGGAACTCGGCGGCGATTGCCGGCGATATGGCGGCTGGCCTGTATGGGCTGACCCGACTGGCCGAGAAAATCGAAGACCGTCCGGATAACTCCACGCGGTTCCTCATGATCGGCAACCAGGAAGTGCCGCCGACTGGCGACGACAAGACCTCGATCATTGTCTCCATGAGCAACAAGCCCGGCGCACTTCACGAGTTGCTGGTGCCATTCCACGACAATGGCATCGACCTGACGCGAATCGAGACCCGTCCGTCGCGCAGTGGCAAATGGACCTACGTGTTCTTCATCGACTTCGTCGGCCACCACCGTGATCCGCTGATCAAGGGTGTGCTGGAAAAGATCAGTCAGGAAGCAGTGGCACTCAAAGTGCTGGGTTCCTACCCGAAAGCAGTTCTCTAAGGGCGGTAGCAAATGAGTGGTGATTTCCTAGCTCTGGCGCAGCCGGGCGTGCAACAACTTTCGCCTTACGTTCCGGGCAAGCCCGTGGACGAACTGGCGCGCGAGCTGGACCTCGATCCGGCCAGCATCGTCAAACTGGCAAGCAACGAAAACCCGCTGGGCGCCAGCCCCAAGGCGCTGGCGGCCATCCACGATGCGCTCGCAGAGCTGACCCGCTACCCGGACGGCAACGGTTTCGCACTCAAGACCCTGCTGGCCGAGCAGTGCCGAGTCGAGCTGAGTCAAGTGACCCTGGGCAACGGCTCCAATGACATTCTGGAGCTGGTCGCGCGCGCTTACCTGGCGCCGGGCCTGAATGCGGTGTTCAGCGAGCACGCGTTTGCGGTCTATCCGATCGTGACCCAGGCTGTCGGCGCCCAGGCCAAAGTGATTCCGGCCAAAGACTGGGGGCATGATCTGCCGGCCATGTTGGCTGCGATCGACGCCAATACCCGCGTGGTGTTCATCGCCAACCCGAACAACCCGACCGGGACCTGGTTCGATACCGAGGCGCTGGACGAATTCCTGCAGGACGTGCCGGAACACGTGCTGGTCGTGCTGGACGAGGCCTACATCGAGTACGCCGAAGGCAGCGATCTGCCGGACGGTCTGGATTTCCTGGCGGCTTACCCGAACCTGCTCGTTTCGCGGACTTTCTCCAAGGCCTATGGCCTGGCGGCGCTGCGCGTCGGCTATGGCTTGTCCACCGCGGTGGTCGCCGATGTACTGAATCGTGTGCGCCAGCCGTTCAACGTCAACAGCCTGGCCCTGGCTGCCGCTTGCGCCGCCCTGCAAGACGCCGAGTACCTGGCCGAAAGTCGTCGACTCAATGAGGCCGGCATGCAGCAGCTGCAAGCGGGCTTCCGCGATCTGGGGCTGAGCTGGATTCCCTCTAAGGGCAATTTCATTTGTGTCGATCTCGGTCGAGTGGCGGCCCCGGTTTTCCAGGGGTTGCTGCGTGAAGGTGTGATCGTGCGTCCGGTGGCTAACTACGGCATGCCGAATCACTTGCGCATCACCATCGGTCTGCCGGCTGAAAACAGCCGCTTCCTCGAAGCTCTGGCCAAGGTCCTGGCTCGTGGTTGATGTCACTGCACTGCAATCTGCTGAACCTATGATCGGGCGCCTGGTGGTGGTCGGTCTGGGGTTGATCGGCGGTTCGTTTGCCAAGGGCTTGCGTGAAAGCGGCCTGTGCCGCGAAGTGGTCGGTGTCGATCTCGATCCGCAATCGCGCAAGCTGGCGGTTGAATTGGGTGTGGTGGATCGTTGCGAAGATGACCTGGCACTGGCCTGCCAGGGCGCAGACGTTATCCAGTTGGCGGTGCCGATCCTCGCCATGGAAAAACTGCTCGCCCGACTGGCTGGCATGGATCTGGGGTCGGCGATCCTGACCGACGTCGGCAGCGCCAAGGGCAATGTGGTGCGAGCTGCGACCGAAGCATTTGGCGGTATGCCGCCGCGTTTCGTTCCGGGGCACCCGATAGCCGGTTCTGAGCAGAGCGGGGTGGAAGCCTCCAATGCCGAGCTGTTTCGACGCCACAAGGTGATTCTGACGCCGCTGGATCAGACCGATCCGGCAGCGTTGGCGGTGGTCGACCGTTTGTGGCGGGAATTGGGTGCCGATGTCGAGCACATGCAGGTCGAGCGCCACGACGAAGTGTTGGCGGCGACCAGTCATCTGCCGCATTTGCTGGCATTCGGTTTGGTCGACTCGTTGGCCAAGCGCAATGAAAATCTTGAGATCTTCCGCTACGCTGCGGGCGGTTTCCGCGATTTCACAAGAATCGCCGGGAGCGACCCGGTCATGTGGCATGACATCTTCCTCGCCAACCGCGAAGCTGTCCTGCGCACACTCGATACATTTCGCAGCGACCTCGACGCCTTGCGCGACGCGGTCGATGCAGGGGATGGGCACCAATTGTTGGGCGTTTTCACTCGCGCCCGGGTTGCCCGCGAGCATTTCAGTAAAATCCTGGCCCGTCGGGCCTATGTGGACGCTATGAATTCCAACGATCTGATTTTCCTGGCTCAACCTGGTGGCCGCCTTTCCGGTCGGATTCGCGTACCAGGTGACAAATCGATTTCCCACCGTTCGATCATGCTGGGCTCCCTGGCCGAAGGCGTGACCGAAGTGGAAGGTTTCCTCGAGGGCGAAGACGCCCTGGCAACCCTTCAGGCTTTCCGTGACATGGGTGTCGTGATCGAGGGGCCGCATCACGGCCGCGTGACCATTCACGGCGTCGGCCTGCATGGCCTGAAGCCGGCGCCTGGCCCGATCTATCTGGGTAACTCCGGTACTTCGATGCGCCTGCTGTCCGGCCTGCTGGCTGCGCAAGATTTCGACAGCACCCTGACCGGCGATGCCTCGCTGTCCAAGCGTCCGATGAATCGCGTGGCCAATCCGCTGCGTGAAATGGGCGCCGTGATCGAGACCGCCGCTGAAGGTCGCCCACCGATGACCATTCGTGGTGGTCACAAGCTCAAAGGCCTGACTTACACCATGCCGATGGCCAGTGCTCAGGTGAAGTCCTGTCTGCTGCTGGCGGGTCTGTACGCGGAAGGCAAGACCACCGTTACCGAGCCTGCGCCGACCCGTGACCACACCGAGCGCATGCTGCGTGGTTTCGGCTATCCGGTTACCGTCAATGGCGCGACTGCATCGGTGGAGTCCGGAAACAAGCTGACCGCCACCCACATCGAAGTACCCGGTGATATCTCCTCGTCGGCGTTTTTCCTGGTAGCGGCTTCGATCGCCGAAGGTTCCGAGCTGGTGCTCGAGCATGTCGGTATCAACCCGACCCGTACCGGCGTGATCGATATCCTGCGTCTGATGGGTGCTGACATCACCCTGGAAAACCAGCGTGAGGTGGGTGGCGAGCCGGTAGCGGACCTGCGCGTACGTGCAGCTAAACTCAAAGGTATCGAGATTCCGGAAGCGCTGGTTCCATTGGCGATCGACGAGTTCCCGGTGCTGTTCGTGGCTGCTGCCTGTGCCGAAGGGCGCACCGTGCTTCGTGGTGCCGAAGAGCTGCGGGTGAAGGAGTCGGACCGCATTCAGGTCATGGCCGATGGCTTGCTGGCGCTGGGCGTCAAGTGCGAACCGACCCCGGACGGCATCATCATCGATGGCGGCCAGATCGGCGGCGCCGAAGTGCACGGTCACGGCGATCACCGGATTGCCATGGCCTTCAGTGTTGCCTCGCTGCGTGCCAGTGCGCCCATCCGCATCCATGATTGCGCCAACGTCGCGACGTCGTTCCCCAACTTCCTCGCGCTGTGCGCACAGGTCGGCATCCGCGTTGCCCAAGAGGCCCAGTCGTGAACAGCATTGCACCGGTCATCACCATTGATGGGCCTAGCGGCTCCGGAAAAGGCACCGTCGCCGGGATACTGGCCAAACGCCTTGGCTGGAATCTGCTGGATTCCGGTGCGCTGTACCGTTTGCTGGCCTTCGCTGCGCATAACCACGGCGTTGACCTGACCAATGAAGAATTGCTGAAAAAACTCGCCGCTCATCTGGATGTGCAATTCATTGCGGCGACCGACGGTCAGTTGCAGCGCATCATTCTGGAAGGTGACGAAGTCAGCGATGTGATCCGTACGGAGAGTGTCGGGTCCGGTGCCTCCCAGGTGGCTGCATTGCCCGCGGTTCGCGAAGCATTGTTGCAGCGCCAGCGCGCATTCCTGGAAGCGCCGGGTCTGGTGGCCGACGGTCGAGACATGGGTACGGTGGTATTTCCGGATGCACCGCTGAAGATTTTCCTGACCGCCAGTGCCGAGGAGCGTGCGCGCCGTCGATACTTGCAGTTGAAGGGCAAAGTCGATGGTGTTAGTCTGTCGAGTCTGCTAGATGAGATACGTGCACGCGATGAGCGTGACACCCAGCGAGCGGTAGCCCCGCTCAAGCCGGCGGCTGACGCCATTCAGCTGGATTCCACGGAATTGTCCATCGATCAGGTGCTGGAACGCATCATGAGCGAGATCGCCATTCGCGATATCGCCGGGTGACCAAGAAGGCCGCGGGGGACCAGTCATAGTCCTGCGGCGCTTCTTTTAAATGAAACTAACCCACATCGTCTGGGGTGTGGAGATGGGCGTATTCTTCGCCCTCATCAACAGGAATTAAAATGAGCGAAAGCTTTGCGGAACTCTTTGAAGAAAGCCTAAAAACCCTGAACCTTCAGGCAGGCTCCATCATCACCGGTGTTATCGTTGATATCGATTACCAAGCTCGCTGGGTAACCGTTCACGCTGGCCTGAAGTCTGAAGCACTCATCCCGCTTGAGCAGTTCTACAACGACGCTGGCGAACTGAACATCAACGTCGGTGACGAAGTTCACGTTGCTCTGGACTCGGTTGAAGACGGCTTTGGTGAAACCAAGCTGTCCCGTGAAAAAGCCAAGCGCGCTGAATGCTGGATTGTTCTGGAAGCAGCCTTCGCAGCCGAAGAAGTGGTCAAGGGCGTTATCAACGGTAAGGTTAAAGGCGGCTTCACAGTCGACGTTAACGGCATCCGTGCGTTCCTGCCAGGTTCTCTGGTTGACGTCCGTCCAGTGCGCGACACCACGCACCTGGAAGGCAAAGAGCTGGAATTCAAGGTCATCAAGCTGGACCAGAAGCGCAACAACGTTGTCGTTTCCCGTCGCAGCGTCCTCGAAGCCGAGAACTCCGCCGAGCGTGAAGCTCTGCTGGAATCCCTGCAGGAAGGCCAGCAAGTCAAAGGTATCGTCAAGAACCTCACCGATTACGGCGCATTCGTCGATCTGGGTGGCGTCGATGGCCTGCTGCACATTACCGACATGGCTTGGAAGCGTATCAAGCATCCTTCCGAAATCGTCAACGTTGGCGACGAGATCGATGTCAAGGTTCTGAAATACGATCGCGAGCGCAATCGTGTTTCCCTGGGCCTCAAGCAACTGGGCGAAGATCCATGGGTTGCTATCAAAGCCCGTTACCCAGAAAGCACTCGCGTCACCGCTCGTGTAACCAACCTGACCGACTACGGCTGCTTCGCTGAGCTGGAAGAAGGCGTTGAAGGTCTGGTACACGTTTCCGAAATGGACTGGACCAACAAGAACATCCACCCTTCGAAAGTCGTACAAGTCGGCGACGAAGTGGAAGTTATGGTTCTGGACATCGACGAAGAGCGTCGTCGTATCTCCCTGGGCATCAAGCAGTGCAAATCTAACCCATGGGAAGATTTCTCTGGCCAGTTCAACAAGGGCGATAAAATCTCCGGCACCATCAAGTCGATCACCGATTTCGGTATCTTCATTGGTCTGGACGGCGGCATCGACGGCCTGGTTCACCTGTCCGACATCTCCTGGAACGAAGTGGGCGAAGAAGCCGTACGCCGCTTCAAGAAAGGCGACGAGCTGGACACCGTTATCCTGTCGGTTGACCCAGAGCGCGAGCGCATCTCCCTGGGTATCAAGCAGCTGGAAAGCGATCCGTTCTCCGAGTACGTTCAAGAGAACGACAAAGGCGCAATCGTTAAGGGCATCGTGAAAGAAGTTGACGCCAAAGGCGCCATCATCACTCTGGCCGACGATATCGAAGCGACTCTGAAAGCCTCCGAAATCAGCCGTGACCGCGTTGAAGACGCGCGCAACGTTCTGAAAGAAGGCGAAGAAGTAGAAGCCAAGATCATCAGCGTTGATCGTAAGAGCCGCGTAATCCAGCTCTCGATCAAGTCGAAAGACGTTGAAGACGAGAAAGAAGCTATCCAGAGCCTGCGCGACAAGCCAGTAGCTACGGATGCTCCAGTAGCCACCACTCTGGGTGACCTGCTGCGTGCTGCACAAGCGGAAAAACAGAACTAAGTTCTGACTTTCTGTAAAAAAAGGGCGACTTCGGTCGCCCTTTTTTGTGTCTGGAATTTACCAGGAGTGATGGCAGTGTGGGTGGGGGGAACCCAGCGTAACCAATAGCTGTCTCTTTCTTTAATCGGATCAATCGTTTATTTGCAGCTAGTCTTTAGACTGAGTCGAACGACAGTCGGGCAGAGTGCCTGGCATAAGGAAGTGAATGAACAAGCTCATTGTCGCAATAGCAATTCTGACATTGGCGGGTTGTACGACTAACGCCAAGACTCACGCTGTGCGTGGGGTCAGTGGTATTGAGATTGATTGTTCGGGGCTGGGCTCGGGGTGGGACAAGTGTCATAAGCGAGCGGCCAAGGAGTGCAAGGCGGCAGGCTATAAGGTTGTGGCCAGGTCCGATGATGTCAAGGAAGAAGATGAGTTTCCCTTTGGCTTCAACCCTGCGGGTTATCTGACTCGCACCATGCTGGTCATCTGTAGATGAGCGTGCGGCGGCGAGTAAGTGTAGCAATGCCCTGAAATCGGGCATTTTGTGGTGGGTAGGGGGATGTTAAAACTCGGACTGTTCAAAATCATCCGGGCGTGCTAAAACCTTTGAAGCGCTGATCTAGCTGCTTGAAAAAGAAGGGAAAAATATGACGAAGTCGGAGTTGATCGAACGAATTGTCACCCATCAAGGGCTGCTCTCATCAAAAGATGTGGAGCTGGCTATCAAGACCATGCTTGAGCAAATGTCCCAATGTCTGGCCACGGGGGATCGTATCGAGATCCGTGGTTTTGGCAGTTTCTCCCTGCACTACCGTGCGCCGCGTGTAGGTCGCAATCCAAAAACCGGTCAGTCCGTCAGCCTCGACGGCAAGTTCGTTCCGCATTTCAAGCCGGGAAAAGAATTGCGTGATCGTGTAAACGAGGATGAAGAGGAAGTCCTTTGACTGTCGCCGCTCATCAAGGAGCCGCTCATGCGTAATTTAAAACGAGTGCTTCTTGGTATCTTCATACTGTTGCTGGTGCTGGCGATCCTGGCCTTCGTGCTCGAAAACCAGCAGTCAGTTTCCCTATTGTTTCTCGGCTGGGCCGGGCCGCAAATGCCAGTCGCTCTCGTGATGGTCATCGCATTGCTGATCGGTATGGTGATCGGGCCGCTGCTAAGCTGGTTTATGGGGCGAACGTTCAGAGCTTCGCGCAAGCGGCTTGTCTGAATATGGTGGGTGCGTGACGGTCGCTGAATTAGCGCCACGGATGTCTATATCCATTAGTAAAACATTCATTAAGCTGTAAAATGCGGCCGTTATTCGATTGTGGCGCGTTCACATATCGAAATGATTGGGTCTGACAGATTTTTGCATTCATGGATTAGACAGTGCTCGATTCCCAGCCCTGTCAGCAGCTCAAGGGTGTGATATCGAGTGAAAATTCTAATTACCGGTGGTGCAGGGTTTATTGGTTCGGCAGTTATTCGTCATATCATCTCCCGCACTGCTGACTCTGTTGTTAATGTCGATAAGCTTACTTATGCCGGTAACCTTGAATCATTGGCCGAGGTTAGCCAGAACCCGCGCTATGTTTTCGAACATGTCGATATATGCCATCGCGGTCATATCGACCGCATCCTGCATGAGCATCAACCTGATGCCATCATGCACCTGGCGGCAGAGTCCCACGTAGATCGCTCGATCTCCGGCCCGTCTGAGTTCATCCAGACCAACATCGTTGGCACCTATACCTTGTTGGAGGCTGCACGCCACTACTGGGCGGCGCTGGATGATTCGCGTAAAGCCAGCTTCCGTTTTCACCACATCTCGACCGATGAGGTGTACGGAGATCTTGAAGGTCCGGAAGATCTTTTTACCGAAACAACGCCTTATCAGCCGAGCTCCCCGTACTCGGCAAGCAAAGCCAGTTCCGATCACCTTGTTCGAGCATGGGCTCGTACTTACGGTCTACCAACGCTGGTTACCAACTGCTCCAACAACTACGGTCCGTGCCATTTCCCTGAGAAACTGATCCCGTTGATCATTCTCAATGCATTGGAAGGCAAGCCATTGCCAGTTTATGGCAAAGGTAATCAGGTTCGTGATTGGCTCTATGTCGAAGACCATGCGCGTGCATTGTACAAAGTCGTAACCGAAGGTGTTGTTGGTGAGACATACAACATCGGCGGCCATAACGAAAAACAGAACATTGAGGTGGTGCAAACGCTGTGTGCGCTGCTTGATGAACTGCGTCCAGACTCGGCTTATCGACCGCATGCCAGTCTGATTACCTATGTTCAGGATCGTCCAGGCCATGATCTTCGCTATGCGATCGATGCAAGCAAAATCCAGCGCGAACTGGGTTGGGAGCCGGAGGAGACCTTTGAATCCGGTATTCGCAAGACCGTCGAGTGGTACCTCGAAAATACCGAATGGGTGGCGCATGTGAAGAGCGGTAGCTATCAGCAGTGGATAGACCAGAACTACGCAGACCGCTCGAACCAGGTATGAAAATCCTCCTGCTGGGAAAAAACGGCCAGGTGGGCTGGGAACTACAGCGCTCCCTTGCACCGCTTGGCGAATTGATCGCATTGGATCGCCAAACCGTCGATGGCTTGTGTGGCGACTTGTCAGATATCGATGCTCTGCGCTCAACGATCCGTAAGGTTAAACCTGATGTTATTGTCAATGCTGCAGCCTATACCGCTGTCGATAAGGCTGAGGCAGAGATCGATCTGGCCGATCTTGTCAATGGTCAGGCAAGTCGGGTTATGGCGGAAGAGGCCGCATCCCTGGATGCTTGGCTGATTCACTACTCGACCGACTATGTCTTTAGTGGTCAGGGTGCTACGCCATGGCGGGAAGCAGATTTGGTCGCGCCGGTGAATCGCTATGGCGCCAGTAAGTTAGCCGGAGAGCAGGCGATTATTGCGTCGGGCTGTAAGCATCTGATTTTCCGCACTAGCTGGGTTTATGCCGCTCGTGGCAATAATTTCGCGAAAACTATGTTGAGACTGGCCAGGGAGCACGAAGCCCTGAACGTGATCGCGGATCAGATCGGTGCGCCCACCGGTGCCGAGCTGATCGCTGACGTCACCGCGCTGGCTCTTCAAAAAGTCAGGCTGAATTCCGAGTTGACGGGCATTTATCACTTGGCTGCGAGTGGCGAGGTTTCTTGGCATGGCTATGCTGACTACGTCATCAACTTTGCTCGAAGCCAGGGTGAGCTGCTGGCGGTGAAGGTGGTTAATCCGATCGATACGACTGATTATCCGACACCTGCTCGCCGGCCTTTGAACTCGCGTTTGAACACACAGAAGCTCCGTGACAATTTCTCTCTATACTTGCCGGATTGGCAAAGTGGCATAACCCGAATGCTCAGGGAAGTACTGAATAAATGACCACGACAAATCGCAAAGGCATAATCCTGGCTGGCGGTTCCGGCACACGCCTGCACCCTTTGACCCTTGGTGTGTCCAAACAGATGCTTCCCATCTACGACAAACCGATGATTTTTTATCCTTTGTCGGTACTCATGCTCGCGGGGATGCGTGAAATCCTGATCATCTCCACGCCCGAAGACCTGCCGAATTTTCGCAAGCTGCTCGGTGATGGAAGCTTGTATGGCATCAACCTGACCTACGCCGAGCAACCTAGTCCGGATGGTCTGGCACAAGCCTTCATCATTGGTGAAGAGTTCATCGGTAGTGATCCTTGCTGCCTGATCCTGGGCGACAACATTTTTTACGGACAAAGCTTTTCTGAAAATCTGCGTTCGGCTACCGATAAAGAGCAGGGAGCGACAGTATTCGGCTATCACGTATCTGACCCGGAGCGCTTCGGGGTGGTGGAGTTCGATGCCGCCGGAAGGGCGTTGAGCATTGAAGAAAAGCCGCAGAAACCAAAATCCAACTATGTGGTGACCGGCTTGTATTTTTACGACAATCAGGTTGTGGAGATCGCCAAAAGTATCAAACCGTCAGAGCGCGGGGAGCTGGAAATCACTGATGTCAATCGCGTTTATCTTGAACAAAATGCCTTGAATGTTGAAATTCTTGGGCGCGGCTTTGCCTGGCTGGACACCGGCACTCATGACTCTCTTCTTGAGGCCAGTCATTTCGTGCATACCATTGAGAAGCGCCAAGGTCTGAAGGTGGCTTGTCTCGAAGAGATTGCTTACAACAGTGGATGGATATCAGCAACGGAGTTGTCGGCTCAAGCCGCACGGCTTGGCAAGACAGGCTATGGCCAGTACCTGAAGAAGCTTCTGGATGTGTCTGGTCGCTGATATTTGATCGATATTATTGTTTGATGTTATTTTGATGGCATCTGACTGAAACACTATTTTGGTTTCAAGCGATTTTTTGTCTACGGTCTTCCGCATGAGTTATTAATTCCCGGCACTAGCTGTAGAATGGCCGGCAGAATTTTCTGATTCAGCTCAGCATTGCATGCCCTGATCCTGTGATTTTCATTACCTTTTCTGGTAGGCCTCCGTATGTCGATATCACCTCCGAAAAATGGGGGGGACGCTGTAATATTCGAGTCGCTGGCAGATCAGTCATCGAGCTGCCTGGCCCGAAATTAATGGGGTTGGATCAAGGCCGAGCTTCGCTTGGGCTGTTGCGTGAGCAAAAAATTTGCATCGATGACGATGCATGAACAACCGGAAATATAACTGAGCCCACTTTCTGGAAGCATTTACCAGAAAGGGGATTAAGGATTTAGAGCATGGAACTGATTCCCGTAATTTTGTCTGGCGGAGTGGGTAGCCGGTTGTGGCCCGTTTCTCGAGAGGCCCATCCAAAGCCGTTCATGGAGCTGCCAGATGGGCAGAATCTGATCCAGAAAACCTTCCTGCGTGCTGCGCGCCTGGAAGGCGTTGTGGAGATTCTTACGGTGACTAACCGTGAACTCCTGTTCAAGACTGAAGACGAGTACGGCGCAGTCAATACGGCGAAGCATGCTCAAGGTTTTATCCTCGAACCATTCGGTCGTAATACGGCTGCTGCGGTGGCTGCGGCTGCACTTCAGTTGGAGGCCACCCATGGCTCAGACGCCCAGATGCTGGTGTTGGCTGCAGACCATCTGATTCAAGACGAACAAGCATTTTCCACTGCCGTCGCCAAAGCCATGGCCCTTGCTGCCGAAGGCTGGTTGGTCACCTTCGGTATCCAGCCGACGTACCCTGAAACCGGCTTTGGTTACATCGAAGCGCAAAAAGACGCTCCTTTGAAGGGGGGGTTGAAAGTAGCGCGCTTCGTCGAGAAGCCTAATCTTGAGACTGCTCAGGATTACGTCAGTGCAGGCAACTATTACTGGAACTCCGGTATGTTCTGCTTTCGGGTGGGTACGGTTCTCGAAGAGCTTCGTCAGCATGCGCCGGACGTTGTGGCAGCGGTCAGCAAGACGATTGAAACCTCCCGTCTTTCCACTTCCGCCAAGTATCGCTGCCTGGCGCTAGACCCTGATGCATTCGCCGAAGTCCCGGACATTTCTATCGACTATGCGTTGATGGAGCGTTCTTCCAAAGTCGCCACCGTTCCCTGTGATATCGGCTGGAGTGACATCGGTTCCTGGAACGCCGTCAGTGAGCTGACCGAGCCTGACGAGAACGGTAACCGCTTCGAAGGCGAGGTGCTGTCCCATGCCTCTCGCAACAACTACGTAAACAGTGAAGGTCGACTCACCGCTCTGGTAGGTGTTGAGGACTTGCTGGTGATCGACACCCCGGACGCGGTGATGATTGCCCACAAAGACCATGCCCAAGATGTAAAACATATCGTCAATCAGCTCAAGGCCAGCAGCCACACCGTTCATTTGCTCCATCGCACGGTACATCGCCCTTGGGGGACCTACACAACGCTGGAAAATGGTGAGCGCTTCAAGATCAAGCGCATCGTAGTGAAGCCAAAGGCATCTCTTTCGCTGCAGATGCATCACCATCGAAGCGAGCACTGGATCGTCGTTAGCGGTATGGCTGTGGTCGTCAACGATCAGCAAGAATTGATGTTGAACACCAACGAGTCCACCTTTATTCGCGCCGGCCATCAGCACCGTTTGATGAACCCGGGTGTTATCGACCTGGTGCTGATCGAAGTACAGAGCGGTGACTATCTGGGCGAAGACGACATCGTGCGTTTTGAAGACAACTACGGTCGCGTCGACAAGTAAGACAGTCAACCCAATGCGAGCCCCGCGTCTTGCGGTGGCAGCGCGCCAGCGGCATCAGGCTCTGGCGGTCCATTCTTACCGTTGCCGCCTAAGGGCGGCATTGGACATTTCAGCTAGTGAGTAGAATGTATCCTCCTATCGTGACGCAATGCTTCAAAGCATATGACATTCGTGGTCAGGTCCCCGCTCAACTCAATGAAGATATCGCCTACCGCATAGGTCGCTCGCTCGTGGTCGAATTGCAGGGAAATACCTTCGTAGTCGGCCAGGACATGAGGCTCGAAAGCCCGCCTCTAGCGGCAGCGCTGATACGTGGCATTACTGAGGCAGGAGCCGATGTCATCGATATCGGGCTGTGTGGCACCGAGGAAGTCTACTTCGCGACCAGTCACTACAAGGTCGATGGCGGTGTGATGATCACCGCCAGCCACAATCCCAAGGGTTACAACGGCATGAAACTCGTCAAGGCCGAGTCTCGCCCTATCAGCGGTGACACGGGGCTCGACGCAATCCGCCAGCGTGTCGATCATGGTGACCTAGGTACCGTCGCCGCAGAACAAGGAAAGGTTCGTCAAGCGTTCGACAAGACTCCCTACATCGACCATTTGCTCACTTACGTCGACGTGAGCGCCTTGAAACCCCTCAAGATCCTCGCTGATCCGGGCAACGGCGCTGCCGGCCCCGTGCTTCAAGCACTGGCGGCGCGGCTGCCGCTGCAGTGGGTATTCATCAACGAAGAGCCCGATGGCCACTTTCCCAATGGCGTACCCAATCCGCTGCTGCCCGAGAACCGCGAACTGACTCGTCAGGCGCTGCTGGCCAATCAGTGCGACATGGGCCTGGCCTGGGACGGTGACTTCGATCGATGCTTCTTCTTCGACGCCGATGGTCGGTTCATCGAAGGCTATTACCTCGTCGGTCTGTTGGCCGAGATGCTGCTGAAACAACACCCTGGCAGCAAGATCATCCACGACCCGCGGTTGACCTGGAACACTATCGAGCAGGTGGAGCAGGCGGGTGGTATCGCCGTTCAGAGCAAAACCGGGCATGCGTTTATCAAGGAGCGCATGCGTGAGGAAGATGCGGTGTATGGCGGTGAGATGAGTGCTCATCACTACTTCCGGGATTTTGCGTATTGCGATAGTGGGATGATTCCGTGGTTGTTGGTGGCTGGTTTGATGACAAGCTCCGGAAAGACATTGGCACAATTGGTTGACGAGAGGATTACTGCTTTCCCTTGCTCTGGGGAAATCAACTATCGGGTGTCGGACGTTGATGCAACGCTGAACAGGGTTCGCGCACGTTTCTTCACTGAAGCGCTTGAGGTTGATGAAACGGATGGCGTCAGCATATCTTTCCCTACGTGGAGATTTAACATTCGCGGTTCGAACACCGAGCCCTTGCTGCGATTGAATATAGAAACCCGAGGTGCCGCCGAGAATCTCAAGGCTCTTCTGGCTGAAGTTGAATCTCTGATTGAGGTAGCATCGTGATGCCCGTGGCGATCAAAGCGCTGTGGAATTATCGCGGCTTCATTTTAGGCAGTGTTAAACGTGAGTTTCAGGCCAAGTATACGAATTCGATGCTGGGCGTCTCGTGGGCGATCATTCAGCCGTTGGCGATGATCCTCGTATACACGGTCATTTTTTCGCAAGTCATGCGCGCAAAATTACCGGGGGTCGAGAGTGTCTTCGGTTACAGTGTCTATCTGTGTGCGGGCATTATTACGTGGGGTTATTTTGCGGAGGTCGTGGGGCGTGCGCAGAATATATTCATCGAGAACGCTACGCTGCTGAAAAAACTAAGCTTTCCACGCTTGTGTTTGCCGGTCACGCTGGTATTGAGCGCCAGTCTCAACTTTTTGATTATTTTTTCGTTGTTTTTGGTGTTTTTACTCGTGACCGGGCAATTTCCAGGGTTGGCATTTATCGCCCTGTTTCCGGTGCTTGCCATCCAACTATTGTTTGCCATAGGCCTGGGTGTTTCATTAGGGGTATTGAACGTTTTCTTTCGAGACATAGGTCAGCTGTTTGGCGTAGTGCTGCAATTCTGGTTTTGGCTGACGCCGATTGTTTACCCTGCCAATATCCTGCCCGCTCAACTACAGCCATTCATGCAGTTGAATCCTATGGCTTCTGTCATTGGCGCTTATCAGCAGATCCTCGTACACGGTCAGTTTCCCGATTGGCTATCGCTGTGGCCAACAGCAGTCCTGAGTATTTGTTTATGCCTGTGGGGGCTGAAGTTGTTCAAGAAACACTCCGGTGAACTGGTGGATGAGCTCTGATGGGTAGCATAAGTGTTCGCAATCTAGGCAAAGCCTACAAGGTTTACAGTAACCGCTGGTCGCGTCTCGCGGAGTGGATGATCCCGTTCAGTGGTACGCGACATCGCCTCAAATGGGTTTTGAATGATCTTAGTTTCGAGATCAAGCCTGGGGAGGCAATGGGCATCATCGGAATGAACGGTGCAGGTAAAAGTACTCTTCTGAAAATGATCACCGGCACCACTCAGCCTACCCGTGGAACCGTCGCAATCAAGGGGCGCGTCGCTGCTCTGCTGGAGTTGGGCATGGGCTTTCACCCCGACTTTACTGGTCGACAGAACGCGATCATGGCGGGTCAATTGTTGGGCTACAGTGTTCAGGAAATAGATGAACTCATGCCTCAGATAATTGAGTTTGCGGAAATCGGCAGTTCGATCGACCAACCTGTTCGAATGTATTCCAGTGGCATGCAGATGCGCTTGGCTTTCAGTGTCGCTACCGCTAACCGGCCTGATGTGTTGATCGTCGACGAGGCGTTGTCGGTGGGCGATGCCTATTTCCAGCACAAGAGCTTTGAGCGGATCCGCAAACTCCGTGAAGAAGGCACAACATTATTGATCGTCTCCCATGACAAGGCGGCTATCCAGTCAATTTGTGATCGCGCCATTCTGCTGAACGAAGGGAATATTGTAATTGAGGGCAGTCCTGAGGCAGTAATGGACTACTACAACGCTATGTTGGCCGAGCGAGATAGCGAGTCGGTTCACCAGGCTGTAACGGCTCAAGGCAAGCTCCAGGCGTCGTCCGGTTCAGGTGAGGCCACTGTCGAAGAGATTATTCTGGTCAGTGAAGATGGAGCTCAGGTAGAAACGGTCAATGTAGGGCAGCAGGTCGTGCTGCGAGTCACCGTGCGTGCCTTCGAGGATCTGCCTAAGTTAGTGTTGGGGTACATGATCAAAGATCGTTTGGGGCAGGAAGTGTTTGGTACCAACACCTTCCATTTGGACCGAAAGATCGAGCATATAGTGGCAGGTTCAAAATTGGTCTTCAATTTTGCGTTTTCCGCCAATCTGGGGGAAGGCACCTACTCAGTTGCTACCGGTTTGCATGATGCTGATACGCATTTGAGCAAAAACTACGAGTGGAGAGATCTGGCCTTGATTTTTAATATCGTCAATTTGGATAAAGACGGTTTTGTGGGCGTTTCCTGGATACCGCCAAATTTGGAGCTTCATCGATGAGCAAAGGATTTTATCGCGCATTCGAAGATAAACTTCGCGGATCGCGACAGTTGATCAAGAGTCGTCTTAGTGTTTATCTTCCTTTCATCAATGCAGTGAAAGATCTATATCCAGACGCACAAGCTGTGGATCTGGGGTGCGGCCGCGGCGAGTGGCTGGAGCTATTGGCCGAAAATGGTATTGTCGCGCGGGGAGTTGACCTTGATGATGAGATGTTGCAGGCATGTCGGGACATTGGTCTAGATGTAGCTACTGCCGATGCCTTGACATTCCTCAAGTCCGTCCCGAATGAAAGTCTTTTTCTGGTGTCCGGATTTCATTTGGTGGAGCATATACCCTTTGAAGTGCTTCAGGATCTGGTTGTCGAGTCGCTTCGTGTACTGAAGCCTGGTGGATTGCTGATCCTTGAAACACCAAATCCGGAGAACCTGGTCGTTGGGACGTCCAATTTTTATCTTGACCCAACGCATATTTGCCCTATTCCACCGGCTTTACTCTCATTTGTTCCTGAGTACTATGGATTTGGCCGCGTGAAAACAGTGCGTCTTCAAGAGTCCGTAGCATTAGTTGATAATGCAGAAGTCACTCTGTTAGACGTCTTGCAAGGAGTAAGTCCCGACTACTCAATTGTTGCACAAAAGAGTGCAGCGTCTGACATCATGACGGCAACCGGGCAGCCGTTTGATAAGGAGTATGGATTAACCCTCCATAATCTAGCAACTATATATGATCGAAAACAAGTAGCTCAAATATCTGAAGTAAAAGCAGAGTTGGCCTCTATTTATGGAAGTCGGTCCTGGAGGTTGTCGGCGCCAGTGCGATGGTTTGAGCGAAATTTTTTGAATGCAAATAAAAAAAAATCGGTCCAAAGCGTGAAGTCGGTGTGCTGGAAGATATTAGTACCTTTTCTCAGGGTTATTAAGAGTGTGCTGGTATTTATCGTCATTCGTTGCCCTCCATTAAAGCATCTCGCAAAATGGTCCGTCGCGCGCTTTCCAATTGTCATGCGTCTAATTCGTCGAATTGAAAAGAGCGGGATCAATTACGCGACTATGACACCTAGTCGAGAGGGTAGCGAACTATTTATTGATGTGACACATGTGTTTACCGAGGATTTACGGACCGGAATTCAACGCGTCGTCCGCTCTATCTCAGTCGAGATTGAACAAGATTTTTTACCAGGGGTTAAAGTTGAGCCTGTCTATTTAACAGATGCCGGTGGCTATTGGCACTATCGGTATGTCAATGGTTTCGCTGACGATTTTGAAGTCGTAGTTCCAAAGAAGGGCGATATATTTTTAGGGCTGGATTTGAATGCCCGAATAGTGGGGGCTGTGCAGACGGGGCTTTTTCAAGACTGGAAAATGCGCGGCGCCAAAATATCCTTTGTGGTCTATGACATTCTCCCGATCGAACACCCGGAATGGTGGCCTGGGGACGTTGGACGGCATCACGAAGAGTGGCTTCGTTCGGTATTGAGTATTTCCGATAATTTGATTTGTATCTCTCGTGCGGTATGTGACTCAGTCCGAGCCTGGGCGCTAAGTGCAGGGTATGAAAATAATAATATTCCCGTCATGAAATCATTCCATCTCGGGGCGGATGTCGAGAACTCGCTTCCGTCTCGTGGAATGCCTGGAAATGGCGAAAGTATTCTGGCTGCAATGGCACGCTCCCCCAGTTTCTTGATGGTGGGAACTGTAGAACCCCGTAAAGGGCATGCTGTAGTGCTTGCTGCCTTTGAAAAGCTTTGGTTGAGCGGAGCAAATGTAAAACTTGTTATTGTTGGCAAGCAGGGTTGGCTTGTCGAAGACCTCGCCATTAAGTTACGGAACCACGTTGAGTTTGGTCTTAACTTGTTTTGGTTGGAGGGGGCAAGTGATGAGTATCTGGATAAACTCTATGATGCAGCGAGCTGCCTGATCGCTGCTTCCGAGGGCGAAGGGTTTGGTTTGCCATTGATTGAGGCTGCACAGCATAAGCTTCCAATTATCGCGCGTGATATTCCTGTTTTCAGAGAGGTTGCAGGAGAGTATGGCTATTATTTTTCTGGCTCTGATCCCGACAGTCTTGCTAATGTGATATTGGAATGGTTGGCGCTCTATGAAGTAAATAAACATCCGCTATCAGTAGATATGCCTTGGTTGACTTGGAAGGAAAGCGCTCAGCAGTTACGAGCAATTATCGGAGCGAGTGCGAATGATGGTTGATAAGTTGTAAGGCTATAGTAAAAAACCGCGAAAAGCGGTTTTTTGTATCCGCTCTATCAACGCACTTCCTAAGAAATTGAGTATGTGTTTGGTTTTTTACAGAATCCCGCGACGTATGATGAGGCGCTAGCTCCGGAAAGGGATTGGGTAGCTCCGGCATCAAATTTCGGCTTTGAATGTGGGGTTCATGGAGCGGTTACGAAGATTTTGTATTGGGAACGCAACGGCTTTTGCCTTTGGCTAAAGCGCCTGGAATCCGAGCGCTTCAAAACATCGCCGGATTGTTCGGATGAAGC
>NZ_JAFEHE010000014.1:0-145335 GCF_016887925.1 Pseudomonas sp. MIL9 | reverse complement strand
GCAGTGAAACGATGCATCGCCGATGGTAGTGTGGGGTTTCCCCATGTGAGAGTAGGTCATCGTCAAGATTAAATTCCGAAACCCCTATCTGCGTATGCAGGTAGGGGTTTTGTTTTTGGCGAAAGAAAAGCACGATTAATCACCGCAGAAATTTGAACAGTTATTTTTGATTCAGGGCACTAGAATAGGTCCAACTTTTTCGGAGCCAGAGCCCTTATGCCAGATCCGGTTGACGCCTCCGGGCTGTCAGATTTACCACTGGGCGATTTGGTGGCGTGTCATGAATGCGACTTGCTGATGCGCAAGCCCAAGCTTGCCCATGGCGAGAAAGCCCTGTGCCCGCGCTGCGGGTATGAGCTATACGCCCATCGACACAACGTGGTGCACCGCAGCCTGGCTTTGGTCATCGCGGCGCTTTTGTTATACGTCCCCGCGAACTTTTTACCCATCATGCAGCTCAATCTACTCGGGCAGTCATCGCAAGATACTGTCTGGAGCGGTGTTTTGGGCTTGTTCAATTCGGGTATGCAAGGCGTTGCCGTGATTGTGTTCCTGTGCAGCATGGGCATACCGCTGCTCAAGCTGCTCTGCCAGCTGACGGTATTGCTGAGCATTCATTTTGATGTCGGCCGCAGTTACGGTTTGCTGCTTTACCGTATTTATCACCATTTGAGAGATTGGGGGATGCTTGAGGTTTACCTCATGGGTGTACTCGTCGCCATCGTAAAACTCGCAGATATGGCAGCAATGACCATAGGCATCGGGCTGGCCTGCTTCGTTGCTTTGCTGTTGGTTCAAGTCTGGCTGGAGGTTGTGATGTCGCCTCACCAGATCTGGCAGGCTTTATCAGGAGAGGATGCCAATGAGGGCGATTGATGCAGGCATTCTGATTTGCGCCGAATGCCATGAGTTGAACAAGCAGGAAGCTGATGCCGCTGAGCAGGTGTGTACTCGCTGTGGTGCCATGGTGCATGCCCGCCGTCCGAATAGCCTGATGCGCACCTGGGCGTTGCTGATTACCGCCGCCATTCTCTACATACCTGCCAATGTGCTGCCGATCATGACCGTGAGTTCGCTGGGCAAGGGTGACCCCAGCACTATCATGTCCGGCGTGATCCAATTGGTTCAGCACGGCATGATCCCTATTGCTGCCGTGGTTTTTATCGCCAGTATCCTGGTACCCACGTTCAAACTGGTGGGCATTGCACTGCTGCTGTATTCCGTACAGCGTCGTCAGCCACTTTCAGCCCGCCAGCGTATATGGATGTACCGCTTCATCGAGTTCATCGGCCGTTGGTCGATGCTCGATATTTTTGTGATCGCCATTCTGGTGGCAGTCGTGAACTTCGGGCGACTGGCCAGCGTCGAAGCCGATCTTGGTGCCATTGCCTTTGCCAGTGTGGTCATTCTGACCATGCTGGCTGCAGTAACTTTCGATCCCCGACTGATTTGGGATAACACGGAGTCGGACGACGACCATGACTGATTTGCCAACAGCGAAAACCCGACCGGCCTCGAACTGGTCTGCCATTTGGGTACTCCCCCTGATTGCCCTGATCATCGGTGGATGGCTTGGCTGGCGTGCTTATTCCGAGACTGGCATCGAGGTCCAGGTGCGCTTTGAAAGCGGCGAAGGCATTCAGGCCAACAAGACTGAAGTCGTCTACAAAGGCATGCCCGTCGGCAAGGTGAAAACGCTCAAACTCGATGATGAAGGAGCCTCCAAAGGCGTAATCGCCACCGTCGAAATGAATAAGGACGTGGAGCAATACCTGCGGACCAGCACGCGATTCTGGTTGGTCAAGCCGAGCGTAACCCTGGCCGGGATCACTGGCCTGGAGACCCTGGTTTCGGGCAATTACGTCGCGATCAGTCCCGGGGAAGGTGAGCCCACGCGCAAATTCAAGGCCCTGGCCCAGGAGCCGCCGCTATCCGACGCCCAGCCCGGGCTGCACCTGACGATCAAGGCTGATCGCCTGGGCTCGTTGAACCGCGGTAGCCCGGTGTTCTACAAACAAATCAAGGTCGGCCAGATCAAAAGTTACGTGCTGTCCGAAGATCAGAGCACTGTTGAACTCAAGGTCTTCATTGAGCCGACCTACGCCAAATTGGTGCGTAAACACACGCGTTTCTGGAACGCCAGCGGCATCAGCATCGACGCCAATCTGTCGGGCGTGAAGGTGCGCAGCGAGTCTCTCGCCAGCATTGTCGCGGGTGGCATTGCGTTCGCCACTCCGGAAAATCGCAGGGACAGCCCGCCCACGGATCCGAGTCTGCCATTCCGTCTCTATGAGGACTTCGATGCCGCTGCCGCCGGAATCAAGGTCAAGGTCAAACTCAGTGACTTCGAAGGCCTGCAGGCCGGTCGTACGCCGGTCATGTACAAGGGCATTCAGGTTGGCACACTCAAGGCGCTCAAGGTTGACGCTGATTTGGCGGCTGCGAGCGCCGAACTGACGCTGGATCCGTTGGCTGAAGACTACCTCGTCGATGGCACTCAGTTCTGGGTGGTCAAACCGTCGATCTCGCTCGCCGGCATCACGGGGCTTGAGGCGCTGGTCAAAGGTAACTACATCGCCGTGCGTCCCGGGGATAAAGGCGCAGCGCCGCAACGCGAGTTCGTCGCGAGGCCCAAGGCGCCGCCGCTGGATCTGCGTTCGCCGGGCCTGCATCTGGTGTTGTTCACCGATAACCTTGGCTCGCTGGATGTCGGCAGTCCGGTTCTTTACAAACAGGTCAAGGTGGGCTCGGTACAGAGCTATCAGTTTTCACGCAAGAAAAACCAACTGGTGATCGGTGTTCACATCGAGAAAGAGTACGAAAACCTGGTCAACGCCTCGACCCGCTTCTGGAATGCCAGCGGCATTACCCTGACGGGTGGGCTGACCGGAGGCATTCAAGTCAAAAGTGAATCGTTGCAAAGCTTGATGGCGGGCGGGATTGCCTTTGAAACGCCGCAGGCCAAGGCGCCATTGCAAAAGCGGATTCCGCGTTTCCGGCTGTTTGCCAGTCAAGATGAAGCTGCACAAAAGGGCGAACTGATCACGATCAAGGTCGACCGCGCCGATGGCTTGCGCGCCGGTACACCGATTCGTTTCAAAGGGCTGGATGTCGGCAAGATTGAAGGCGTCGACCTCACGGATGACCTGCAATCGGTGCTGCTTACCGCGCGGATCACTGAAGTGCCTGGGCGCATCGCCCGTGTCGGTAGTCAATTCTGGGTGGTCAAGCCAGAACTGGGCTTGATCAAGACCTCTAACCTGGAGACCTTGGTCACCGGGCAATACATCGAGGTCCAGCCAGCGCCAAAGAACCTTGGTCCGCAGAAAAACTTCACAGCCCTGGCCAGTCCCCCCGAGAGCGCCAGGGTTGAAGCCGGGTTGAGCCTGGTGTTGAGCGCGGCGCGGCGTGGTTCACTGAAAGCCGGTGTGCCGGTGACGTACCGTGAAATCACGGTCGGCAAAGTGACCGGTTATGAACTGGGTCAGACCGCCGATCGCGTGTTGATCCACATTCTGATCGAGCCGAAATACGCACCATTGGTTCGCAGCGGCACTCGCTTCTGGAACACCAGTGGTTTTGGTCTTGATGTCGGGCTGTTCAAGGGGGCGACTCTTCGTACCGAATCGCTGGAGACCATGATTCAGGGTGGGGTTGCATTCGCCACTCCGGATGGCGAACGCATGGGCACTCCGGCGCGGGCGGAGCAGACGTTCCCCCTGTTCGACAAGTTCGAAGAGGAATGGCTGACCTGGGCACCGAAGATCTCTCTCGGTAAGTAGTCCGGATCGGCCTTAACCCTGCACCAATGAAAAAGGCCGCGATCCTGAGGATCGCGGCCTTTTTATCGCCATCAATTCAAGCGTCAGACCGCGTCCAGCTCCGGCTCGTCCGCTTCAGCATTGATGGTTGCCTTCACCTGATCATGACGACGGATGTACTTCCAGTCCGCCTCGTCGATGTAGATGCCGGCCGGACCGCTGCCGCCTTCCAGGTCGATAGCGACACTGGCACAGACCTGTGGCTTCACGCTGGCCAGGATCGGTACGAAGCCCAGTTGCAGGCTGGTTTCCAGCAACGCTGCCTGGTTCTTCTCGTCGATGTCCGCCGCCTCGTCGAGGTAGTACGGCAAGCGCACACGACCGGCCAGGTCGCGGTCCATCAAGTGCAGCAACAAGTACATGTTGGTCAGCGCCTTGATGGTCATCGTGGTGCCGTTGGACGCGGCGCCGTCGATGTCGGTGTGGATCACCGGTTGACCGTTGACCTTGGTGATCTCGAACGCCAGTTCGAACAAGTCCTTGAGACCCAGCTGGTTGTGGTTCGCCGCCACCAGGCGCGCCAGGTATTCCTTGGCCTCTTCGTTCTTGTTGTCCTGTTCCGCACTCTGGCTCAGATCGAACACCGACAGGGTTTCGCCTTCTTCGTACTGGCCGGCGCTGTGGATGATCTGGTCGATGTGCTTGAGCGCTTCCTTGTTCGGCGCAAGCACGATGCGGAAGCTCTGCAGGTTGGACACCTGACGTTTGTTGATCTCGCGGTTGAACAACGCCAACTGGTGCTCGAGGCTGTCGTAGTCGCTGCGGATGTTGCGCAGGGTGCGGGCGATGTCGGTAACGGCGGCGCGACGTGCCTTGCCCAGGGTCAGGGCTTCGTCGGTGCGGTGCGCGTACGCGTTGATCAGCAGTTGCAGGCGGCGCTCCATATCGTCTTCGCTGTCGAACTTGGCCACGCCCTTGAGGCGCACCTGCGCGTACAGCGCTTCGATCTGGCCATCGGCGCGCAACAGCCCTTGCCAACTGTCCTGATAGTCATTGAGCAGCGGCAACAGGTTGTCCATGGAGTCGTCGACCGGGTCCATGAACGGCGTGCCGAAAGGCAGGTCCGCCGGCAGTAGCTGACGGCGGCGCAGTGCATCATCGAGCGTGCGTTGCTTGGCTTCCATGTCGGCGATCTGCCGGCCGACCAGTTGCAGCTTGGCCGACAGTTGCTGGACGCGTTCGGTAAAGGCATCGCTGGAGCGCTTCAATTCGTCTTGCGCGGCTTCCATCTGAGCCAGCTGCTCAAGCTTGTCGCCTTCTTCGGCGCTCAGGGTTTGCGCGCGACGGAAGTCTTCCAGGGCCTTTTGCGCATCCAGCACTTGCTGGTACAGCGCCTCGGTCTGGGTCTTGCTCGCTGCGCGGTCGGCGGCCACGGCTTGCTGGGTTTTCAGTTGCTTGAGTTCTTTGTCCAGGCGCTCTTTCTGGTCGCGCAGTGCCGCTCGGTCCGCCAGGGCCTGCAAGGCCGGCGGCTCGATGTGGGAGATGTCGATAGACAGCCCCGGCACTTCGAAACGCTCGCCTTTGAAGCCGTCGAGGATCAGTTCTACGGATTTGACCCAGTCGCCGTTGTCGTCCAGCGCAATGCCATGCTCGCCCAGGGGCAGGCTGAACAGCGCGCTATTGAACAGACGCATCAAGCGTTCGACGTCCTGCTGCGAGAACTCCTCGCGCAAGCGGGCGTAGCTGTTGTTGTCGGCGTGATCGAGTTGCTGCTTGACCGACTTCAGGCGTTTTTCCAGGTCCCGCAGGCGCTCCTCCAGGTCCTCCGCGCTGAACTGCCGCGACTGGGCCAGCGCACCGGCCAGTTCATCGTGGGCGTCCTTGGCCGCGAGCAATTGCTGCTCCAGTACCTTGACGTCATCGACCAGGGCAAAGCGATGCTTGAGCACCGACAGCTCGCCGAGCCAGCGCTGGATGCCGGTGATTTCCCGCTCCAGACGCATCAGTTCCTGAGTGCCGCCGCGCTGGTCGTTTTGCAGTTCGTCCTGCTCGCGACGGTAGTGTTCGGCCTGGATCGTCAGCTCTTCCTTGCGTGCGCCAGCGTAGTCCGACCAAGTGCCGAGCAGGGAGTCGAGCAATGGCGAAATCCGGTGCAGTTTGCCACGCAGGATGTCGCGCTGTTTCACGCCGTTGGCCAAGGCTTCGACCAATGGGCCGGCGGCGACCAGCGAGTTGTAGTCCTGCTCCATGCGTCGTACATCACGGAAGGCTTCTTCGCACGCAGCGATGTAATCCACGCTACCGGAGCGCAGGCTGTGCTCGAAGGCATCCAGAAACAATTGCTTGAGCTTGGCCGCTGTGATTTCGCGCATGTGCAGCAGGTTGATGAACAGGGCGCGGAAGGTCTTCAGGCTCTGCTCACTGGTTGAGCGCAGGGGGATCAGCGTCAGGTCCAGCGGGATCGAGGTGTGGCCACCGACCAGCAAGCGACGCAATTCATCCGGCTTGAGTTCGTAGGCTTTCAGGCCTTCGCGTTCAAGGTTGGTGAACAGTTCTTTCTGGCGCAGGCAGGTATCGTTTTTCTGGTAATGAGCCAGGTCCAGTTTGCCGGCATAAGCGAAGAACTGGTGACCGAAACCGCCGCCCGGACCACGACCAACCACGCCTATCACGTGCGGACCGTGGGGCAGGTTCACTTCGACGAGGATGTAGCTGGTGTCGGAGGCGAAGTAGAAGCGCCGGGATTGTTCCAGGCTGTACTTGCCGAAACTCATGTCCGACATGCGCGCCAGAATCGGGAACTGCAAGGCGTTGATCGAGGCGGATTTGCCCAGGTTGTTCGCGCCGTAGACCGACAGCGGTTCTTCCAGCGGGAACAGCCCTAGGCTGTAACCGGCGGTATTCAGTAGGGCAAAGCGGCGGATGCCGTAGCGTTCCTTGCTCATGCGTCGAGCTCCTGTTCTTCGGCAATGGCGCGGGCCAGTGCGTCTTCTTCGCTTTCACCGTCGAACTCACTGAGGTCCAGGGGATCGTCGGTCTGCAGCAGCTTTTCGTCGCTGTCTTCGTCGATCAGCACCGGCGCCGGCAGTGGCAGCACGCTGTGCAGGCTGGCGGCAAGATCACGGTCCTGTTGAACCGACAGGCACACATCGAGGAAGCGGTGCATCGGCGGCAGGAAGCGGTAGACGCCGTTTTCTTCACTGGCGAAGCCGAGCTGGGTCATGCGGCGCATGATTTTTTCTTCCAGCTCGTCCTGGGTCTGCACTTCGGCCTGGATGAACAGGTCGCGGTACTTCTCGAGCAACGATGGCAGTTCATCGCGGCCGAGGCTGCCGCCGTCGAGCACGGCGATCGGGTCGCGGCCCTGGTCGGCCAGGTGCTCGACGAGGATGAAGGTGAACAGCGCCAGGCGCTGGGCCGTCTTGTTCACCGCCGCCGCCGCGAGGTCCGGCACGAAGTAGTAGAAACCACGGGTGTCGCAGACCAGTTCAAAGCCCAGCGCCTTGAACAGCGTGCGGTACTGGTCCTGAAAATTCGACAGCTGCGCGTACAGCTCTGGATCGCGACGGCTGACGTGGTAGCCCTTGAACAGCTCGCGAAAGATCGGCGCCAGCTGAGACAGTTCGGATAGATCAAGATGCATGGGGAGTACTGGCATGGAGGGTGCTCGCAGAATTCTCGGAGGCATCGTCGCCGGCCGAGAGCAGGGCGAAGGAGCGCAGGCTGACCTGGTGCTCGTGTGTGAAGTAATCGCGGCGTTCCAGACGTTCGCGTTTGAAGCGCTTTTCCCGCGACAGGCGCGAGAACCAATACAGCAGTTCGTCGGTGGCGCCGTCCGGTTCCTGCTCCAGAAGCCAGGTCATCAGGTCTGGCATCGGCAGGGCGTCTTCGCAACGGTCGAGCATCTCCCGGACCGTGCGTGGCGCACGCGGGGCATCGCCGCCCTTGTGGGTCTTGTGTGCCTTGGGGAAGCGCGCCGGTTTCGGCTCGAAACGGGCCAGGGCGTAAACATAGGCCTCGACCTGACTGGCACTGCCGAGAAAGGTGCTTTGCGGCCGGGTGAACATCGGCATCGCGGCTTGTGGCACGGCATCGATACCCTTGCGGCGAATCATCGACAGGGCCAGCGCCGCCCCACGGGTCACGGCGTTGTGACGGCGGGCTTCTTCACGCAGCGGCAGCAGCAGTTCGCGGGCGTGACGCAGGGTCAGTTGCGCACTGGTCTGCATTTCGAGGATCCGCGCGTGGGTGCGCAGCAGCATGTCGTCATCAACCAGATGGCCGAGGCGTTGCTGCTCGGTGAGCATGCGCAGCAGAACGTTTTCGACCTTGCGCACACCCTGTTCAAAGGCGCCGTCGGCGTTGACCAACTGAATCATCGGCTCGACGTATTCGTCCCAGGTCGCCAGGACTTCAGCGTAACGCTGGCGCAGCGGGATCTGCCGGTCGCTGGTCTTGGCCCGCTCGGCAACGGCCACCAGGGCCTGTTCGTCGTTGGCGAGTTTTTTCAATACATCGCGTACGCGCATGTCCAGCAGACGCAGTTGGCGCGCCAGATCATTGCCGTCGCGGATGTCGAAGGCGTCCTGGATGTAGCCGGCCAGGCGTTCGAGATGACGCAAATAGGCTTCGATCTCCAGACACAGGCCCAGACGGTGTTCACGGCGCAGGTAAGCGAGGAAGTCGTGGATCTGCGCGTTGAGCTCGAACCGGTTCGGGCTTTTCGCCACGGGAACCAGAATGTCGAGGCGAATCCACACATCCAGCAGGCTGGTGATGTCCTGCGGCGTACTGTCGAGTTGCTGGGCGGCCAGCTGTGAACGCAGTTCGTTGAGGCTCAGTGTGCCTTGGTCGAAGTGCTCGCACAGTGGCTCCAGAAGTGCCCAGTGTTCAGCGAGGGCGCGCAAGACGCGCTTGGGTTCGATCATCGGAATGGCCGGCTGGTTGGCGATTAAAAGCCGAGATTGTACTGCATCGGGACCGATGCGATTCACTCTTGGGACGGACTGTCGCTTTTCGTGCGATCAACTGCGGGCGATCTTGAGCGAAGGGCGGTAGAATCACCGCACTTTAGTTATCCACAAGTGGCCGACCTTTGCTTATCGAGTCTCGCCGCCGCGCCTATTTGAACGCCATGCAGGTGGTCAATTGGCTGCCGCGCACCGAATTGCCCTTTGCTGCGCCGTCGCGGCCCGAACTGCTGGAGCTGCCCGAGCCGTTGCCCGTCGCCCCGGCAGTGCCGGCACCTGCGGCCCAGGCGCCTGTGGAACCGCAGGTCAAACCGGCCGAGCGGGTGAAAATCGAAGTACCACGGCCATCATTGGCAAGCACGCGCACCGGGGCCAAACCGGTGGAAGAAGTCGTAGAAGCGCCGGTCGTTGTCAAGGTTGCCCCCGTACCGCCACCTCGTTTTGCCCTGCAGTTGCTGCGGGCAGGGCGTTGCCTGCTGCTGGTGGAGTTACCCACAGGCGAGGCGTTCCAGGCCCGTGATCCCGCTTATCTGTTGCTCAAGGACATGTTGCGCGCCGCCGGCCTGCCGGACAGCCCGCAGATCATCGGCGAGCCGGTGCGCTGGCCGCTGCTGGCCAGAGGCACCATGGATCAGGGCCCGGAAGCGGCGCGTGACTTCGTGCAGGGCTTTATCTCGGCCCGGCTGGAAGACGCACCGTGCGTCTGTCTATGGCTGATCGGCCTGCCCGCCGTGCGTTTTGCCGGGGAGGCCAATGCCGAATCCTTCAATCGCGAACTCCAGGTCGAAGGCCTGGGCTCGGTCTGGGCCTTGCCTGGCCTGGAATTATTAATGGAAGAGCCACAGCGTAAGGCTGATGTCTGGCAAGCCATGCGTCGGCTGATGGCGCGCTGGAAAGAATCGAATGAGTGACGCTGTATCGTTCCGCCCGATGACCGAGGCGGACCTGGAAGCTGTACTGAAAATCGAATACGCGGCCTATAGCCATCCCTGGACCCGCGGGATTTTTCTCGATGGCCTGGGCAAATACCAGATCTGGCTGATGTTTGAAGGTCAGCAGCAGGTCGGTCACGGTGTGGTGCAGATCATTCTCGATGAGGCGCACCTGCTGAACATCACCGTCAAACCGGAAAACCAGGGTCGTGGCCTCGGTTTGACGCTGCTGGAGCATTTGATGTCGATTGCCTGCAAGGCCGACGCCCGGGAGTGTTTCCTGGAAGTGCGCGACAGCAACACTGCGGCATTCAAGTTGTATGAGCGCTATGGCTTCAACGAGATCGGACGTCGGCGGGATTACTACCCGGCGGTGGGCGGACGCGAAGATGCGGTGGTCATGGCCTGTACGCTGGTAGATTGAGCATCTTTGTTACAAATTAAGCGCCGATTGCTGTGCAGGAGCCACCAAAGGCTCCTGTCCAGGATCGATCAACGCTTGCGGTCCAGCGGATCGCGCCGGGCCATTTCCTCTTCATCCAGCCCATTGCCCCCGCCGATGTCGTCTTTATCGACAATGCTCAAGTCCCAATCAGCCTGATCCCCTTTACCCGCTTCATGGGCATCCCGGGCACCGTCTTCGCGGATCAGGGTTTCCGGGCTCAAGTCATCATCGGTGGGCTCGTGGTCAGCGGTCGATGCACCGGTCATGCCGGCTTCGCGCACGCGCCGACGGGGCATCAGTTGCGCTCGCTCGCTGTCCGGCAACTCGTCGCCGATCCTGGCATCGGGTTCTTCCTCGTCGAAATCCAGCTCATGCACCGAACCCATGCGGTCTTCGTTATCATCGATGGGTTCTGGTTGCACCGCATCATATGGACGTCGTGAATCAGTCATGGCAATTCCTCATACTGTGGGCCTTACTAGGTGGACCCACTGGGTTACCGAGAATTCCACCGGCATGGAGCGCCATTTACGAGCTTTCGGTGGCATGTGCATAAAGCGCGTGACCTCGACGGGCGGTTGTCTGTCAAAGCTGCGCATCATTCTCGAGGCTTCATTGCATGAACGAACTACAAGATCTGATCGACAACAACGAGCGCTGGGCTGACGCGATCACCAAAGAAGATCCTGACTTCTTCGCCAAGCTGGCTCGCCAACAGACTCCCGAGTACCTGTGGATCGGCTGTTCCGATGCCCGGGTGCCGGCCAACGAGATCGTCGGCATGCTGCCGGGCGATTTGTTCGTCCACCGCAACGTGGCCAATGTGGTGTTGCACACCGACCTCAACTGCCTGTCGGTGATTCAATACGCGGTAGACGTACTCAAGGTCAAACACATTCTGGTCACCGGCCACTATGGTTGCGGTGGTGTTCGAGCCTCGATGCAGGATCGCCAGTTCGGCCTGATCGACGGCTGGCTGCGTTCGATTCGCGATCTTTACTACGAGAAGCGCGAAGAACTCGCCAAACTGGCCACTGAAGAGGAGCAGGTCGATCGACTCTGCGAACTCAACGTGATTCAGCAAGTGGCCAATGTCGCCCATACCAGCATCGTGCAAAACGCCTGGCACCGCGGACAGAGCCTGTCGATCCACGGTTGCATCTACGGCATCAAGGACGGTCGCTGGAAAAGCCTGAACACTACGATCAGTGGCTTCGAGCAATTGCCGCCACAGTACCGCCTGCGTCCGGTACAGCCGTTGTAAGCCACTTCAGCACAGACGGTGCCGGCGCCAGCGTTGTAAAAACAGCTGGCCGTCGGCATTCGGCGCTTCATCGTAACCGTTAATCCAGCCCCGGCAGTTGTGTGAGCCGCAGCGGCACTCGAATTGGCGCAGCAGTTTGTCTTCGCTGACGGTGTAATCCATTGTCAGCCAATCACCTTTCTGAATGTCCTTCAGTGCCCATAACCACAGTTCGCTCAGGTCGAGAAAGACGTTGGGGTCGCAGGAGTGCCGCAATAACCCGCAGAAACGCGGATCGTAGACGTGCACGCCAGGCGCCAGTTGTCGGGTATGTCGGCAGCGATAGGTCAGCAAATGCCCGGAAACCCGGCAGATTCGGCTGATTCGGGGAAATTCGCGCAGGGCGACAGCGGCCACCGGCGTGCCTTTGTCGTTGGAAAGAATCTCAAAATCGTCGAGGGACGGGAATCCGAGGCGAAGCGGCAACTTCGTAGAGGGATAAACACCTTTTGGAAGTGCTGCGACAGACTTGTGCTGGGCATCGGCTTTCATGACGATCCTTGTATGCCAGGGTGCTGCGACCTCCATCAGCTGACGACCTTGTCAACGCTGCAGCACGTTCAACACAAGCCTCTCGCAGTTATTCTGGCCGGTCTACTGTCATAACTGACAGCCAGCCAGCCGTTTATCGGATCACCCGTTTATAACGGCGGAGCGGGAAGTGCGGTCGCTGGTGCCGGTGCCTTGAGTTGTTTGAGCTGGGCCTGGATCGTTGCCGACGCGCATTTGCCCGCGGCTTGTTGGGGCGTCAGATTGCGGATCGAGGTGTAGAACAGCTCGCAGGTTTTATCTTTCTGGGCCACTTGCCAGGTTTGCGTGCAACTCCTGAGCTCAATATCAGCATTGCTGTCAGTCTCGCGGCCCATGGCGGCCTGCCAGCACGCGGCGCTCAGGTCCTGTCCCATGACTTTCAGTCCCGCTGCATCGGCTTTGGCCTTGGCATCGGTGCCGGTGTAGTTTGCCGGGTCGGCGGCGTACCAAATGTAGCTCGGGTGGTTGGCACCCAGTACGGGGACTTTCAGCCCCTCGTCCGGGCTGATGTTCACCAGGCCCAGTACGTTCACCGTCGGCCCGTACTGCTGTTTGATCCAGTCACGCACCGGTGAACCAAACGCAACCATCGGTACGGCCTCGCCGCTGGCATTTCGGCTGAGGTTCTTGACCATGGTGGTCTGGTAGTCCTTGAAATATTCGTAGACACCTTCCAGGTCCTTGCCGGCGTTGGACGGCGCGGCAATCGGAGCGATGTCGATGATCGTCTGGTAGCTCGGCGTCTGCTCGGCCGGGACGCCATTGATGGTCAGCAATGAGGCCCAGCGATCCGTCGTGGCTGACTTGAGGTAATCCTGGGCCTGGGTCAATGAATAGTCGGGCGGGAAGTGCAGCAGTTCGACGCTTCTGCGGTTTTCCAGGGGCATGCCCAGCGGCAGGAAAAAATACCAGTTATAGGCCCACTTGCCGTCGGCATTCAGTTTGCTGGCGCCGGTGTAAGCCAGATCGCCGGCGTCGAGCAGCGCCGTCAAGGGTTTTTGATAGTCGGCGGGTACGCCGCTGATGACAGTGAAGAGCTGACCATTATCGGTTCTAACCAGAACCTTCGCGGCGCCGTAGCCATCGCGCTGCACGCTTTGGGTCAGGTAATGCTCGACTGTTTGCTCCAGTGTCCAGTTGCGAAAGCAAATCACGTTGCAGTTGTTGGGATAAGCAAAAAGACGCGTGAGGCGTTCGGTGCTGCCCAAGTTCAGGGTCACATCGGCGTGGGCGGCGGCGCTCAGGGTGAGTGCCGCGAGAGTCAGTCCTGCGAGTTTGATCATGCTCAGATCCTTTTTAGCCTATGGGTCCGTTGGCGGGTACAGCATGCGGCTCATGACACCTCTCAAATGTGGGAGCTGCACCGCCTCCCACAAAAGTTCCAGCGGTCTACGGCATGACCGGCGGCGTATACGCCAGCGTCGTTCCCAGCGCCCAGAGCAACAGCAACACCAACGGCGTGTGCACCAGCAGTTGCACGAACGAAAATCCGATCAGGTCCCGCGCCTTCAGCCCGAGCACGCCCAGCAGCGGCAGCATGTAGAACGGGTTGATCAGGTTGGGCAAGGCTTCGGCGGCGTTGTAGATCTGCACGGCCCAACCCAGGTGGTAGTTCAGATCCGTGGCGACTTGCATCACATACGGCGCCTCGATGATCCACTTGCCGCCACCGGACGGAATGAAGAAGCCGAGGATCGCCGAGTACACGCCCATCAGCAGCGCATAGGTATCGTGGGAAGCGATGCTGACGAAGAAGGTCGAGATGTGATGGGCCAGGGTCTGGGCATCGGCACCTTTGACCGTGGTCATCAATGCGGCGATCGAGCCGTACAGGGGGAACTGGATCAGCACGCCGGTGGTAGTCGGTACCGCACGGGCCACGGCGTCGAGGAAGCTGCGCGGGCGCCAGTGCAGCAGCGCACCGAGCATGATGAACAGGAAGTTGTAGGTGTTGAGGCCGGAGATCGCGCTGATCGCCGGTTTGGTCGAGAACTCATGGAACAGCCATCCGGCGGCCAGCAGCACCAACAGTATGATGAGCAGCGGGCTGTGCTCCAGCCATTCGCCGGGGCGGGTGCGTGGTTGCAGGGGCGGTAGATTGAAACTCGGGTCGACACCGCAGTCCTTGGCGTCCCGTGCCGAGTTGGGGCCGGGGGCGGTTGCGTAGGCGATGATGATCGAGACGACGACCAGCGCCAGCAACATCACACCCGACTGCCAGAGAAAGATGGTCTGGGTGAAGGGAATGACCCCGGTGATCGACAGAATCGACGGCGGCAGGCTGGCCGGGTTGGCCTGCAATTGTGCCGCGGACGATGACAAACCCAGGGCCCACACCGCGCCAAGGCCCAGGTACGCTGCGGCACCGGCGGCGCGATAGTCCATCTTCAGGTCGGTACGGCGGGCGAGGGCGCGCACCAGCAAGCCGCCGAACACCAGCGACAGGCCCCAGTTCAGCAGCGATGCAACCATGGAGATCAGTGCCACCCAGGCCACGGCGGAGCGACCGTTTTTCGGGATCTTCGCCAGACGGTCGATCAGCTTGACTGCCGGTGGCGAACTGGCGACCACATACCCGCCGATCACCACGAAAGCCATTTGCATGGTGAACGGGATCAGGCTCCAGAAACCGTCGCCGAACGCCATGGCCGCGTCGGTAGGTTTGGCGCCCATGGCCATGGTGGCGAGGGCGACGATAATCACGGCCAGCGCGGCAAACACCCAGGAATCGGGGAACCAGCGTTCGGCAAAACTTGAGCAGCGCAGGGCAAAGCGGGCGGAGCGGCTATCTTCGATATCAGCGGCCACGGGAGTACCTCGAATTATTATGTTTATTGTGGTCTTCGGGGCGGTAGTGGCCCATTCGGACAGACATCGACATTAATTCACCCGAAAGGTTTTTGCGGGGCTGTTTTGCGACTATGCGACTTTAGTCTAGCGGGTTGTCCGCTGGCGCGTTTGCGTAGACCATGGGCGCCTTGGTTTTTGCCTGCACCAGAGTTCTTTTCATGACTGCCAACACCGATTCACCCCCGGCGCCCTTCAACCGCTCGGACTACAAAACCCTGGGGCTCGCGGCCCTCGGCGGCGCGCTGGAAATCTACGATTTCATCATCTTCGTATTTTTCGCGCTGACCCTGAGCCAGTTGTTCTTCCCGCCGGAAATGCCGGAATGGCTGCGCTTGCTGCAGAGCTTCGGCATCTTCGTCACCGGCTATCTGGCACGTCCTCTGGGCGGGATCCTGATGGCGCATTTCGCCGATCGTTTGGGCCGCAAAAAAGTCTTCAGCCTGAGCATCCTGATGATGGCGTTGCCTTGTCTGCTGATCGGAATCATGCCGACCTACGCGCAAATCGGCTATTTCGCCCCGCTATTGCTGTTGCTGCTCAGAGTGTTTCAAGGGGCGGCCGTGGGCGGTGAAGTGCCGAGCGCCTGGGTGTTCGTCGCCGAGCATGCGCCTGCGGGCCATCGGGGCTATGCCCTGGGCTTTTTGCAGGCAGGACTGACCTTCGGTTATCTGCTCGGTGCCTTGACGGCCACCTTCCTGGCGCAGGCCTTCACCCCGGTCGAAATCCTCGATTACGCCTGGCGTTACCCGTTTCTGCTGGGCGGCGTGTTTGGTGTGATCGGCGTCTGGCTGCGCCGCTGGCTCAGCGAAACGCCGGTATTCATGGCCATGCAGGCGCGGCGCGAGCAAACCGTGGAGCTGCCGTTGCGCAGTGTCCTGCGTGAGCATCGCCTGGCCATGCTGCCGGCGATGCTCCTCACCTGTGTGTTGACGTCGGCGGTGGTGGTGTTCGTGGTCATCACCCCGACCATGATGCAGAAAACCTTCGGCATGACCGCCAGTCACACCTTCGCCCTGAGCGCGTTGGGTATTGTTTTTCTGAACATTGGCTGCGTGCTCGCGGGGTTACTGGTCGATCGCATCGGCGCCTGGCGCACCGTGATGTTGTATAGCTTGCTGCTGCCATTGGGTATCGGCGTGCTTTACACCTGTCTGATCAGCGGCGGCGACTGGGTCGGTCTGGCCTACGCGGTGGCGGGGCTCGGTTGCGGGGTGGTCGGTGCGGTGCCCTCGGTGATGGTCAGCCTGTTCCCGGCGCGGATTCGTGTATCGGGCATCTCCTTTACCTACAACATTGCCTACGCGGCCTGGGCAAGTATCACACCGCTGCTGTTGATCGGTCTGATGCCGTGGAGTCCATGGATCTGTGTGATTTTCTGCGCGGTGATGGGGGCAGTGGGCGTAAGCAGCGCGGCTTACTTCGGCACGCGGATGCCGAAAATCGCCAGTTGTTCGACCGTTGGCGCTGCGTGAATCAACAACACGATGGGGGGTGCCCGAACTATTTTTGTAGGACAAAGCTGAAACACTCTTCAGAAAAGATCCGCAAGGCCGATGGCTAGGCTGTAAATCGCTTTCTACCCCAGTCCATCGGTGCATCCCCATGTTCAATAAACGCTTGAAGCAGGAGCTATCGGCTCTTCGCGAAGAACTCTCCAGCCTTCAGCAAGTGAAGGAAAGCCTGGAAAGCGAGATGCTTGTGTTGACCCTCGATACAGATGGGCGGGTCCAATCGGTCAATCAGAATTTCCTCAGCGAAATGCACTACAAGAGGGACGAACTGATTGGCCGGCACATCGAAGAAATCGTTCCCGAGCATGTGAGAAACGACGAATTCCAGTTGCGTTTCAAGGCGGCGATGAGCCGTGGCGAGCACTTTGCCGGCGCGGTGCGCCTGTTGCGGGGCACTGGCCAGGAAGCATGGTTGCGTTCGATCCTGCAGCCAGTGCGCTCGGCCAATGGCCAGATCAAGCATTTTTCGATTTTCTCCAGCGACCTGACCCGCACCATCGAGACCTCCCGTGAGCACGAAAACCTGATCGGCGCGCTGATGCGTTCGACGGCGGTGATCGAGTTCGATCTCAATGGCAATGTGTTGACCGCCAACGACCGCTTTCTCAGCGGCATGGGTTACAGCCTGGCGCAGATCAAGGGCAAGCATCACCGCATGTTTTGCCTGCCGGAAGAGGCCAACAGCGCCGAGTATCAGGACTTCTGGCGTCGTCTGAACGCGGGTGAGTATGTGGTTGATCGCTTCAAGCGCATCGATAGCCATGGTCGTACGGTATGGCTGGAGGCCTCTTACAATCCGGTGGTCGATGCCAATAACAAACTTTACAAAGTGGTGAAGTTCGCCACGGTGGTCACCGATCAGGTCAATCAGGAGCAAGCCGTCGCCGAAGCAGCGAACATCGCCTACAGCACCTCGCAGCAAACCGATCAGAGCGCCCAGCGAGGCAGTACCGTGGTCAATCAGGCGGTGGATGTGATGCGTGATCTGGCCAAGCACATGCAAACCGCAGGTGATGGCATTGAGGCGCTCAATGAACAGTCGCTGGTGATTGGCTCCATCGTCAAAACCATCAGCGGCATCGCCGAACAAACCAACCTGCTGGCGCTCAACGCGGCCATCGAAGCGGCACGCGCCGGTGAGCAGGGCCGAGGGTTTGCCGTTGTAGCGGATGAGGTCCGGCAACTGGCTTCGCGGACCAGCCAGGCCACCGACGAAATTGTTGTGGTGGTGCGGCAGAACCAGGATATGGCGCGCAACGCCGTGTCGCTGATCACCGACGGCAAGCTGCAGGCCGAGCACGGGCTGACGCTGGCGGCGGAAGCCGGCACGGTGATTGTCGAGATCCAGGACGGCGCGCAGAAAGTGGTGAATGCGGTGGGGCAGTTTGCCAATCAGTTAGCGACTTGATCCATTAAAAGATCGCTGCCTTCAGTTGCTCCTTCATGGGTTCACATCCGGTGTAGACGCGTTGCAGGCGGTGATCCTTACGCCTGCTCAAGCCAGCTCTCGCAAGATGTCGTTACAATCGGCTCTTTACCCCAGGAGCAGACATCCATGAGTGTTTCTCACCGTTGCCCGGTCCCGTTGTCCAAGGCCTACCGTCTGCTCAATCACGGGCCCACCGTTCTGGTTAGCGCGGCCCATGACGGTCAGCGCAATATCATGGCGGCGGCCTGGGCGATGCCGCTGGATTTCGAACCGCCGAAAATCGCCGTGGTGCTGGACAAGTCCACCTGGACCCGACAGCTGCTGGAAGCCTCCGGGACCTTCGTGCTGAACGTTCCCTGCGCAGCCCAGGCCGATATCGTCCAGACCGTCGGCTCGACGTCTGGGCTGGAGCTTTCGCGGGAGCAAGGGCGCGACAAATTCCAGATCTATGACTTGCCGACGTTCGACGCCGAACTGATCGACGCGCCGATGCTCGAAGGCTGCGTTGCCTGGCTCGAATGCCGGTTGTTGCCGGAGCCCGACAACCATCAGCAGTACGATCTGTTTCTGGCGCAGGTGATTGCCGCCCAGGCCGACGAGCGCGTGTTCAGTGACGGGCGTTGGCACTTTGAAGGCCAGGATGCGTTGCGCACTCTGCACCACGTCGCCGGTGGGCACTTTCTGACCATCGGCAACCCGGTGGATGGCAAAACCTTGCAGCCTTGAGGTGACTGCTACCCTAGCCATAAGCACATTCACGAAGAGGTCAGGCAATGAGCAAGTTGCGTGTGGGGATTATTTTCGGGGGGCGGTCGGCAGAGCACGAAGTGTCGTTGCAGTCGGCGAAGAACATCGTCGATGCACTGGATCGTTCGCGCTTCGAACCGGTGTTGATCGGTATCGACAAACAAGGCCACTGGCACCTCAATGACCCGTCGAATTTCCTGCTGAATCAGGAAAACCCGACGCTGATCGCCCTCAATCAGTCCAATCGCGAATTGGCCGTCGTGCCGGGCAAGGTCAGCCAGCAATTGGTTGAAACCTCCAGTCAGGAACTGTTGGGCCATGTCGATGTGATCTTCCCGATTGTCCACGGCACCCTCGGTGAAGACGGCTGCCTGCAAGGGCTGCTGCGCATGGCCGACCTGCCGTTTGTCGGCTCCGATGTGCTTGGTTCGGCGGTTTGCATGGACAAGGACATCAGCAAGCGTCTGCTGCGCGATGCCGGGCTGGCGGTCACGCCGTTCGTGACCCTGACCCGATCTGCCATGGCGCGCAACGGCTTCGCCGAGGTGACGGGCAAGCTCGGCTTGCCGTTGTTCGTCAAACCGGCAAACCAGGGCTCTTCCGTGGGGGTGAGCAAAGTCAACGACGAAGCCGAATACACCGCGGCACTCGAGCTGGCATTGGGCTTCGATGAAAAAGTACTGGTCGAGTCTGCCGTCAACGGCCGCGAGATTGAATGCGCGGTGCTCGGTAACGAAGACGCGATCGCCAGCGGTTGTGGCGAAATCGTGGTGCACAGCGGGTTTTATTCTTACGACAGCAAGTACATCGATGACAAGGCCGCTGAAGTGGTGGTGCCGGCCAGCATCAGTCACGAGGCCAGCGAACGTATTCGTGCCATGGCCGTCGAGGCGTTCCACGTCCTGGGCTGTTCCGGGCTGGCGCGGGTCGATGTGTTTCTGACCGACAGCGGTGAAGTGCTGATCAACGAAATCAATTCGCTACCCGGATTCACCCGCATCAGCATGTACCCGAAACTGTGGCAGGCCGCTGGCATGACCTACAGTGAACTGGTCACGCGGTTGATCGACCTGGCGCTGGAGAAACACCGGATTCGGCAGACGCTGAAAATCAGTCGATAAGCGGGCGTGACGGCGATGATCAAGGGGTGTCGCCTGCTGGCCTGATTCTAAGGTTCGTCCGATGCTCGATCAGGCCTGTTTGACTGGCTTGATCAGGCTCTGCGCTGGTATTCCAAATAGATCATGCAGTTTCCAGATCATGGGAAGTGTCAGCGCTCGTTTTCCATTCAGTACTTCATAGACCCGGTTTGTTCTGCCAATCGCAGGTGCGAGGTCTGCAGCGGACAAGCCGGATTGCTCCATGCGAAATTTGATCGCATCGATCGGGTTGGGGAGATCGACTGGAAACTGCTTCGATTCGTAGGCTTCGATAAGCGTGATCATGATCTCAAAGTAGTCACCTTCAGGGGTGCCAGGATCTGGTTCGTTATCGAACAGCGCTGACACATTGTTGAGCGCTTCACGGTAATCCTCGTCAGTGCGAATGGGGCGAATGTTCATGGGTTACTCCATCTCGACGGTGTCAGCGTCGATTGCGTCGTATTGTTTGTGAGTGCCGACAAATTTTATGTACACGGCCCCAAAGCGATAGACCACTGCGACGATCAGCCGAAAGTCGTTGCCCTTGATGTTGAATACCACTCGGCGGCTTTTGAGAATGCTGGCGGTCGCGAAGTGCATCTTTATGTCTGAAGGTGTTCTCCAGTCGGAGTTTCTTGCCTCATCAATCCAGGCCAGGAAGGATTGTTCCGATTCGGGGTATTTCTTCCAGAATCTTTTTAGCTGACTGATGGCGATGATTCTCATGGCATGATCCTAGTCCCGTGGTGGGACTCGTGCAAGTCTCAGAAAGTGCAACCGATGTATGGCGAGCAGGGCTGATTTGACTTCGATGCTCGAGTCATTCTCAAAACTGGCGCAACGAGCGAGTCGATGATGGGCAGATGAAAGTGCTCTCAGTTAACTCTACTGAAGTAGCAATCGCTTGCGGGTAGGAACTGGCTGGGTTTGAAAAGCGATCAGGAGCTGATATTTACAAAAAAGGGCCTACCCCTCGGTAAGCCCTTTCTCACATGGCCGTAAGACTCAATCCCCCAGCGCTTCTCCCTCACGCCGAGGGTCGGCGCCACCGGTCAGCGATGTTTTGCCTTGCGCATCCTTTGTTCGAACAATCGCCTGGGTGCCGCTGGTCATGTCGATTTCATTCACCTCGTGCCCTTTGGCTTTCAACGCCTGGATCAGTGCCGGGCTGAACTGCCCGCGTTCCAGTTCGGTCGGGCCATTGCGACTGCCGAAGTTGGGCAGGTTAATGGCTTGCTGTGCGTCGAGGTTCCAGTCGAGCAGGCCGAGGGTGGACTTGGCGACGTATTCGATGATCTGCGAGCCGCCGGGTGAACCAATGGTGGCGAGGAACTCACCGCTCTGGCGGTCGAAGATCAAGGTAGGGGCCATGGACGAGCGTGGGCGCTTGCCGGGTTCGACACGGTTGGCGACTTTTTGCCCGTGCTCTTCGGGGATGAACGAGAAGTCCGTCATCTCATTGTTGAGCAGGAATCCCTGAACCATCAGGTGCGAACCAAAGGCAGACTCGATGGTGGTGGTCATGGACACCGCGCCGCCCTCGTCGTCGACGGCGACCACCTGTGAGGTGGAGATGCGCAACGGCGACCGGTCCGGCGCATAGGCAACCTGAATGCCTGGAGGCGTGCCTGGTTCAGCTGTGCCCATGCTGTGCTCACCGATCAGGGCGGCGCGGCTGGCAAGGTAACTCGGGTCGACCAGGCCTTTGACCGGAACCGGCACGAAATCCGTATCCGCCACGTACTGCGCGCGATCGGCATAGGCCAGGCGCTCGGCTTCGGAAATCAGGTGCACGGCTTGCGGGTCGGGTTCAATCCCTGCCGGCGCGTTGGTTTTTACCGGTTTCAACGGCGCCAGGGCGTAGAGTTTGTCGCGCGCCTCCAAGGCTTGCAGCGTACCGAGGATCTGCGCCACGGCGATGCCGCCCGACGACGGTGGCGGCATGCCGCAGACCTGCCAGCGCTTGTAGTCGGTGCACAGTGGCGCACGCTCCTTGGCGGTATAGCCCTTGAGGTCGTTCAGGGACAGGCTGCCGGGGTTGGTGTGGCCCTGAACCTTTTTCACGATCTCCTGCGCGACGGCACCCTGGTACAGCGCATCTGGCCCTTCGTTGGCGATGCGTTGCAGCACGGCGGCCAATGCCGGGTTTTTCAGGCGGGTGCCAATGGCTTTCGGGCGGCCATCGGCATCCAGGAAGTAGGCCACCATGTCGGGCGAACTGCGCAGCGACGAATCCGACGCGATCAACTGATGCAGGCGTGGCGAAATGGCGAAACCTTGCTCCGCCAGTTTGATCGCCGGTTCGAACAGCTGTGCCCAAGGCAGGCGGCCATGTTTTTTGTGGGCCAGTTCAAGGGCGCGCAGTACGCCTGGCGTCCCCACCGAACGACCACCAATCTGCGCCCGGGTGAAAGGCATGGGAGTGCCATCGGCTTGCAGGAAAAGCCTTTGCGTGGCACCGGCCGGTGCCGTTTCGCGGCCGTCATAAGTGCGCACGTTTTTTCCGTCCCACAGCATGATCAACGCGCCACCGCCAATGCCGGAAGATTGCGGCTCGACCAGCGTCAACACCGCTTGCATCGCAATCGCCGCATCGATGGCCGAACCGCCACGACGCAGCATTTCCCGTCCGGCCTCCGCCGCCAGCGGGTTGGCGGCGGCTGCCATGTGCCTGGAGGCGTGCCGGGTTTGCAGGTCGGTGCGATAACCGGAAGCGCTTTCCGGCGCGACGGGCAGCGTCGAGACTGATGGCGCGTTGCAGGCGGTCAGGGCTAAAGCCGCAGTGATCAGCGACAACGCTGACAGGCGCATGCGCCTCAAGTGGAAGGCTGAGAACATGCGGGGCACTCCGTCCGTGGGAAAAAGGGTTCGTGGACTTTATCGGCCACCGCCCGGTGACGCAAACCGTGCCCCGCGACCAGGACGCTTTTGTCCTTCATCAATGGATGGATTTTCTGTAGGGTCAATGCCACCAGGCAGGCCAGAAGATCAATAAGAGGCACACATGCAGACCGAGTTCCCGACCCAGCCAAGCTACCGCTCCCAGCGTGAACAATTCCTCGCGGCGGCCACCGCCGCCGGCGCAACGCTGACCGAGTATCCACATCCGCTCACAGGGCCCTTCGGCGAAGCCTTGGGCACCGATGTAGCGGTCCTCGGCGATCCCGGTGCCAAGCGTCTGCTGATTGCGCTCAGCGGCACCCATGGGGTCGAAGGCTTCTATGGTTCCGGGTGCCAGATCAAATGGCTGCAGGAGCTGGGCAAGCGTGTGCTGCCGGCCGATGTGGCCGTGGTGATGATCCATCTGATCAACCCCTGGGGGACGGCGTGGCTGCGTCGGGTCAACGAAGACAACATCGACCTGAACCGCAATCACCTGAACTTCGAGCGGCCGCTGCCTGATAACCAGGCGTATGAAGCGTTGCACGAAATCTACGCCTGCACCCAGTTGCAAGGTCCCGAACGTGAGCGCACGGACGCCTTGCTGGATGCGCAGATTCACGAACACGGCTGGCCGGCGGTCATGTCGATTGTCGAAGGCGGGCAGCATGCGCATCCCGATGGATTGTTCTATGGCGGGCTGGCGCCGAGCTGGTCGAATCGCACCTTGCACCAGATCATCCAGAAGCATGTCGCCCATGCCGATGTCGCCATGTGTTTCGACTTGCACACCGGTGCCGGCGAATACGGTCATCCGATGCTGCTGACGATTACCGAAGCGGCCTATCCGGCGCTGGCCGATGCGCAGGCGCTTTATGGTCCGTGGCTCTACACCTTGCACACCGGTGCCGACACCCTGAGTGAAACCGGTGTGGCGGCCACCGCGACTGGCTACACCTCGCAGGCATTGATCAATGCGCTGCCGCAGGTGCGGTTGATGCCGTTCGTCATTGAGTGCGGAACGTATCCGGGGGCGCAGGTGCATCGTCATCTGCGCGATGACCACTGGCTGCATCTGCACGGCAATCCGAGCGACGCGGTAGGGCGCGAGATCAAATTGAATCTGCTGGAGCAGTTCTATCCCGCCGATGGCGACTGGCAGGCGATGGTCTGGCTGCGGACCTGGCAGATATGGGAGAGGGCGTTGTCGGCGTTGGCGACGGTTCGAGTCTGAGGTTGTTTTAGGTAGGCGCGAGCCTGCTCGCGATGAATCCAAAGACGCTGCGGGGTATCAGGCTCGCCGCGTCATCGTTGACGACCATCACGAACAAGCTTGCTCCTACAGCAGCCATAAAAGGCAGGCATAAAAAAACGGCTTACCTTGCGGTAAGCCGTTTTTAGTACTTGGTGGCTACACAGGCATTTGAACCTAATAAGTAAGTATCTGTATTTAAACGTATTTATCATGTGTTTGTTTTGCAGGGATACACCAGGGGATACACGGTGCTCGCTGCTGGGCCATATTTGCCCGTTTTCGCTCTCTAATCGACACGTCCTCAAAATGAGGATGGATCAGACTTTCGCCATCGGATGAACGGTCTAATTCAATTGGATGCGTGACCGCCTCTTCACTTCCTAGTAGTCGCCTGGTGAGTGAGACAATGTGCTCACTGCTCACTGCTCACTGCTCACTGCTCACTGCTCACTGCTCACTGCTCACTGCTCACTGCTCACTGCTCACTGCTCGTTGGCCATTCTGAGCCCGGGAAAATCATCGATACCAGGGGGGGTGTGTATAGCCATTGTTTAAGCGATGCTCAGGGGGGTGTGTATAGCCGGCGAATGTAGCTTGCGGCATTGGCCCAGATCTCCCATTTTGGCAGGGCAAATTCGTGTCACGTCAACGATTGGCGAGTGACGAGGAGGCGTGACAAACACGATAGGGGGGCGGCAACGGATCGACCCTATTCATTTCGTAGTGTGTTTTTCCCCGTCGTCGTTTTCGATGAGCCTATCTGGGATTGTAAAGCGCGCGCATCGTCGACTTTCTGTTGATTCCAGGCCAGCACCTCGGACTTAACCCAAGCTACGGACCGGCCGCCTAGCGGAACTTGGCGCGGGAATAAACCTTTTTTCACCATGTCGTAAATTTTTGTGGTGCCGAGGCCAGTCAGTGCTCTGACTGCTGGCAGACGAATAAACTCGATAGGCTCTCTGTGTGGCGTGATGTCCATTACATGCTCCATGGATTAACCGTTGGGTGATCACGGCTTTTTGAGATCAGTGCAAAGTAACCAAGTCATCACTTCGGAGCACGAGATTGAGCTACCCGCTCATGCCCCCACTGCAGAATCTCGGCCTTTACCCAGGCCACGGCGGAATCTCCAATCTTGACCTGCTTCGGGAATTTCCCGCTAACGGACATGCGGTAAATGGTTGCGGTGCTGAGGCCTGTGAGCTTTCTTACCTCAGGTAGACGAATGAACTCGATCGGTTGTTTATCTTGGGTGTTACTCATCGATTTCTCCTCGTACCACTGGCGCGACACAAAAGATCATCTCCCGTCGTCAAAGCCTTCAGTTGCCCGGGTTCGGATCGGCCATCCATTTAGCGATTGCTGACTGGCGCCAGGCTACTGAGTTCGGGCCTATTCGGATCTGTTTTGGGAAGGTGCCTTCCCTGATCCGGCGATAGATCGTGTTCCTGCCCAGGCCGGTGATGTGAAGCACTTCGTCGAGCCGCATGAAACGATCGATGCTTTCCGTCGTGGCCATACCCTTCACCTCGTCAAAGCGGGTGGTTGCTGTCGAAAACAGTGATGAGCTACTCCTCAGTTTGCGGCTTTCGGCTCTCCTGCTTTTTCCGCCGGCGATCTTTCTTGTCCGCCGACCTTCCCATGAGCTGATCCACCAATTTGTGGAATTCTTCTGACGTGGGCGGTTTATAGGAGGTAGTGGTAGCGGCCCAACCCGCCATAACCGGCCCGCGCTTTTTTCGCCTAGATTGTGGGTTGTCGTACAGAGTCGACGCTGGCTCTGGCTTCGATCTTTTATCGATCGAGTGCGCCGCGATGTATGCGTCTGCCCACTGGTCGAGCTCGATGCGGTCGAAGCCAACGCCTTGCTGGCCGATCGGGAATTCGCGCACGTATGGACGCACAGTCCTGTTGAAGACATCCCGACACATGCCGAGATAGCTTGGCGCCTGATAGGCCCTAAGAATTCGAGGCTGAACGGGGATTTTTTTCATGTGCGACTGCTTACGAGTGAAGTGCGACCCCCTTGAGCTCTGCAGCGAGCGCCCCGCGAGAGTAAGTGGGTGGAGGTCGCACCAGATTCAAATCCTAGCACTGCCTCGAAGGACGGGGCGACCGGCCGCCCAGCGGTTGGGTGAGCCCCAGCGCCTATTGCGAGATGGTACCGGCGCCACACTGTGGCATTCCTAGCACCTTGTTTCGGGGTGGTGATTGGCTATTGACGCGCCTCATCCATGGGGTTCGGTTTTCACAAATGCCAATCGATGAGAAACCAATCCGGTTTCAGCAGAAACCCAGCAGGTTTTACTTACCTTTGCTTACCCGGAATTTCGGGCGGTAACCTGGCCTCCCATTTTGGCGGGTCAGGTGGCGCGACACACCAAGCGAGTTTTGAAGATGTGTTGCAAGTACTTTATTTGACCTTGGAGAGGTTAGGCACCCACTTTGGTGTCTTGTCTTCTTCTGCTATTGACCCCTGACCGGTTACTGCGAAGACCGTGACGCATGGCCAGCCATTCATCTTAATGGTGTGCCTGATGCCGTTTTTCTTCAAATTGAGGATCTGACCTGCTTTGGTTCGCGCGCCGGTCAATTCGCAAACTTCTTCGTGCGTAAGAAATTCAATCATTGCTTCTACCTGTTCCAGCCTGCTGTCAGGGCTGGCTAACATTAGATAACGGGGGGAGCGTTACCGGTAACTGCCCGAATTTTGGGTGGCTACCGCCTGAGGGTGTAGTCGCTTGCTGGAATGAGCTCCACCACAACCCTGGCAGCTGGCGTTGTGGAGTGGCTACTGGGCTGTGGCGGGCGCTTGACGTACATATCGCCCGATTCCTTAGCTGCCTGCTCGATCAATTGAGCAGCCATGACCAAATTGCCGCGCTCCTCGGCCTCCTCAACCATTCGCCCGAGTGCGCGCAGTCGATAGGCACGGTTGGCAACGGGGATCTCAATCATCGCCTGGCGGAATCCTGCCCGAGTGTCCTCGAACATCGTCACCCAGCGCTTAGCTAGGCCTTTGCTGCAACGCTTGGTCGGGTCGTGCGCCTCGACCTGCTGGCGCGATACCACAACGCCAAAGCTCTGATTCACCACGGTTGCAACCTGGGTGGGGGAATCGAAGCAGGCGAGCGCCTGAACGATGAAGGCTTTGATTTCGTTGTTGAGCGTGGCCATGGGCTGGAATCTGTCTAGGGTCTGTCAAGAATGTATCGCATGGTTGCGGGGACGCTGGGCAAAGGCAATCGAATAAATGACGCAAATTCGTAATTGGTCGAGATATTTCACTGCTTATTCGATAATGATCAGTGTTTTTGCCTGTTTATGCATCGGAGATACACTCAAACCTGAGTACATCTCCCGGAGATCCCATGTCGATTATCGATTGCCCGTACCTGGATGAAGTGAAAGTGACCGTACCGCCGGACCTGGCGCTGCTGATCGTGCGAAGGGCCGCAAAGCTCGCCGCTGACTTCGAAGAGCAAGCCCTTGACCAGTTGACCAATGACGCGCTGCGCGAGCTGCGACGTGGTACCGACGCCCGGGTGATCTATCGCCAGTTGTGCTTGTGACCAAACTGCCACTCCCCTAGCAGTTCCGCGGTGCGTGACTGATCGGCGTGACGAATCACCAGTCCTGCCCCAATGGCACAACTAGTCATCCCTTTTGGGCCGGTCCGTCTAAGGGCTTCTTAGAATTCCGTCAAAGTATTGGGCATTCGACACTGTGTTGATTCCTACACAGAGTGTCGTTTTCTACACATTGGAACGCGTCTCCAACTCACGCCCCGTTTCGGCGCCATGACTGATGAGAGATCGCCCACAGAAAAATATCTAAATTTGTGGCGTCAGGTGGCCCGCATTTTTCCGTGAGTCAAAAAGCTTTACCAATTGTCGAAAATCTCGTTAGCTAAGGTCTTTTATGGCTATAAAAATTAGCGGAAGCACGAAATGCCATTGACAGTGGGCAGGTCGTAGCGATAATCGCGCGGCCACCGCGGGTGGCTATAAACGTCAACTCAAAGGAGTGGTTATGCACAGTTGCTCTGACGTAGCCAAGTATTTCTTGTGTCAGGCAAGCACCGATGATGGGGATCTCATCTCCAACCTCAAACTCCAGAAACTGGTGTATTACGCTCAAGGGTTCAGCCTGGCATTACATGGGGAACCACTGTTTCCGGAGCCAATAGAGGCGTGGAAGCATGGTCCAGTTGTTCCGGCCCTTTACCGGGAATATCGTGACTTTAAGTCAGATGCCATCCCTGTACCAATTGACTTCGATCCGTCCATTTTCAGCCGTAAAACCAAACAGCTCCTCGATGAGGTCTACGACGTTTACGGGCAATACTCTGCATGGAAGCTGCGTCAACTCACTCATTCTGAAAGCCCATGGCAGGACAACTACATCGAAGGCGTATTGAGTCAGCAAATCCCACTGGAGGAGATGCAGGCGTATTTCCGGGATAATTTGTTGGACTGAAAAATGTCGAGAATCAAGGATCGGACACGAGGCCAAGCGGGGCAGCAGATCAAGCAGCGCACAGAACCAGTTCGGCGCGACGACTCGGAAGAGAAACCACCAATTTTTTCTTTTGAGTACCTCCAGAACGGATGGTGCATATCAGACTGTGAGCGTGACGAAAGGGCCAAGATGCTTGATCGGCTTCGCATCATTGGCAAGCTCACTTGGAAGCAGATTCGTCAAGAAAACCGCCATCGGTACGGTACAGAACAGATAAGCCGTAACTCAATCACTTGCGGCATACCCCCTTTCGTAACTCCAGATATCAACCTGATAGCCTTCCGTGCCTACGATCTAGTACCTATGGTGGGGTATAAGTCCGACAGAATATTTCACGTTCTGTGGATCGACCGAGCGTTTCGGCTCTACGACCACGGCTAATAGCGCCCTGTACTTACGTTTTATCTGCCTCACGCCCGTCAGAGCCTGATAAAACCTCACATTGGAAATGCTGGCGCTGGTCATCCATGGGGTGTTTCCGCAATGGGGGCATTCGACCCTGATCAGCCTCATTCATGAGGTCTTGTTTCACAAGTCGGCGTTCAGCCAGTGAAAAAGCACTGCGATACGGTGGAAACCACAGTGGAAACTAGCGGCTGGCAACCATAGCTTTTGATAACAGGCAGCCTGCCCAGGTTCGCGCCTTGGTGGTTGCGAACCAGAAGTGCGAACTTATCGTGCGAACTAGGGTACGAACTTGTTGCAGGTACGCGGTGGCAAGCGCGTAACGATGGTGCGTACCAGCCTGCGTACCAATGCCGGACCGCCTTATTGCTGAGTCAGTTTCGCGCACTCCAGGTGCGTGACGATCGTGCGTGACGACTGCGCGAAAACAGGCCGATAGGCACTTGACGTGGCTCATTCATGGGGTTGATTTCACAAACGGGGTTTTGATGGTTTTGTGACCATCGAAAAGTGGTCACTGATGCTGGTCACTGGCCCTGGTATCCGGCATGCAATGCTCTAAAACCGTGGATACCAGAGCGTCCGACGGCCGATCTGCTCAGCGCCAGCGACTTATCAAAACTTAACTTTCTGTCGGCGCGAAAACTTGTCAAAACTTGACATCGGCCCGACGCGGAAACCTGACAAAACCTGACATTGAGCGCGTACCAGAACCTAACAAAACCTAACGTTGGAAAATGCTACGGAAGTAGCAGTTTGAGGTGTCTCAGCTTGGCGGGATGTTGACAAATGTTGACATCAGATCGGCTCAGCCCCCCCTGTCAAAGCACGCAACCTGTTAGTAAAAGTTAGTGCCCGGGTGGGCGTGGCCAACCCGTCAGCCTGTTAACTATTGTCAAGGTTGGGAGGCGCAGGGAGGCGCCATCTGTCGGTCAGTGGGAGCGTGTGAAGGCAGAGTGCTATGCCGGTGCTAGTTTTGAAGCTATTGCAACCGACACAGAGGCCTAGGAAATGGCGACTCGACTCCAAGAGACTAACCGCTTTGAGGCAGTGGGAAACTCCGGTCAGCGCTACATAATCGTTGAGTCAACGCAGCAGATCTCATTGGATGCAACGAAGGACGGCTCGACGCGCTGGGCGGACGATGCAAGATTTCTTAGAGCCGTGAATTTTGGCCCGGTCGGCCAAATCAGTGATTCAGAGTTCGTAGTTCTTCTCAGCGGCGAAAGGTTGAAACGGGTTTGATGCGAGCTGGTAACCACTGCCGATTGGTTACCAGAAGTGGTTACCGCCTGGCGGCGCCGGCCAGCGAGACAGACGATATGGTCTCAGTGGGATCATATGGTCTGTCTCCGCTCAGAACGCGGTGGGAGAGAGATCCATGCTCATGCTTGTGTCGATCGAGATCCGGTACTTTTTTGTATTGTCTGCACTCATCACTAACGATCGCTCTTTCAGCCCGCCACCACACATTGCTGTGGAGTTCACGCCAATGATCACCTCACCCACAGGGAGGTAGAATTTAGCGGTTTCCCCTTGGGCTATCTCTGCCGATTTTTTCCCATCGATATACACGATCGTGTTGCACGCAGAACCTACGAAGCCGCTATCACGGGTGACTATCAACGTACCGTATTGGCCGGATGGCTTACTCTGAAATGCTGCAAGCCTACTTTGCGGAACTGGGGTTGCCTGGTCGGATGGAATAGGTGTGGTCGAGCAGCCCACCAAAAGTAACGAAGTGATCGCCAGCAGTCCAAGTAAGCGCATAGTCCCATTATCCATTCACAACTCAAAGGAGCGTGGAAATTACCACGCCCCTGCGTGAGTTTTAAATCCTTGGCTTGCCTAAGGCGCCCTTACCCTCATTACCAGCGTGTTCATGCCGGGATCGCCTCTGCCCAGGTGCCGACCGCGATTACGCTGGAGCCCACCAGCATCTTCCCGTAGATGACCGGCACAGGAAGGCCTTGCTGCGTCGAGTTGAAGGCGCCGTTGAAGAGATAGCTGGGCTTGTTTTCCGAGGCGGCTTGATCCTGTTGATTGCCTGTTTTTGGCACGGGCGAAAGCATCTGGGCAACGCCGCCTGAGACCATGCCAATACCGATCCCGACCGCCCATGGCTGTTCAAAAATCGCACCAACAACAATTAGCGCGACGCCTGCGATTGTCTGAAACAGGCCGCCTCTCTTACTGCCCGCGATGATTGGAACGATGCGGATCTCGGTCGTTCCGCTCAGAGTTAATTCGTCCTTTCCGACATTCACACGGTTACGGAATATGGCGAAGCGGATACCTGCTCTCGACATGCGCATGATCTCGTCCGCAAAGCCGTCAACGGTGTTCCTTAGCGCGCTGAACACCTCGTTGGTGGTGCCGCTTTCGAGCAGATAGTCGTTCTTGCGCCAGAACTTCATGGCGAGTGAGCCTGAGAGGCGGACAGTGGTTTTAGCAGGGCGGACGATATCGCTCATTTCGGCACCTCCGGAGCATCGATACCAAGCTGGCGAGCAAGAGCGGCTCGGGACAAGCTGGCTCGCTCTCTGATCGCCTTTTCGCGGAGTGGATCGGGGTTCCAGGCTGAGCAGTGAGTGGACTGGTAAGCGCGAGCGCCGCGGAACGTCCCGCGCAGGAGGTCTGCCGAAACCCTTGCCTCGTCTTCGGTAAAGAACGGCCCATCAATGGTCACCCTGACTCCGTTGCTGAGATGTTGCACATCCCAAACGGTGTAGCCACCAATAGACCTTTCATCGACGGCAAAGTCTGTGGCCATGCACGCCTCGGCGAAGCGTTCCTGATGGGTGGGCGGCTGCTGGGCCGCGTTGCTGTGTTGGTTCGTCATGTGTGCCTCTTTAGCGCTGTTGGCGCTGGTCATGGGCTGATGCCCGTTGGTGTTGCTCCATACCGCGCCTCGTTTTCGTGATTCGCAAAACGTGGCGCGTAAGAGTCATTGGTGCGTCTCCAAGGGTGTGCGGTCGTAGCTGGCGCGCAGGTCGGCGCCAGCCAGGCAGTAACGGGCTGTTGGCGCGTAGCAGGAACGGCAAACCATGATGTGGCTAAGGTATTGGTCGCGGGCCTGTCGCCACTCAGGCGTGGCTGTGGCCGCGTTGGTGTAGGTGCTAGCCGGTAACTGGGCGGGGCGCTCGACCAGCACCAGGCGTGGACGATCCGTGGTGCGATTCGCCCTAGTCGGTTTGTCGGCGCCAGCGATGGTCGGCGGGATTTGATTGAGCAGGCCGGAAAGGAGGCTCATTGCGCCACCTCGCTCGAATTGCCATACATCCCAAATGTGTCTGTGAAAAAAAATCGGGGGAACGGGGGAACAGTGGGAACGGCCAATGTTTCCGGGGCTTTCAGAGGGGGATTCTGTACCCCACGCTTTTTTGTGGGGAACAGTGATAACTGAACGTTAGGAGAAGCGAGAACGCTTATATTCAAAAACATGTTTGTGTTCCCCCTGTTCCCCATACATTCAAAAGGGGGGAACGGCCACAGGCCCCGGTTTTACTGGCTGTTCCCCCGTTCCCCTTGTTCCCCACAAATTTAGGTTCCTGTGAACTCGGGCAATCGCGCTTGGTGTCGATCGGAGTCATACCGCGCCCCCTTCACTGTCCAGGGCTTCTGGATCGATCACGTAAAGGCGCGCTGAACCGCCGGCGGGAATACGGTACTTTTTGGTTTTGCGGCTATCGCGGTCGGTGTCGCGCTTGGCCAGGGCTCCGCCAACTTCCAGCGCCTTGATCACGCGGGTAAGGCCGAATCCGTGAGCGGCCTCGATGAGTGCAGATTTGTTGAACAGGAATAGCCGCTTGCCGGCCACCAGCTCCCAATAGCCGGCGCGGTTGAACACTTTGGCGTCCACCTCTGGCGCGTCGACATCGGAGAACCGGCTGCTGCCGTGCTTGTCGATGAAATCGATGATGCCGGCCAAGATCTGGCGATCTTCTGCGTTCCCGCCGCCAACACGGGAGAGCCATTCGCCATAGAGCAAGCGGCAGTCGGCGAGGGCGGTACCTGGCTCCCACGGGAGCAGCCCATAGGCGATAGCCATCTCCCCCGCCAGCGCGATTACGGCGAACCGGTCAGCCACGCGTCCCGCCTGGGCATTGTCCTCGACGAACTGGGCGCGGATACCGTCAAAGTCGCTGAGCAGGCCGGGCTTGTCGTCGGCAGCGACAAGGCACTCCACGAAGGCTGGCCCAAGGTGGCCGTGGTGGGCGCCTACAGCGACGGTGAGCTGGCGGTGAAAGTCCGCTCCCTCAAGCCCGTGTAATTCATCGAAGGCCCGGTGCGTGCGGGTGCCGGCGTTCACGTCGACCATGCGCAGCTCAGCGCCAGCATGGGCCGCATTACCACCGATGGCGGCGTGCTCGGACAGGGAGCGTTCGCCACTCGAAAGCGCCAGCAGGCGCCAGTTGAGTTTGCCGCGGGCTTCCCGGTCGCGGGTCATGGTGCCTTTGCCTTGGCCGTTGGCGAGGGAGTACGCCATTTCCTGTACGCGCTTGGGGTCGGCCCGTTTGATTTCGTCCAGGGGCAACATGGTGTCATTGCGGCTCGATGCTTCGATCTCCAAGCCGCCCTTGGTCATGTCCCAGCTGGCGGCGAATACGCCCGGGTCGCCCCACACCGACGAACCGATCAGTTGCGCCAGCGACTTGCCGCTCGAGCTATCGCCCACCAGGTGAACCCCGCCACCCAATACGCCGACCAGACTCAGCAGCGGGCCAGCCAGCGCGCAGCCAATCGCCAGCGTCAGTACCGGATTGCCCTCGCACTTGGCCGCAACTTCGGTTTTCCATCCCTCCAGGTCGCCGCGCAGGCTGAATAGGTTCTGACCTTTGCCGCTGGCCTGATAACGCACCTTGTCACTGCCGATGGTGCGGCCTGGCAACACAAAGGCGCCCGATTCATGCCAGCCCGGTCGGCAAGTGGTGGCGAACACCTCGGCGGGGCGCTGCTCAAGCAAGTACTCCATGAACGCACCACGTTTCTTGAGCGCAATGATTACGCCCATGCCGAACAGCTGGCGCCTGGCGTCCTCACCGCTACCGCCGAACACCTCCATGGGGATAATCCATTCCTTGATGCCGCTCTCAGTCACCAGACGCAGGAAGCGGCCCTCGCTGCCGTCGTCGCTGTTGGTGGTGCGAGCAGCAACGGTCACAGGGGTGGCGATCCATTCATCCGTGATGGGGCGGTCTGCTTTCTCGTCGTCGGAATCATCATCTGCAGCAGTGCGTTTGAAGCTGTGCCAGTACACCCCGGGGCGCAGCCTGCGGCCTTTCTCATTCGTCACCCAGTGATCGTAAACACCCCAACACGGGCGTTCAGGCTCGACCATGGGCGCCTCGGGGCGCAGGTTGATTACGTTGTTCTCAGGCGTGCGCATGGTGGCGGCTCCAGGCTGCTAAGTCGTTGAAGTCGGTGAGGGCCAGAGGGGCGTCGGCGGGCCACTCGGGAAACGTCACCAGCCCACCTACGGCTGCGGCGGCGGCATTGGCGGCGGCGCGTCCGGGATTGCCCTTGCCCTCGGCTGCGGTGAGGCGATCGTCATCGCCCGCGATGATGATTTCGACGCTGTGGTATTCAGCCCGAAGCGCCAGCGCCACCGGCTTGAGATTCCCTGCGTTCATGGCGCAGGCGACGGTGTAGCCGCTTTCGTGAAGCGTTGCGCCCGTTGCCCAGCCTTCGCAGATGCAAAGCGGCTTGCCCGGTGTGATGCGTCCCAGCGGCGAATAGGTGCCCTTGATCCGCCCCCCAAACAGGAAGCGCTTGCTGCCGTCCGGGGCGATTCGTTGCAGGTTGACCAGCACGCCACTGGAGTACAGAGGCACCAGCAATTCGTCCCCACGCTGGCGCAGGCTGTGGGAGCGAACGCCCTTGGCTGTCAGGTACGGGTGATCGGGATCGGCGCGACGCGCATCACGCCACCAACGCTGAGCAAGGTTCGCGGCCTTGAGCTGGCGCCGTTGCTGCTCGGCTTCACGCTGGCGCCTGGCCTGCTCGATGCGCTGGCGCACTTGCTCGGCTTCGCGGGCGTCCACCGGTTCACGACTACACCAGGTGCTGGCGCCACCAGTCTTCCAGCTACCGAACGCACCCGAGGCGATGTTGTCCAGGTACAGGACATACCATCCGGCTAGCGTGCCGGGCTTGTCGCCGGGGACGTGGAAGCGGTGAATGGCGCCATCGGGCACGGGTATCCAGTCGAGCGCCCCATAGACCGACTGGAGCGCGTCACGGAAAAGGATCGCCGGATCAGTCATGCGGCGCCCTCCGGTTCGTACCGCGACAGCACGCGACCGATCTGCTTAACGATCGCATCGGCCTGCTTGCGGCTGTGCTCGTTCGTCGCGCTGTCACGCAGTTTCACCAGATCGCTGAACGCGCCGATCAGCAGCCCGCGCCCGAAGTCGTCCATGTGTGGCGGCACGTCATCGCGCACAATGCTGGTGAATGGGTCGAACTGGATAACGTCACCCATGATTCACCCCCAGGCGATCAGCGCCAGCGAAGGCACGACAAACTCGGCCATTGTTCATGGCGTACCAGTGAGTGATGTGGTCGATTGATTCGACCGGGCAGGCCGTCACCACGGCATCAGCACTACGCATCACGACGCGGCCAGCTTCGGCATCAGCCTCGGTCAGAAATGGGCCGAGGAGTGTCTTGGGCACCTTTGGATGGGTCACAAAAAACAAGTGAGTGGCTTTTTTTGGGTAAGCCGAGTGTGCGCCCGCTGTTTTGCAGGTTTGGTTATTCATGGTGGGTTAAGCCTCTACGGTGTCAGGGCTGGCGCTGGTCGTGGGTGGCTCGCTTGATACCTGCGTCGGGTCGATGTCCAGGTGGTCGCGCTCTAACTCATCGAGTTGAGCAAGCGCCTGCTCCAGTGCGCGCCGTGCGGCCCCAATCTCTTTCTGCTTCAAACTCACGCCATGAGCTGATGCTCGCGAAACCTTTCTGATTCCCTTGGCTGCGCTATCAAACGCTTTGCTCAGACGGTCGCGGTCGCTTAAGGCCTTGACGCGAATCGTCGGCAAGTTGCTATGTGTGGGCGCTTCTGGCGAAGTAGCGATTGCCTTTACCGCCTCACGCAACGGCAAATCCGCAACGCGTTGCGCTTCTTCGACAGACAGCAACGGGACTTCCCGCGCCAGCCTCATGTATGCCTGAGCCGTGCGTGGTGCCGCCGTCACGTTTTCCGCCAACCATGCGTTCCATTGACCGTGCGGAACCTGCTCCTTGGCCAGATTGAGGTTATGCCCAGCCTCAAGCGCCAGATCCATTGCGGTGCGAGCTGATTTTTCTGCGTCACAGATACAACGGTTGATCGTCGCAGCCAGGCTTTCCAGTGGGATCGCGTCAATTGGTGCCGTCTGGCATTGCTGAATATTCGCCACGATTAAGCCTCCTCGGAGTCTTTAGGTTCGAACCGCTGAGTGCCGTTACGCATTGCTCGCAAGCCAATTACTGCGGCGCGCGCCACGCGATCGATAAAGCCGGTTTCAAGGCAGGTGGAGCGCCCGCCCATGTCCGCAATTGCGAACTGGATAGCGTGGAACGCCTCGGTTTCATCGTGAGCAGCCAGTTCGGCAACTTCGCCATCGAAGCAAGCGATGCCCTTTTTCCAGTCCGCCGGCGCCCCTTTGTTGTACCGAGGCCAGTTAATGAGTCGGTCTTCGTCATCGCGCTTTGTGAAGCTCAGGTCGTCACGGCAAAGGATGGGGCGCTTGATTGCTGCGTTCATAGTTCACCCCCTTGCTCAGCGATAACGCCATCCAGCAACTCGGCCCAGGCCATAGCGGTGTGCTGCGCCATTACGGCGGCGACGCGGGCAAGGATGATTGGCGTGGTGGGCGAGGCGATGACGGCAAGCGCTAGGCTCAGTAATACAAGGATGCCTTGCACGTCGCGCAAGTCATCGAGAGTGCAATGGGCCGGTGCTGCGATGGGCTGGATAGGGAAGGTCATACTGCGTCCTCCACAGCATCCAGCGTTTTTTGCATCGACTCGACTTCGCTGTCGATGTAGTTCGCCCAGTCGTAACCGAGGAAGCCGCCGAGGTTGGCCAACTCCTCGATGTCGCTCGACTTGCCGTGCTTCAGATCCTTGATGATGGAGTTGAACAACACTCGCATATGGTTGATGCGTTCGTGTGTGGCGCGGAGGAGTTCGAGAGCATCGTTGGTGATGGTGGTGGCCTGGCTCATTTTTCACCTCCGACCGATTCCAGTGTGCGGACGATGGTCATGTGGTGATTCCAGCGACGCAGGCGAACAGCCAACGACGAGTCGGCATGCAAAGCGGCCAGGGCGCAGGCACGATGAAAAGCAGTGCGGGCTTTGGGCAGATTTAGAGTGAGGATATGTCGCGTGGTCATGATGGTTTGCCTTGGAGTGCGGTCTAAAACTCCGCTCCCATGACGCCAATCATGGTGAGCAGAACCGTGCAGGTTGGCGTGGCAGTCCAAGGGCTGCTGAGCACGAATGCTCCCCACACGGCCCGCCCATAAAGGCATTACCGTGTTGCGGACACAAAAAAACCGCGCAAGAGGCGGGGTATCCGCCTTGGAGTTCAGGACGCCAATCCCGTTCGCTGAATTTGCAGCGACGGGCAAACCATACCTGCGGGGGTGACTGCTGGCAAGAGAAGTTATAGACCACTCATCGTTGGACATGAGCATAGTCATCATGCGGCATCACTCCGAAGATGCTTGGCGCGCAGGCTCTGGATGTAGCGCAGAAGGGAGGATTTACGGGCTGCGAAGTCTTTGCCTTGGCCGATCAGGAGCACGTCGCGGATCTCTATCAGTGACACCAGCACCAGTTCATGCGCGGTGAGTTGATCGCGATCGCGGCCGGCGAATTGCCCAGTGATTACCTGGTTGATCAGCTTGGCTTCGTTGATGAAGTGGTGGCGCTGGGGAGTCTTGCCGTTCTCCTCGTAGGCGATTGCTAGGGCATCACACAGACCGCGGTAGCCGACGGCGGATTGTTGGCGAGCTTGCTGCCAAGTGCTTTGATCGCCGCGGAGTAGGGCATCGATCTGATCGTCACACCAGATGGCGAAGTCCACGGAAAGCCACCGGGCAAAGGCTACTGCCAGCTTGGGATGGAGCCAGGTGCCGCCGTTGCGGCCACGCTGGGTGCGGACTAATTGCGGGATTTTCCCGCATTTAACCAGGGCCTCCAGGTAGGCAACTGTTTCTGGAAGGCGCAGCCATTCGTGCGGGAGCTTGCCGAAGCGTGCGGCTGCTTCAGTGGCATTGATCCAGCCTTCAGCATTGAAGCGCACGGCCTGACCGTCGTAGTCGAAGGGAATGATGCGGGCGCTCATGCTGCCACCTTCTGGCGCTGCTTCAGGGGCTTGCTCAGCATCAGCAGTACGTTGCGTGCGCGGCGGTGCTCGCTGGCCGGCAGGGTGTAGCGCGTCACGGTGCAAGGTTCGCCCCAGTGGTTCGGCACGCGTTCAATCTGGCGCTCAAATTTCAGACCGTAGCCATTCGCCAGGCTGCTGATGGTCGAGTGCAAGCAGTGGTCGCCTAGGCGTTCAGCCTCAAAGCGGTTGAGGCTGTGATCCTGAAGCATAAAGTTCAGGACGCGACTGATCTTCGTCGGCGCTTTCCCGGTGCTGGTGGTAATATCGGCGGGCGAGGGGTCGGTCTGCTGGTTAAGGGGCTGGCTCTTTTTCATTTCAGGCCACCTCGCGCAGGGCGATGCGCTGGCGCACCCATTCCTGAGCTTCAGCCAAAACCCAGCCAACAGGCGCCCCGCGCGATTTGCTATCGCTCAGTGGCACGGGACGTGGGAAGGTCGGATCGTCTTTCAGGCGTTTGTAGATGGTCGGGCGGGCGTAGCCAGTGATTGCCGAAAGTTCGCTGATGCGGATGATGACCGTGGCTGGGTCGAACTGGTGAATGGTCGTAGCGGCTGGCTGTATATGAGCTTGGGTCGAGTGCATAGTTCTGTATCCCGAGTGATAGAGACTGGTGTGTCCTCGGGTTCAGATTTAAAGGGGTTACGCCCAGCAACAGAAGTCATGGAAAAGCTCGGTTTTCGTTCCGGATGAGCTATTGGCGAAAGCCTTTCCGGCACCGTGGTGCCGGCATTTGAATCCGGAACTCAGGAGGATTCAGGCGACTCCGGAATGGTTTTTTCTGGTTTTGATTCCGCTTCGGCAGCAATCCTTTCCGCCTTGTCTTTTTCCACCACCTGGCCCAGGTATCTTTCAAGCCTGGTAGTGGCACCAATAAGGCGAACCGTCTCTGACGTAATGCTCTGCTCCATTAGCGGTTTGACTACTTTCCTAATCCGATCCCCCATATCGACATCTCTGTCCTCAAAGGTGATCGAGCTGGGTGGAAACAGTGCATTCGCTATCTGGTTATGCGTGAAGCGTACGCCTTTGATTTCTGCCCATTGGTACAGATCAAAGGCCGCTAGAATTCTGTACTTGTGCCATTTTTGAAAGTCGTCGTCGCTGATGGGCTTTTTGAATCGCTCATTCATATCGCTCCTGACTCCTGCGAGCCATATGCTAAAAGCGATCTTGAGTGTTTCGTCGTCGCTATCGAGGTCCACCGTAATTGGAACTCCGTGGCAGAACTCTGGAGCAAGCCAGCCAACCTTTTCCAACGCTTCTTTTTTTAGCAAGCTTCCACCTTCGTAAATGCTGACTACCTCCTCTAATAGCTCCGGAGGGGCATCCTTGCCTACGACAGAGCACACTTTTTTGTAAAGTGCCTGCCAAGACTCGTCCACTGACCAGGACGCAGAGATTACTGCCAGATCGGCAGCAATCATTGATCTCACTGGAAATGGATCAGTGTGGCGCTCGATCAATCCAAAATCGCCAGGGATGCGGCCGGCAAAGGTTCTAAAATAACTTTCCTGCTGGTCCTTTCCTAAAAATGGCTTCGTCTTCATAAACAGCGCACGCATTTCTATGCTCACGCCCCACTGATCATGCGATAGAGGTATTTGATAAGCTTTGAGATCAAACCATTCTGGAATTTTGGCTCTGGCCATACTGTCCCCCGGGCGGGCGTCCTGGAATAAGTCAGCTTTCCATACGGGCGAATAGCCCGCTATTTACTAATTTGGTTAGCCAAACTTTCTGTTCTTGCACTGGTTATTTAAACAGTAATAGCATTCAGTCTATATCTGTCTATGGGCACAAAGGAAGGCCCGCTTCAGGCCCTCTTGATTGACACGACGTTTCCCTTGGCCAAGGTGTCCTGATGGTCGGCGTACCATTGCATCATGGTCGTGCGCTGTGCCAAGTACTGAGCTTTGTTGTAGATCCCAGCCACGCCTTCCTTGACGTGCGATAGCTGCGCCTCGATGTGGTTTTCGTCGAAACCGTGCTCGTTGAGGATCGTTGAGGCGATGTGACGGAAACCGTGGCCGGTTTGGCGACCTTCGTAGCCGAGGCGGCGCAGGGCCATTAGAAATACGGTGTTGCTGCGGGGCTTGGTGGAGTCGCTGCGGCCAGGGAACAGCAGCGGATAACCTCCAGTGAGATTGCGTAGGCCGATCAGCAACTCCACAGCTTGGCGGGGCAGGGGCACAAGGTGTTCGCGGCGTCGCTTCATCCGCTCGGCAGGGATTGTCCAAAGAGCGCTGTCTAGGTCGAACTCAGACCACCGGGCCTCGCGTAACTCGGACGGGCGACAGGCAAGCATGGAAAGGAGGTGTAGGCCGATCCGAACATCTATGGCGCTGGGGTATGCCCGGATGGCGCGTAACAGTGGTGGCAATTCATCCACCGGAACATGGGCGTAGTTCTCTGATGGCTTGGTCTGGAGAAACTTGTGGAGCCCTTCCAGCGGATTATGGGTGGCGCGGCCAGTGACGCGGGCAAGGTCGTAAATCTCTTGGCAGCGGGCGCGCACTCGGCTGGTCTGCTCGATGATGCCCTTTTGCTCCATACCGCGTAGGAACTCCATCCACTCCATTGGCAGGATCTCGGTGTAAATCCGTTTGCCAAACACGGGGAATACATGAAGCTCCAGTGCGCCGATGGTTCGGGTTGCCGTTCCATCCGTCCAGCTTTTGCGCTTGGCGGCGTACCACTCCCGTGCCAAGTGCTCAAACGTGTTGTTCGTTGCCTCGATCTCTGCGGCCTTCCTGGCTCGCTTGGTGGCGAGTGGGTTCCCGCCTTTTGCGGCGTCCTCTCTCAGCAGGGCGGCTTTTTGTCTGGCTTGCGATCCTGATAGCTGATGATCGCCAGTGCCGTAACCGCCAAGGCCAAGCCACGACCACTTGCCGTCTGGCTTCTTGTAGCGCAGTTGCCACGACTTACTTCCATCCGGGCGCACGCGCAGATACAGGGCGTTGCCGTCCAGCTCCCGGTACTCCTTGGCCTCTGGTTCCAGTGTGGCCAGCACGGTGTCGGCTAAAGGGCGGCGTTTTATCTCGCTGCGCTTCATTTTCCTTGTACCCCTCAGTTTCAATTATTTTCCAAGGTACATGAGGGGATACACGAAGGGAAGATATAGGGGGAGATAAGTAGATACAGCCAGAAACAAGAAAGCCCGCACGAGGCGGGCTTCTTGAGGTGATTCATAGACTGCTGTAGACATCTGTGAATCGGTACTTGGTGGCTACACAGGGACTTGAACCCCGGACCCCAGCATTATGAATGCTATGCTCTAACCAACTGAGCTATGTAGCCAAGTGGCGCGCATTATTCACCGGTAACGGGGATGCGTCAAGCATAAATCTAAAATATTTCTCTACGCTTTCAACCGCTTATCCTCCTGACCCGAAAAAACGGGTCAGGGGAGGGCATCATTTGAGCTGAAATCTGCCGGTATTGGCGCTCAAAGCCTTGCTGCCCTGACTCAAGGTATCTGCCGCAAGGTTCACCGCCCGCGCACCTTCGAGCAAGCGGACCGCCGCCTGATCGACTTGCTGGATGTTGCCGCTGACCTCATCGGCTGTACTCGCTTGCTCGTCGACCGCCGTGGCGATCTGCGCCAGGGTGTCGGTGACCCCCTGTACGGCGCTGGCGATTTCCCCCAAGCGTTCGCCGAGGCTGGTGACGGCCTGCGCATCGGTCTGAGCCTGCCCGCAGGCCGCTTCCATCAGGCTGACGGCTTCGTTCACGGTGCTGCGCAGGCTGTCGACGGTGCCGGCGATTTGCGCGGTCGAGGACTGGGTGCGTTGCGACAGGCTGCGCACTTCATCGGCCACCACGGCGAAACCGCGGCCCTGTTCACCGGCGCGGGCCGCTTCGATGGCGGCATTGAGCGCCAGCAGGTTGGTCTGTTCGGCGACGCCGCGAATGGTATCGACCACCAGTTGAATCTGCTGCCCCTGCTCACTGACCCGGCCCAGCGCCGCCGCCGTGTCATTCAAGCGTTGATTGAGTTGTTGGATGCTGGCCGTCGTGCGCTGGCTGTCACGGCTGCTGTCGGCGGCGATACGCTGGGTCTGCTGGGCGCTGCCGGACGCTCGTTCGCAGCTGTCGGAGACCCCTTGGGAGGTCGCGGCCAGTTGCGTCGCCGCCGCTGCAATCTGGCTGATTTGCAGTTGCTGGGCTTCGACCTCGCCCAAGGCGTCGGCAGAGTGATGATTGAGGGTTTGCACCGCGTTGCTCAGTTGCAGGGTTTCGTGATCGACCCCCAGCAGGCTGGCGCGCAATTGCACCACCGCGACGTTGAGGGCGGTGCTGATGGCGGCCAGTTCGTCGCGGCCGTGCACCGGCACCTGCAAGCTCAGATTGCCATCGCGCAAGGCCTCGGCCAGCAAGGTGATACCGCTGGCGCTGCGGCGGATCGACGCCTGCAAACAGATGAACAGGTACAGCGCGGCCAGCAGCAGGCCGCCCAATATGCTCGCCGTCACAATGAACCGGCGTATGGCCGAACCCTGGTAGTCATCCAGGCGCTGATCCAGTGAAACCAGTGATTGCTGGCGCAACGCGGCGAGGTCGGAAAGCAGGGCATCGAGGCTGCGTTCGAAGTCTTCGGGCTTGAGGGTGATGCTGCCGCCGAACACACCGTCGTCCAGAACTTTCAGGCCAGCGTCGAGGTGCTTGAGGCTGTCATGGTATTGCCCGGCCCAGGCTTGCAGAGCGCTGGGCAGCCGCGCTTCAAGCAAACCTGCCGTTTTGACCAGTTGTTCCCGGGCATCGCCGATTCGACTGCGCAAGTCGCGCAGTTGCAGGCGACTTTGCAGCGTGAATTGCCCGGACACCACCGAGGCCTGGCCGAGACTGGCCAGGCGGCCGACGCGTTCGATCAGGTCGGGCGCGTGCTGAGTGGAGATCTGCGTCAGCAGGTAGGTTTCCAGCCAGGGGGCCAGCGTCAGGCGATTATCCATGGCGATCTGCTCGCGCAAGGCTTGCAGCGCGCTCAGGGCGTTGGTGAAGCGATCATAGCCGTCCGGCCACCATCCGACGCTGCTCAGACTCTTCGAGTCCAGGCCGTTGAGGGCATTTTGCAGCGCTTGAAAACGGGTCAGGGTTTCGCCTTCCGCACCTTCCTTTTGCAGGGCGCTGCTCAGGTCTGAGGTGGCTTGGGCGACAGCAGGCTGGACCGCGTCGAATGCGGCCATGGCGCTGAGTGTTGCCGGCGTTGGCTGGCGATTGGTTTCGGTGGCGCGCCAGCGAGCGGCACGGTCACGCTGGGCCTCCAGCAGGTTATCGAGCAAATCGAGGGCGAGTAACTGGCGGACCCCGGCCCGTTCGCCGGAGATCAGGTTCAGTTTGTCTCGGTAGTCCAGACCAATCATCCATAGACTGCCGGCCAGCGGCAGGATAAACAGCAGAAACAACAGTTGAAATTTGCGTGCGAAGCCAAAGCGCCCCAGCAGCCTGATCCCCGGTGATAAAAAAGCCTGCATGCCCCATGACTCCTTCGGACACCACGCGCCATCGGCGTGTATCGAGGTCTTTGCGACCGCGACCTGTGTCCCCGTAAACGGCCTCGAAAGTTCACCTTTGCCAGCTGTGTAAGCCAGCGCTGTGGTGAAACTTCCCATTCTCGGTCCCCTTTGTAAGGGGCCGCGTTGAAGCGCAAGAGCGAGGCAAGATTCAGACCATGGCGTTGGGCTATCACCGTCTTTCCGATGAATATAAAAGTCGTTAGCAGGCTAAGGGGATGGCGCTGTCGCACCGAAAAATGGCACATTGACGCACCTGCCTGTGCGCACTTACTTGTTGTCCGGAAATTCTCATGGCTATCAGCAATGTTCAGTCCGCCGCTGGATCGGCGCCTGCTCCTTCACAAAGCAGTCCTCTGGTCATGCGAATCATCGGCGCGGTCGCGCTGGCGCACCTGATCAACGACCTGATCCAGTCGGTACTGCCGTCGATTTATCCAATGCTCAAGGCCAATTACGGCCTGACGTTCACCCAGGTCGGCTTGATCACCCTGACGTTTCAACTGACCGCTTCGCTATTGCAGCCGTGGGTCGGTTATCACACCGATCGCCATCCCAAGCCATGGCTATTGCCCGCCGGCACCGTGTGCACGCTGGTCGGAATTCTGATGATGTCGGTGGTCGGCAGCTTTGCGTTGATTCTGCTGGCGGCGGGGCTGATCGGTATCGGCTCCTCGACCTTTCACCCGGAAGCTTCACGGGTGGCGCGACTGGCCTCGGGCGGGCGTTTCGGGCTGGCGCAATCGACCTTTCAGGTCGGCGGCAACGCAGGCTCGGCCTTTGGTCCCTTGCTGGCGGCCGCGATCATCATTCCCTATGGGCAGGGTCACGTGGCCTGGTTCGGTCTGTTCGCCGTGTTTGCTCTGTTCGTGCTCTACCGGATCAGCCGCTGGTACGCCAACCATTTGAACCTGTTCAAGCTCAAACAAGGCCAGGCGGCGACTCACGGCTTGTCCAGGGGCCGGGTGATCAGTGCGTTAGTGGTGCTGGGGCTGCTGGTGTTCTCCAAGTATTTCTACATGGCCAGTTTCACCAGTTACTTCACCTTCTACCTGATCGAAAAATTCGACCTGTCGGTGGCCAGTTCGCAACTGCACCTGTTCCTGTTTCTCGGTGCGGTCGCGGCGGGGACCTTCTTCGGTGGGCCGATTGGCGACAAGATCGGGCGCAAGGCGGTGATCTGGTTTTCGATCCTGGGTGTCGCGCCGTTCACCCTGGTTTTGCCGCACGTCGATCTGTTCTGGACCAGCATCCTGAGCGTGGTCATCGGTTTCATCCTGGCTTCGGCGTTCTCGGCGATTGTGGTGTACGCCCAGGAACTGGTGCCGGGTAATGTGGGGATGATTGCCGGGGTGTTCTTCGGCCTGATGTTCGGTTTTGGTGGTATTGGTGCGGCATTACTCGGCCATCTGGCGGATATTCGCGGCATCGAATACGTGTATTACCTGTGTTCGTTCCTGCCGCTATTGGGTGTCCTGGCGATTTTTTTGCCGCGAACCAAAAAGGCCTGACGCCCGATGCACTGCATCGGGCGTTGTGTATTTCAAGGGCCGTTGCGTTGCGCTCGACAGGCCGCACTCGCCAGGGTGACAACATTCAATACACGTCCACTCGCTGGACGGAAGCTCACCATAGCTTCCATGTGTAATCGACGTTTACCCGTAGCTCATTGTCATCCCGGTGGCTGGCCCGCGCGGCGAAATCATTGCGGTACCACGCGTTGCGCACGCGCAGAGCCAGGCCTTTGAGGGGCGTGCCCTGCAGCACGTAGTTGACCTCGATATCCTTCTCACTCTCTTTCAGATTGGAGCCTCCCAGCTTGGGCAGCTCGATATTGTCGCCACTCACATAACGCAGCATACCGTTGAGCCCAGGTACGCCAATGGCTGCGAAGTTGTAGTCATAGCGCACCTGCCAACTGCGCTCCTTGGGGTTAAGAAACTCGGAGCTCAGCGTGCCTTCGGTGATGACTAACGGCTCGGTGCCGAACAGGTAGGGCATTGCGGTCTTGCCGGTCAGTTGCATGTAGCCGGCACCGAATTTGTGGGCACCCAAGGCATAGGTCAGCATCAGTGCCGCATTGCGGTTGTCCACGGGGCCGGCCTTGGCCGCTCCGTCCTCGCCAGTGACGAACAGGCGGAAGTCGCTTTTCAGGCTGCCGGGGCCGATCGGACGATTGTCGACGAAGCCGTAGAAGTCCTTGCGGTAAAGGTCAGCCAGTTCGGCGTGGTAGTACTTCAGCGTCAGTTGCGGCGACCAGGCATAGTCGCCGCCGAGGAAGGTAAAGCGGTCAGATTCGGCGGCGCCATTGAAGCGGCCGTTAGGCGAGGCTACCGACATTTTCTGGTAGTTGGTGGAGTCGCGCAGGTTGATACGATCGAGCCAGCCGGCATGCAGGGTCAGGTTGTCGATTTCCTGGGACTTGAGGTACGTGCCCCGGAAGGTCTGCGGCAGCAAGCGGGTAGGGCTGGCAAAGGCGATAGGCAGAAACGTGCTGATGGTACCCAGTTGCAACTCGCTCTTCGACGCCCGGGCCTTGGCAGTCAGGCCCAGCTCCGAATATTCACTGGCCGGCTCGCGGGTGGTGGGGTTGTACGGCAGCAGGCCGGTCCCGGTACGGTCAGGCGACGAGTCCAGGCGCACCCCCAGCAATCCCTGGGCGTCCAGGCCGAAGCCGACAGGCCCTTCGGTATAACCCGACCGCATGTTGAGAATGAAGCCCTGCGCCCACTCGCGAGCAGCCGCCTGAGGCGTGGCGTTGACGTAATTGCGATCGAAGTAATAGTTGCGCATCACCAGATCGGCATGGCTGTCGTCGACAAAACCGGCGGCGCAAGCCTGGCCAATGGACAAAACGCAGGTGCAGGCGCTGAAGGCCCGAAGAAAATTCCTGAGCATGGCAGTGTTCACTTTTATTGTTGTAGGGATAACGCCCCGCGCCATCGAGGCACGGGGGGAAAAGAGCGGATGAGTCAGTCAGCGGGCGAGCGGTTGCGGCGTACCGACAGGTAAAACACCGCCAGCGCCGCCATGACGATGCCCGGTGCCGAGGCCATCATCACGCCGGCGGTGCCAGTGCCCAGTGCGAGCATTTTGCCAGCCACCAGCGGGCCGCTCATCGCGCCCAGCCGGCCGATGGCGACGGCGCTGCCGACACCTGTGGCGCGAATTGACGGACGATAGAAATGCGGTGCCAAGGCATACAGCACACATTGCCCGCCCGTGGCGAAGAAACCGGCGACGAAGCCGGCCACCAGCATGCTTTGCAATTGACTGACCATGCCCAGGGCGGTCAGGGACGCGAGAATGCCGAGGTAAATCAACGCCGACAATGCCCAGGCCGGCAGACGATCCATGACCCAGCCCAGCAACAACGTACCTGCCGCCGCGCCAAATTGCAGCGCCAGCATCACCCAGCTTGCTTGAGCCCCGCTGAAGCCCTGGCCGATCAACAGGCTCGGCAGCCAGTTGATCAGGATGTAAACCACCATGAGCGTAAAGAAGTAGCTGACCCAGATCATCACGGTCGGCAATGCCGCGCCGTTGCGGAACAGGCCGCTGACCACGCCGATCGGAGCAGCGTCGCGGACGCTGCGAAACGCCGCTGATTCCGGCAGATAAAGTCCCAGCAGTGGCACGATCAGCAACGGCACGACGCCGCCGACGTAGAACACCACTTGCCAGCCACCGGCCAGTTGGGCAATGCCAATGCTTGCAGCCAGCGCTGCGCCCAGGGGCACGCCGCAATACATCAGGCTCACGGCCGTGCCACGCAGGCGCGGGCCAGCCACTTCACTGCTCAGTGCGATCAGGTTAGGCAATGCGGCGCCCAGGCCGACGCCCGTGAGGCAGCGGGCAACCAGCAGGCTGTTGAAGTCCCAGGCCATGGTCGTGACCAGCGAGAACAGTCCGAACAGGGCGACCGACGCCATCAACACACGTTTACGGCCAATGCGATCAGCCAGCAAACCGCCGAGAAATGCACCGGGCAGCAGGCCGAAAATGCCCGCGCTGAAGACCCAGCCCATGTGTAATTTATCCAGTTGGAAAGCCGCCGCCATACCTTGGGCGGCGATCCCCGAGGCCTGCAGGTCCAGGCCTTCCATCAGGGCAACGAGGAAACACAGACCGATGGTCCGTGCCATGTATAACGGTGTCAGCACGTTTAGCGATGTCATGGGAAATACCCGTTTTATTGTTGTAATGGGCAAAGCAAGCCCTTCCGGCCGCTGCGTGGGCGGCCAGTCGGGGGTGATGCAGGGTTCAGCGCTTGAGCAGATCCAGCGCCACGTCGACGATCATGTCTTCCTGGCCACCGACCATCCGGCGCTTGCCCAGCTCGACGAGGATGTCGAGGGTCTTGAGGCCGTACTTCGCTGCGGCGATTTCGGCGTGGCGCAGGAAGCTCGAATAGACCCCGGCATAACCCAAGGCCAGGGTTTCGCGGTCGACCCGCACCGGCCGATCCTGCAACGGCCGCACGATGTCGTCCGCAGCGTCCATCAGCGTGTACAGGTCGGTGCCGTGGTTCCAGCCCAGGCGCTCGGCGGCGGCGATGAACACTTCCAGCGGCGCGTTGCCGGCACCGGCGCCCATGCCGGCAAGGCTGGCGTCGATGCGGTCGCAGCCTTCCTCGACGGCCGTGATCGAGTTGGCCACGCCGAGCGACAGGTTGTGGTGGGCGTGCATGCCGGTTTCGGTTTCCGGCTTGAGCACGGCTTTAAAGGCACGGAAGCGATCACGGATGTCCTGCATGTTCATCGCACCGCCCGAGTCGGCCATGTACACGCAGGTCGCGCCGTAGCTTTCCATCAGCTTCGCCTGGGCGGCGAGCTGGTCGGCCGGGATCATGTGGCTCATCATCAGGAAACCGACGGTGTCCATGCCCAGCTCGCGGGCGTATTCGATGTGCTGTTTCGACACGTCGGCTTCGGTGCAATGGGTGGCGATGCGCACCACCCGGGCGCCGGCGTTGTAGGCCGCCTTCAGGTCATGCACGGTACCGATGCCAGGCAGCAGCAACGTCGTGATTTTCGCGTGACGGATCACATCGGCCGCCGCTTCGATCCATTCCAGATCGGTGTGCGCGGCGAAGCCATAGTTGAAGCTCGAGCCTTGCAGACCATCGCCGTGGGCGACTTCGATCGAGTCGACTTTCGCCTTGTCCAGGGCGCGCGCAATGTCCTGCACGTTTTGCAGGGAATACTGATGACGCACCGCATGGCTGCCGTCGCGCAGGGTCACGTCGGAGATGTAGATTTTCTTACCGTTCATGTCGCTCTCCTCAGGCCTGTTGCATCGACTGCGCCATGCGCTCGGCGGTGGCCAAGGCAGCGGAGGTCATGATGTCGAGGTTGCCGGCGTAGGCCGGCAGGTAATGGGCGGCGCCTTCGACTTCGAGGAACACCGAGGTCCTCAGGCCGGAGAATTTACCCAGGCCGGGGATGTTCAACGGTGCGTCTTCAGGAATCACGTCGAACTGCACTTTTTGCTTGAGGCGATAGCCCGGCACGTAGGCCTGCACGGCGGCCGCCATCTCGACGATGGAGGCTTCGACCAGCGCCTGATCCGCCGCTTCGGACAATACGAACACCGTGTCGCGCATGATCAGCGGCGGCTCGGCGGGGTTCATCACGATGATCGCCTTGCCCTTGGCCGCGCCGCCGATCACTTCGATGGCCTTGGAGGTGGTTTCGGTGAATTCGTCGATGTTGGCGCGGGTGCCGGGCCCGGCGGATTTGCTGGCAATCGAGGCGACGATTTCGGCGTAATGCACCTTGGCCACCCGCGACACCGCCGCGACCATCGGGATGGTCGCCTGGCCGCCGCAGGTGACCATGTTGACGTTGAGCTGATCCAGATTCTGCTCCAGGTTGACCACCGGCACGCAGTACGGGCCGATGGCGGCGGGCGTCAGGTCGATCAGGCGAATGCCGGGGTTGATCGAGCGCAGGAACGCATCGTTCTTCACGTGGGCGCCTGCCGAGGTGGCATCGAAGACGAAGTCGATGTCCTTGAACACGTCCATGCGGGTCAGGCCTTCGACGCCTTCGTGGGTGGTGGCCACGCCCATGCGCTGGGCGCGGGCCAAACCGTCGGAGGCCGGGTCGATGCCGACCATCACCGCCATTTCCAGGTGCCTGGCGTTACGCAGGATCTTGATCATCAGGTCGGTGCCGATGTTGCCGGAGCCGATGATGGCGACTTTGAGTTTGTTCATTATTGTTGCCTCATGTGCACGCAAGTCGCCGATCACTCGGCGCGACTGTCTACCGAGAAATTCACACCAACCCGGCCGATGCCGTCGATCTCGGCCTCGAACCGATCACCGGCGGCTACCGCGACCATCGGCCCCAGCGCACCGGTGAGAATGATGTCGCCCGCCCGCAGCGGATCGCCCAGGCGCGCCATGGTGCAGGCCAGCCAGACGGCCGCATTGAGCGGATGGCCGAGGCATTCGGCGCCGCTGCCGCTGGACACTTCTTCACCCTTGCGGGTCATGCGCATGCTGGCCTGGCGCAGGTCGAGCCCATCGATACGTCGAGCCGGGCCGCCGAGTACGAAGCAGCCGCTGGAGGCGTTGTCAGCCACGGTATCGACGAAGCGGATGTTCCAGCCCTGGACCCGACTGCCGACGATTTCCAGTGCCGGGACGACCCAGCCGGTGGCTGCCATCACGTCGGCGAATGTGGTGTCGGCGCGAGGCAGGTCGCGGTCGAGGATCAGGGCGATTTCAGCCTCGATCTTCGGTTGCAGTACGCGGCCGACGGGCACGGTTTGGTTGTCGCCGTAGCACATGTCAGCGAAGAGCGTACCGAAGTCTGGCTGGCCCACGCCCAGCTGGGCCTGGACCTTGGGATTGGTCAGGCCGATCTTGCGGCCAACCACGCGGCGCCCGTTGGCCACGCCGTGGTCGACGTTGAGGCGCTGGATGGCATACGCGGCTTCGGCGTTGTCTTCACCGATCTGCTCGCGCAGCGGCCCGATGGCTTCGCCATGGGCTTCGGCCTGGCGCAGATCAGCGGCGAGTTGATGCAGTGTGTCTTGAGTCAGATTCATTTCAGCCTCGATGATCAGTGGGTCAGGAAGTCCAGGACCATACGGTTGAACTTCTCGGCGTGTTCCCACTGCGCCCAGTGGCCGCAACGGTTGAACACATGCAACTGCGCCTTGGGCAGGCCGGCCAGCAGGCGCAAGCCAGTGTCCATGGGCACGAAGCGGTCCTCGCGGCCCCAGACAAGCAGGGTGTCGGCGCTGATTTCGTGCAGGCGGTGGCTGAAATCCGGAAATTGCTTGGGGTTGATCGTGCTGCTCTTGACGAAGTTTTCCAGGTGATCGCGGCGCGACAGAATGTTGTCCAGGCGGGTCTGGAACAGTTCGTCGGTCAGGCCGCTGGCATCGAAAACGAAGACGTTCATCATCTTCTTCAAGTTCTCGATGGTCGGATCGCGGTACAGCGCGCCGATCAGTTTGATGCCTTCGGTGGGCTGGGGAACGAAGGCGCTCGGGCCGCCGGTGCCGCCGCCCATCAGGATCAGTTTGCCGATCCGCTCAGGGTATTCCAGGGCGAAGGCCACGGTGCTGTGGGCGCCCATCGAGTTGCCGATGATGTGCACGCGGTCCAGGTCCAGCACGTCGAGCAGGCCCTTGAGCGCTTGTGCATTGAGGTTCGAGCGCGAGCCTTCACTGACGATCGTGTCGCTTTTGCTCCAGCCCGGGCAGTCCATCAGGATCACGCGGAAACCGGCATTCACCAGCGGCTCGATATTGCGATTGAAGTTGGCCCAGCCGCTGGCGCCCGGCCCGGAGCCGTGCAGCATGACCACGGTTTCGGCACCTTCGCCAAGGTCGTTGTAGTGCAGTTGCAGGTCCAGGTCGCCTTCCTTGATACGGGCAAAGCGGCTGGTGGAAGCTTCACTGAATGCAGTGGCTGTCATGGCAGTGTTCCTTGAATTCATTAGTGATTGTTCAGCGGCTGTGCGCCAAGGGCACCGAAGCCTGCAATCCACTCGGGAATCGGGCGGTAGTAGCGGCCCTCGGTCTGATAGGGGCCGAAAGCACTGAGGGCGCAGAAGGCGGCGACCCAGGTTTTCACTTCGTGGGTGGACTTGCCGGCCAGCGCCGACAATTCGTCATTGCTCAGGCTGTCGAGGTCGCTCATACGGCCCTGTTCGAGGGTGTCGAGAAACTGCTGATCCCATGTCGGGTTCAGGGGGTGCAGGCTGTGCGGGTCTTCGACGAAGTCTCGGGCGGCTTGAATGACCCGGTTCTGGCGTGCCTGTCGTTCATCGGCGGGTAGCTGGCGCCCGCTGCCCATCAGACGGTCAGCCATACGCGCATCGACCTTGGCCAGTTCCGGTACCGGTGGCTGATGGGACAGGCCGCCGGAGGCCAGAAACAGCACGCGCTTATTCAACGACTTCGCCCATTGGCCAATCGCCTCACCCAGCATTCGGGCGCGATTGAAGCCAGGCAGGGGCACGGCCACGGAGTTGATGAACACCGGAATCACCGGACAGCCCTGCAAGCCGCCGAGCAACAGTTCCAACGGCTGCGCGAACGCATGATCGACCTGCATGCGATAAGACACCGCGGCGTCGATACCGGCATCCAGCACAGCCTGGGCGCAGGATTCAGCCAGCGCTTTAGGCACGTCCAGGGGGCCGGCGGCGGTGTCGAAATCACCAATGGCGTCGGCCGCCATGCCGATGCAAAAGGCCGGCATCACGTCGTAGAAAAAGCCGTTGTAATGGTCCGGTCCGAACACCACCACCAGCTGCGGGTCGAAGCGGGCGATGCGTTCGCGAGCATCGCTGATCACGGCATCGACTTCGGCCAACACGTGCGGTTCAGGATCGACGTAGCCCACCAATGGCGTGTGAGACAAACAATGCAGATAGGCGCTCATCTCAAGCTACCTTGCTGACAACAGCGTTCGCAGCGGTTTGTGGCAGGACTTTGAGCGCCCGGGCCAATTCATCGCAGGCCTGGCCAACGGTTTGGGGGATGGCCAATCCGGCGACGAAGCGGTCGGGACGCACCAGGGCGATGGACGAATTGCCGAGTGCGAACCACTCTTTCAAACGACCGGTGCTGTCACCCACGCGGATCACGTCGTGGCCGGCATCGCTCGGTGCTCTGAGCTGGACGTCCGGCAACACTTGAATAAAGCGCGTGCCCAGGTTTTTCCATTGGGTAATTTGCGCTGCCGTCAGGCCCCAGGTCGGATCGCAGCCCCAGGCGATAATCGCGAAGTTTTCACCGATCACTTCATCCAGCAACACCGTGCTGCCGGCGTCAGTCAACACCTGCGGTTGAATGAACATCTTGCCTGTTGGCGAGCCCTTTTCACTCGGCACGATCAAGGCGCCCCGGGTGTATTGCGGCATCGGTTTGAAGCGCATTTCCAGGAAGTAGCGTTTGACCGGCGGCACGTAATTGAGCAGCCAGGACACACCATCGCGCAGGGTGCCTTGCCAGCGTTTCGGCGGTGCCAGCACATGGCCGGCGAGTACCGAAAGGTCGATCATCGCCTTGGCATGGTCGCGGCGTTCCTGTTCGTAGCTGTCGAGCAGGCTGTCGGCGGCCAGGCCCTTGATCACCAGCGACAGTTTCCACGCCAGGTTGGACGCGTCGCGCATGCCGCTGTTGTAACCCTGGCCTTGCCATACCGGCATGATGTGCGCGGCATCGCCGGCCAGCAGCACCCGGCCCTGACGGAACCGACCGGCCAGACGAGCGTTATGGGTATAGACGCGGCTGCGGATCAGTTCGATGTTGTCCGGGTTCGGCAGCACCTTGCCCAGCAGCTTGCGCATGTTTTCCGGTTTGCTCAGCTCGGCTTCGGTTTCGCCGGGCATGACCATGAACTCGAAACGACGCACGCCATGGGGCAGGGCGGCGGAAACGTAAGGGCGCACCGGGTCGCAGCACAGATAAACGTGTGGCGTGCTCAACGGGTCATTGGCGATGTCGACGACGATCCATTGATTCGGCGCGGTCTTGCCTTCGAAGCTGATGTCCAGGCTGCGCCGCACCAGGCTGTTGCCGCCGTCGCAACCGATCAGGTAACGGGCATGCAGGCGTTCGCTGCGGCCATTCTGATCCGTGAGGTTGAGCACCACCGCGCTGTCGTTTTGCTCAAAACTGCTGAGCTCACGGCTGAACAGTACCTTGACGTTGTTGAAACGCTGCAGGCCGTCGAACAGTACCCGGTCGGCCAAGGGTTGAATGAATGCGTTGCGCCGAGACCAGCCGAATTCGTCGGTTTTCGGTTGGATATCGGCAAAGCAGCGACCCTTGGGGGTCAGGAAACGCATGGCGTGCCAGGGCGTGGTATGCGGCAGCACCTTGTCGGCCAGACTGACGGACTGGAAAGTACGCAGGCTTTCATCGTCCAGGCCGATGGCGCGGGGGTAGTCGATCAGGCTGTCGAGCTTTTCCACCAATGTGACGTTGACGCCACATTGCCCCAGGTAATTGGCAATCATCAGGCCGACAGGGCCTGCGCCGACGATGGCAACGTCGGTGCTCAGCTCCACCGTGGAAGGAGTGGGTGCAAGACTCATGGGTATCTCCGTACAGCGCTTTTGGATTTCTTGTTGGGCGCAGTATGGAAATCAGGTAGCTGGTGGACAACGAAAACCCTTGCTAGTGTGCACCAGGTGCACAAGCTTGATTTATAGAAAAAATGGAGCCTCCATGAGCGAAACAGAATACAAGGCCGTTCGTGGGCTAATGCGCGGTTTGGCCCTGATCAATGGCTTGAATCGTTTCGATGGCGGGGCCACTACGGCGCAGTTGGCCGAGCAAAGCGGGCTACATCGCACCACGGTTCGTCGATTGCTGGAGACCTTGCAAACCGAGGGTTACGTGCGACGCAGTGAGTCAGATGACAGCTATCGCCTGACGTTGAAAGTCCGCGAGCTGAGCGAGGGATTTCGCGACGAGCAATGGATTTCTTCGATTGCCGCGCCGCTGCTTGGCGAGCTGCTGCAACAAGTTGTCTGGCCAACCGACCTGTGCACGCTGGATGGCGACGCCATGGTGATTCGCGAGACCACTCATCGATTCAGTCGCCTGTCATTCCACCGCTCCATGGTCGGTCGGCGCTTACCGTTGCTCATGACGGCCACTGGGCGTGCGTACTTTGCGTTCTGCCCCGCGGCTGAGCGCGAAGAGCTGATTGAGTTGATGATCAGCCGCGAAGATGAACAGTCGGCGCTGGCGGCGGATCGCGGCTTTGTCGACCGGTTGGTGGAGCACACTCTCGGCAAGGGCTATGGAGAAAACAATTCCCACTGGGGCCAGGAGCGCAAAATTGCTGCCATCGCGATTCCGGTTGAGCACGAGGAGCGGGTGATGGGTTGCCTGAACCTGGTGTACATCGCCAAGGCGATGTCGGTTGAGGAAGCCGCCCGCCGGTATCTGCCGGCGATGCAAGGCGTGGTGCAAAAGATCAGGGCGCAATTGGCGTAGTGTGGGCGGCGCTCTGCGGTGCTGCGCGATTCAGCCCTCGCAAGACGCAAAAATCCCCGTATCAGCGAGTGATTACGGGGATTTTTCGTCTATCGAGTTCCGTGGATATCCACGGCACCCATTACACGTTGAAGCGGAAGTGCATCACGTCGCCGTCCTTGACGATGTAGTCCTTGCCTTCCAGGCGCCATTTACCGGCTTCCTTGGCACCGGCTTCACCCTTGTACTGGATGAAGTCGTTGTAGGCGATGACTTCGGCACGGATGAAGCCTTTTTCGAAGTCGGTGTGGATCACGCCAGCCGCTTGCGGAGCGGTGGCACCGACGCGGACGGTCCAGGCGCGGACTTCTTCGACACCGGCGGTGAAGTAGGTCTGCAGGTGCAGCATCTCGTAGCCAGCGCGGATCACGCGGTTCAGGCCTGGCTCTTCGAGGCCCAGGGCTTCGAGGAACATGTCTTTCTCTTCACCGTCTTCAAGTTCGGCGATTTCCGCTTCGATCTTGTTGCAGACCGGTACAACCATGGCGCCTTCTTCTTCGGCAATGGCTTTCACCACGTCCAGGTGCGGGTTGTTTTCGAAACCGTCTTCAGCGACGTTGGCGATGTACATGACCGGTTTGGTGGTCAGCAGGTGGAAGCCCTTGATCATCGCCTTTTCGTCGGCGCTCATGTTCTTCATCAGGCTGCGCGCAGGCTTGCCCAGGGTGAAGTGAGCGATCAATTGCTCCAGCAGGCCTTTCTGGACCACGGCGTCCTTGTCACCGCCCTTGGCGTTGCGCGCGACTTTCTGCAGTTGCTTCTCGCAGCTGTCGAGGTCGGCGAAGATCAGTTCCAGGTCGATGATTTCGATGTCGCGTTTCGGGTCGACGCTGTTGGAAACGTGAATCACGTTCTCGTCTTCGAAGCAGCGGACTACGTGGGCGATCGCATCGGTTTCGCGGATGTTGGCCAGGAATTTGTTGCCCAGGCCTTCACCTTTCGACGCGCCGGCCACCAGGCCAGCGATGTCGACGAATTCCATGGTGGTCGGCAGGACGCGCTTTGGATTGACGATGGCGGCCAGGGCATCGAGGCGCGGGTCCGGCATCGGCACGATTCCGCTGTTGGGCTCGATGGTGCAGAAGGGGAAGTTCTCGGCCGCGATACCGGATTTGGTCAGGGCGTTGAACAGGGTGGACTTGCCGACGTTAGGCAGGCCGACGATGCCGCAATTGAATCCCATGGTGTTTCCCCGAGGAGTTAGAGTCAGGCCTTCTGGCTGTGCAGGTTTTTCATCGCGCGGTTCCATTCACCGGCGAGGATATCCGGCAGCACGCCGAGGGCAAAGTCGATGCTGGCATCGAGTTTTTCCTGTTCGGCGCGTGGCGCACGACCCAGGACGAAATTTGAAACCATACTGGCAACGCCCGGGTGGCCAATGCCAAGCCGCAAGCGGTGAAAGGTATTCTGATTGCCCAGTTGCGCAATGATGTCGCGCAACCCGTTGTGACCGCCATGGCCGCCGCCCTGTTTGAGCTTGGCGACGCCCGGAGGCAGGTCGAGTTCGTCGTGCGCCACCAGGATCTCTTCGGGCTTGATGCGGAAGAATCCGGCGAGTGCCGCTACGGCCTGGCCGCTGCGGTTCATGTAGGTGGTGGGGATCAGCAGACGAACATCCTGACCCAGGTGCGTATAGCGCCCGGTCAGGCCGAAATATTTGCGATCGGCTACAAGGTTTATGCCTTGTGCGTTCGCGATGCGCTCAACAAAAAGGGCCCCTGCGTTATGCCGGGTCTGTTCGTATTCTGCACCTGGATTTCCCAAGCCAACGATCAGTTTAATGGCAGTCACGATAGGGGCCCTTCCCAGGAGTGGTGGATAACATCGCCGCAATCGGAGAGAGCGGCGAAAGTGGACGAAAGTTGCTCATTTACCATTATGTAAACTCCGCGTTCTCGCCCGCTTTCTCGCTACGTTCCAGTCCGCGATGTTTCCGTCACTCCGGCGAACAGAGTGAAATTACTCTGCTGCGCCTTCTTCGGTAGCTTCTGGAGCAACACGTGGAGCGTGAACGTTGGCAACAGCCAGGTCGTTACCGTGAGCCAGAGCAACGAACTCAACGCCTTTAGGAGCGCTGATGTCGGACAGGTGAATGATCGAGCCGACTTCGGCGTTAGCCAGGTCAACTTCGATGAATTCAGGCAGGTCTTTTGGCAGGCAGGTCACTTCGATTTCAGCAACAACGTGCGAAATCTCGCCGCCTTTCTTCACCGGGGCAGCTTCGTTGATGAAGTGCACTGGAACGACAGCAGTCAGCTTCTGGCCGGCCACTACGCGTACGAAGTCAGCGTGCATCACGTGGCCTTTGGCCGGGTGACGCTGCAGAGCCTTGATGATTACGTTTTGCTTGGTGCCACCAACGTTCAGCTCGATGATGTGGCTGTAAGCCGCTTCGTTTTCGAGCAGTTTGGCAACTTCTTTAGCCAGCATGCTGATGGATTCAGGGGCTTTTTCGCCACCGTAAACTACAGCTGGAACCAGGCTTGCGAGACGACGCAGGCGGCGGCTCGCACCTTTCCCCAGGTCGGAACGCACTTCAGCATTCAGAGTAAAATCGTTCATGTTGTATCTCCAAAATAACCACATTCGCCCCAGCGTTTGCGACCAGCGCTAAAGGCGGTATGGGCAAAAAAGCCCCGCCCCGACAGGAATGCCGGGGCGGGGCGCTTTTCGTCAACGAGATGTTCGAGAAGGGCAGGGCCCTTAGCGGAACATCGCGCTGATCGATTCTTCATTGCTGATGCGGCGGACCGCCTCGGCAACTACCGGTGCGATATCCAGTTGACGGATACGCGCACAGGCTTGTGCTGCAGCGGACAGCGGAATGGTGTTGGTCACCACCAGCTCGTCCAGCACGGAATTTTCAATGTTTTCGATCGCCCGACCCGACAGCACAGGGTGCGTGCAGTAGGCGAAAACCTTGGCAGCGCCATGCTCTTTCAGGGCCTTGGCCGCGTGGCACAGGGTGCCGGCGGTATCGACCATGTCATCGACCAGAATACAGGTGCGCCCTTCGACATCACCGATGATATGCATCACTTCAGAGTGATTGGCTTTCTCACGGCGTTTGTCGATGATCCCGAGATCCACGCCCAGGGATTTGGCAACGGCACGTGCACGCACGACGCCACCAATGTCCGGGGACACGATCATCAGGTTTTCGAAGCGCTGATCTTCAATGTCATCCACCAGAACCGGGGAGCCGTAGATGTTATCTACCGGAATATCGAAGAAACCCTGGATTTGGTCAGCATGCAGATCAACCGTGAGAACACGGTCGATGCCGACTACGGTAAGCATGTCAGCGACGACTTTCGCGCTGATAGCCACACGTGCGGAACGCGGACGGCGATCCTGACGGGCATAACCAAAGTAAGGAATAACAGCAGTGATACGAGTAGCCGAGGAGCGGCGGAAGGCATCAGCCATCACTACCAGTTCCATCAGGTTATCGTTGGTCGGAGCGCAAGTCGGCTGAATAATGAAGACGTCTTTACCGCGGACGTTTTCATTGATCTCGGCTGTAATTTCGCCGTCGGAAAATTTACCGACAGAGATGTCACCGAGAGGGATATGCAGCTGACGTACGACACGCCGAGCCAGATCGGGGTTAGCGTTCCCCGTAAAGACCATCATCTTGGACACGCGCAGTACCTGAAGGCTGAGGGTAACCTGGATGAGTATAGGAAAATGGCAGGGGCGGCTGGATTCGAACCAACGCATGGCAGGATCAAAACCTGCTGCCTTACCGCTTGGCGACGCCCCTGTATCTGTTGCAACGATTACCCAGTAATCGATTCCTTTAGAGCAGACTTTGCAGCTTGCGATGCAACATCGAAACGTTGCTTCCTTTTGCTACAAACCCTGTAAGGGTCTCTGTAAGAAGGGCCGAGACTTTATCAGCTTCAGCTTTGCTTGGGAAGCCCCCAAACACACAACTTCCAGTTCCGGTGAGTTTTGCTTCGGTAAAATTACCTAACAAATTCAATGCGTTACGTACCTCTGGATAACGCCTTGCTACTACCGGCAAGCAGTCATTTCGACTGTTTCCCTTGGGAACGGGGCGCACTTTAATGGGCGGCGAGTTACGTGTCAACAACGGATCGGAAAAAATTTCTGCCGTACTTACAGATACTTGCGGCACCAGCACCAGATACCACGGTTCTTCCGGGTCTACCGGGGTCAGTTTCTCCCCCACGCCTTCGGCGAAAGCCGCGTGGCCGCGCACGAAAACCGGGACATCGGCGCCCAGTGTCAGGCCCAGTGCGGCCAGCCGATCTTCATCCCAGCCCAATTGCCAGAGATGATTGAGGCCAAGCAAGGTCGTCGCGGCATTCGAACTGCCGCCACCGATTCCACCGCCCATGGGCAAAACTTTGTCGATCCAGATATCAATGCCGAGCGAGCAACCGGATTGCTCCTGAAGTTTTTTCGCGGCTTTGACGATCAGGTTGCTGTCATGGGGGACACCTTCGAACTCGGTGTGCAAATGAATGACGCCGTCATCGCGCACGGCGAAGGTGATTTCATCGCCATAGTCGAGAAACTGAAACAGCGTCTGCAACTCGTGGTAGCCGTCTTCGCGGCGACCGAGAATGTGCAACATCAGGTTGAGCTTGGCCGGGGAGGGCAGGGTCAGGCGACTGGCAGGCATGTCATTGCCCCAGCTTGCGTGGTTGCCAGGCCTTGATCACCAGCGTGACATCGAGGTCGGTGCCGTGCAGCTTGATGCGCTCGGGCAGCCAGTAGCCGTTTTGCTCGGTGTAGGCGGTGTACTCGACCTGCCAGCCATCTTGTTCAAGGCTGGCCAGGCGGCTGTCGCCATCCAGGGTCAGGCGGCTCTTGCTGTCCGGAGCCGGAAGCCCGCGGACCCACCAGGCCAGATTGGACACCGGCAATTTCCAGCCCAGTTGTTCTTCAAGCAGGACTTCCGGGCTTGGCGCTTCATAGCGACCCTGGTTGGCAACTTCCAGAGAGACCTTGCCGGGCCGTCCGGTCAGGCGTGCCGCACCGCGACCCAGGGGGCCGGAAAGGCGGATGTCGTAATAGTCCTGGCGCTGCAGCCAGAACAGCGTGCCGCTACCCGAATCCTTTGGCGCGCGAATGCCGATCTTGCCGTCGATCTGCCAGCCATCCAGGGCGGCAAGCTGCTGTTTGTGCTCGCGCCATTGGGCGGGGTTACCGTGGCCCTCGACGGATTCGCGGGCACCGAAGCCCGCGCAACCGGCGAGCAGGGCGATGAAACTGAAAACGATGATGTGGCGCAAAAACATAATCTTAAAGAGTCTCTGATCCGGTCAGGCGCTTGATGGTACCGCGCAGAGTTGGGCTGTCAGGCTGTTCCTTGAGGAACTTGCCCCATATTTGCCTGGCTTCGCGCTGTTTGCCATTGGCCCACAGGACTTCACCCAGGTGTGCGGCGACTTCCTGATCGGGGAAGCGTTGCAGCGCCTGGCGCAGCAGGCGTTCGGCTTCGTCGAGGTTGCCCATGCGGAAATTCACCCAGCCGAGGCTGTCGAGCACCGCCGGGTCTTCCGGATTGATCTGGTGAGCCTGTTCGATCAGGGCCTTGGCTTCGGCGTAACGTGTCGTGCGGTCGGACAGGGTGTAGCCCAGGGCGTTGAGCGCCATGGCATTGTCCGGGTCGTGCTTGATGATCAGTCGCAGGTCTTTTTCCATCTGCGCCAGGTCATTGCGCTTTTCCGCCAGCATGGCACGGGTGTAAAGCAGGTTCAGGTCGTCGGGGTATTGCTGCAGGGCTTTTTCCAGCACATTCCAGGCTTTGTCGCCCTGTTTGTTGGCGGACAGGGTTTCCGCCTCGATCAGGTACAGCTGGATCACGTAGTCCGGTTGCTCGTCGCGTTCCGTCGCCAGGCGGGATTGGGCTTCGGCGGTCCTGCCGTTGTTCATCAGAATATCGGCCTGACGCAATTGTGCCGGCAGGTAATCGTTGCCCGGACCCACCTTGCCGTACTCGATCAAGGCGCCCTGCGGGTCATTGCGTTCTTCGGCGATCCGGCCGAGGTTCAGGTGTGCCGAGTCGACATGGCTGTCCCGGGCGATCAAGTCTTCCAGATAGCCCTTGGCCTCGTTCCAGGCCTTGGCTTCCAGGCAAACCAGCGCCAGGGAGTAACGCAATTCGTCGTCTTCGGGGTATTGCTGGACCAGGCTCGAGAACTCGGCTTTGGCGTCATCCATCCGGTCCTGTTCAACCAGCATGCGCGCATAAGTCAGGCGCAGGCGTTTGTCGTCCGGATATTTCTTGATGCTTTTTTGCAGCAGCGGCAAGGCCTCGTCACCGCGATCGAGGGTTTGCAGCAGGCGTGCGCGCAGCAGAATCGGGGCGATTTCGCCGTCGTCGGGCGGATTGTCTTCAAGCAGGGTCAGCGCACCTTTGGCGTCGCCGTCCTGTTGCATCAGCAAGGCCTTGCCGAAAATCAGCTGACTGTTGTGCGGATGGCGCTGCAATAAACGGTCGAAACTCTTCATCAAACCGTTGCGCGTGTCCTGGTCGGTGTCGGCTGCGGACAAGGCGAGGAAGTCGAAGTGGGTGTCGCCCTTGCCTTGCAGGACTTTCTCCATATAGACCATGGAGTCGTCGTAGCGCCCGGCGCGGGCCAGTTGTACGGCAGCGGCCCGTTGCGCCTCGAGGTCGTCCGGGGCGTTCCTGGCCCAGATCAGTGCGGTGTCCAGGGCGGCCTGATCGGCGCCCAGGTACTCGGCGATACGGAATGCCCGCTCGGAAATGCCCGGATCCTGGGTATTGATGGCCTGGGTCACATAGTTGTCCAGGGCAATGTCGAAACGATTGCGCTGGCCAGCCAGTTCGGCGCTCAGCAGGCTGAAGACCGTGTCTTCGCTGAATGAGCTGTAAACCTTGGGCTTTTCAGGCGCCGGAGTGCTGTCTTCGGCCGGCGACGTACTGTCCGACGATACGGGTGCCAAGGCCTGGCAGCCGCTGAGGAAGACAAAAGCGAGGAGCAACGCGGAGGATCTATTCATATAGGAAGAGGACGACTAACCTGCGGTCGGATCATCATGACACAAGCCTTGGGCCAAACATAACCGGCCTGGCATTTTCGCGTGTGAGCGACCGTAATCGAGAACTATTCGCGGTTGTGGTGGACGCCTGCCATGGCGATAGATATCGAATAGTTGTTCTGATTCCGTCGAAGTAGGACAATTGCCGGCTTCACGTCACCATCAGCGACTTTGAATGGCCTTCCTTGCACTCGGTATTAACCATAAGACTGCTTCAGTAGACGTCCGCGAGCGCGTGGCCTTTACCCCTGAGCAGCTGGTGGAGGCCTTGCAGCAGCTCTGCCGACTCACCGACAGCCGCGAAGCTGCGATCCTCTCCACCTGCAATCGCAGTGAGCTCTATATAGAACAGGATCACCTGTCGGCGGATATCGTCCTGCGCTGGCTGGCCGAATACCATCATTTGAGCCTCGACGAACTGCGCGCGAGCGCCTATGTGCACGAAGATGATGCGGCAGTTCGTCACATGATGCGGGTGGCCTCGGGGCTCGATTCGCTGGTGTTGGGCGAACCGCAGATTCTTGGCCAGATGAAATCGGCCTACGCCGTGGCTCGGGAGGCCGGCACCATCGGCCCGTTGCTCGGACGCCTGTTCCAGGCCACGTTCAATGCCGCCAAGCAGGTGCGCACCGACACCGCCATTGGTGAAAACCCGGTGTCCGTGGCGTTCGCCGCAGTCAGCCTGGCGAAACAGATTTTCAGCGACTTGCAACGCAGTCAGGCCTTGCTGATTGGCGCCGGCGAGACCATCACCCTGGTCGCCCGCCATCTGCATGACCTCGGCGTAAAGCGAATCGTGGTCGCCAATCGCACGCTGGAGCGGGCGAGCCTGCTGGCCGAGCAGTTCGGTGCCCATGCGGTGCTGCTGTCGGACATTCCTGCGGAACTGGTGCGCAGCGACATCGTCATCAGTTCCACCGCCAGCCAATTGCCGATCCTCGGCAAGGGCGCCGTGGAAAGCGCACTGAAACTGCGCAAGCACAAACCCATTTTCATGGTGGATATTGCCGTTCCGCGGGATATCGAGCCAGAAGTCGGCGAGCTGGACGACGTTTACCTGTATAGCGTCGACGATCTCCATGAGGTGGTCGCCGAGAACCTCAAGAGCCGGCAAGGCGCTGCGCAAGCGGCTGAAGAGATGGTGTCGGTCGGTGCCGAAGATTTCATGGTCCGCCTGCGCGAATTGGCGGCGGTGGACGTGCTCAAGGCCTATCGTCAACAAAGCGAACGCTTGCGCGACGAAGAATTGCAAAAGGCCCAGCGCCTGCTGGCCAACGGCGCCAGTGCCGAAGATGTGCTGCTGCAACTGGCCCGTGGCCTGACCAACAAACTCATGCACGCACCGAGCGTGCAGTTGAAAAAGCTCTCTGCCGAAGGTCGCCTCGATGCGCTGGCGATGGCCCAGGAACTCTTTGCCCTCGGTGAGGGCTCATCGGAAAGCTTTTCGGATAAGAAACCGCAATGAAAGCGTCACTGCTCAATAAGCTGGACATCCTCCAGGACCGTTTCGAGGAATTGACCGCCTTGCTTGGCGATGGCGAGGTCATTTCCGATCAGAACAAATTCCGCACCTATTCCAAGGAATACGCGGAAGTCGAGCCGATCGTCGAGACCTATAAACAGTTGCTCAAAGTGCAGGGCGACCTGGAAGGCGCCCAGGCATTGCTCAAGGACAGCGACCCGGACATGCGCGAGATGGCCGTGGAAGAAGTCCGCGAAGCCAAGGAGCGCCTGGTCGAACTGGAAGCCAGCCTGCAACGCATGCTGCTGCCCAAGGACCCGAATGACGGGCGTAACGTGTTTCTGGAAATCCGCGCGGGTACGGGCGGTGACGAGGCGGCGATTTTCTCCGGCGACCTGTTCCGCATGTATTCGCGTTACGCCGAGCGTCGCGGCTGGCGGGTGGAAATCCTCTCCGAGAACGAGGGTGAGCACGGCGGCTATAAAGAAGTCATTGCCCGCGTGGAAGGCGACAACGTCTACGGCAAGCTGAAATTCGAGTCCGGTGCGCACCGCGTGCAGCGGGTTCCGGCCACCGAATCCCAAGGGCGCATCCATACCTCGGCCTGCACAGTGGCGGTATTGCCCGAGCCGGATGAGCAGGAAGCGATCGAGATCAACCCGGCGGACCTGCGGATCGACACCTATCGTTCCTCCGGTGCCGGCGGTCAGCACGTCAACAAGACCGACTCGGCGATCCGCATCACCCACTTGCCGTCGGGCATCGTGGTCGAGTGCCAGGAAGAACGTTCCCAGCACAAGAACCGTGCGCGGGCGATGTCCTGGCTGTCGGCCAAACTCAACGATCAGCAGACCAGTGCCGCCGCCAATGCCATTGCCAGCGAACGTAAATTGCTGGTGGGCTCGGGTGATCGCTCCGAACGCATCCGCACCTACAACTTCGCCCAGGGCCGGGTCACCGACCACCGGGTCAACCTGACGCTGTATTCCCTCGACGAAATCCTCGCCGGCGGCGTCGATGCGGTGATCGAGCCGTTGCTGGCCGAATATCAGGCCGATCAACTGGCGGCGATAGGTGAGTAAATGACGATCATCGCCAGTTTGTTACGCGCCGCCGATCTGCCCGACTCGCCCACGGCGCGTCTGGATGCCGAATTGTTGCTGGCGGCGGCGTTGGGCAAGTCCCGCAGTTTTCTGCACACCTGGCCGGAACGTATCGTTCCGAGCGAAGCGGCGCTGACGTTCGCCGAATACCTGCAGCGCCGCCGCAGCGGTGAGCCGGTGGCCTACATTCTGGGTCAGCAGGGTTTCTGGAAGCTCGACCTGGAAGTGGCGCCGCACACGCTGATCCCGCGTCCGGACACCGAGTTGTTGGTGGAGGCCGCGCTCGAACTGTTGCCGGCCACACCGTGCAAAGTCCTCGACCTTGGCACCGGCAGCGGTGCCATCGCCCTGGCCCTGGCCAGTGAGCGTCCGGCGTGGAAGGTCACCGCCGTCGATCGTGTGCTTGAAGCGGTGGCCCTGGCCGAACGCAATCGTCAGCGTCTGAACCTGAACAACGCCACAGTGTTGAGCAGTCATTGGTTCAGCGCTCTGGAAGGTCAGCGTTTTCAGTTGATCATCAGCAATCCGCCCTACATCGCGGCAGCCGATCCGCACCTGGTGGAAGGCGATGTGCGCTTCGAGCCGGCCAGTGCCCTGGTGGCCGGTGTCGACGGGCTCGACGATCTGCGCTTGATCGTCGCCCAGGCGCCGGAGCATCTGGAGGCCGGTGGCTGGCTGATGCTTGAACACGGTTACGACCAGGCCGAGGCGGTGCGTGATCTGCTGCTGACCCGTGGCTTTGAAGACGTCCACAGCCGCACCGATCTGGGCGGTCATCAACGCATCAGTCTGGGGCGCCTGCCATGCTGAATGATCAGGAATTGCTGCGCTACAGCCGGCAAATTCTGTTGCACCACATCGATATCGACGGCCAGTTGCGCTTGAAAGAAAGCCGCGTGCTGATTGTCGGCCTCGGTGGGCTGGGTGCGCCGGTGGCGTTGTATCTGGCCGCGGCGGGTGTCGGCGAGTTGCATCTGGCGGACTTCGATACAGTCGACCTGACCAACCTGCAACGCCAGATCATTCATGACACCGACAGTGTTGGCATGAGCAAGGTCGATTCGGCGATCAAGCGCCTGACGGCAATCAATCCCGAGGTTCAACTGATCGCCCACCGCACGGCGCTGGATGAAGATTCCCTGGCGGCTGCCGTGGCAGGTGTGGACCTGGTCCTCGACTGTTCGGACAATTTCTCCACCCGTGAAGCGGTCAATGCCGCTTGCGTGGCCGCCGCAAAACCGCTGGTCAGTGGCGCGGCGATTCGCCTTGAAGGGCAGTTGTCGGTGTTCGACCCGCGTCGTGCGGAGAGTCCGTGCTACCACTGCTTATACGGACACGGCAGCGAGGCGGAATTGACCTGCAGCGAGGCCGGGGTGGTCGGTCCGCTGGTGGGCCTGGTCGGCAGCCTGCAAGCCCTTGAAGCGCTGAAGCTGCTGGCAGGTTTCGGCGAGCCACTGGTGGGACGCCTGTTGTTGATCGATGCCTTGGGCTCACGCTTTCGTGAATTGCGAGTCAAGCGGGACCCGGGTTGCAGCGTTTGTGGGCCAAAGCATGCGTGAAGCGCCGATTGGCGTGTTCGACTCCGGCGTCGGTGGGCTGTCGGTGCTGGCCGAGATCCAGCGTTTGTTGCCCAACGAGTCACTGCTGTACGTCGCCGATTGCGGCAATATTCCCTACGGCGAGAAAACCCCGGAATTCATCCGGCAGCGTTGCAGCGTCATGGCCGGTTTCTTTCAACGGCAGGGCGCCAAGGCCCTGGTACTGGCCTGCAACACTGCCACCGTCGCGGGCGTTGCCGACCTGCGACGCGATTATCCGCAATGGCCTATCGTCGGCATGGAGCCGGCGGTCAAGCCGGCGGCTGCCGCGACCCGCAGTGGCGTGGTCGGCGTGCTGGCCACGACCGGTACATTGCAGAGTGCCAAGTTCGCGGCATTGCTCGATCGTTTCGCCACGGATGTGCGCGTGATCACCCAGCCTTGCCCCGGGCTGGTGGAGCTGATTGAAAAGGGTGATCTGCACAGTCCCGCACTGCGTCAGTTGTTGGCCGGTTACGTCGAGCCCCTGCTTGCCGAAGGTGCCGACACCATCATCCTGGGCTGCACCCATTACCCTTTCCTCAAGCCGATGCTCAAGCAGATGATCCCCGATGACATCAGCTTGATCGACACCGGCGCCGCTGTTGCGCGCCAACTTCAGCGTCTGCTGGCCGAGCGCAATTTGCTCGCTCAAGGCCCTGCTCGTGAGGCGCAATTCTGGACCAGTGCCGATCCCCTGCACTTCGCAAATATTTTGCCGATACTGTGGAATACCGTTGGCGTTGTGCAAAGCTTCAACGAGTAAGAAGGTTGTGGGGCAAGCGAATAATTGGGGTGAACTTCTGATAAATCGCCGACTTCTATAGCTGTGAGTGTCGAGCAACAAAAAAACCAAACGTAATCGTTCGGAAAAGGAAGTTTCTAATGAAGCGACTATTCTGCTTGGCCGCGATTGCGGCCGCACTGATGGGGCACAGTTTCACCGCACAAGCGGCAGGTGTGGAATTCGGGATCGGCCAGACCAGCGACTCGACCATGACTTATCGATTGGGGATGCAGTTCGATTGGGACAAGAGTTGGTGGCAGAGCGATGTTGGCCGCCTGACAGGTTACTGGAGCGGCGCCTACACCTATTGGGAAGGCAACAAGAGTGCCAGCAACAATAGTCTTTCGTTCTCGCCAGTGTTCGTTTACGAGTTTGCCGGCCAGAGCGTCAAACCTTACGTGGAACTGGGGGTAGGCGTGGCGTTTTTCACCAATACCCAGGTCGAAGACAATCACTTGGGCAGTGTCTTCCAGTTCGAAGATCGCTTCGGTTTCGGTCTGCGTTTTGCCGGCGGACATGAAGTTGGAGTTCGGGCTACGCACTATTCCAATGCGGGCATGACCACCCCTAACGACGGCGCAGAGAGTTACGCGTTGCACTATACGATGCCATTGTAACGATCACGGCCTGGACAATTTGCGGTGGCCCCCTTTGGGAGCCAGCTAGCTCCCACAGGGGGTGGCACATTCAGCGATACGCCGTGGAAATGCCCTGGCGCTCATCGATGCATTCCGGCGCGCCCATCTCGAATTCCCGGCAAATCAGCGGGCGCTTTTCGTAGATGGTGCACATCATCGTGTTGCGATCCAGCGCGGCGCACCAGCCGTCGTCCAGGCGCAGCATGACTTCCCCACCCCAGTCATCGGTATCGATAAACCGCTCGGGCACGCCTGTGTCGGTGATCAGCATGACTTCGAGCTGGCAACAGCAGGCTGCGCAGGTCGAGCACGTGACGGCCGGTTCGGCGATTTGCGTGTGAGGTATGGTTTTCATGGCGCGCAGTGTAAGGCAGTCACCCGCTGCTGTGTGAACACTCAGACGGGACGCTCAGTCATCAAGCGTCGAAGCGACCCAACAGCGGCGCCGTGATTGCCGAAGGCTTGGCCAGCAGCAGTTGCGCGGTGCCGATGGTGCGCTCCATAAAGCCGCCTTCGCAGTAGCACAGGTAAAACTCCCACAGTCGCAGGAAATAGTCGTCGTAACCCAGCTCACTCAAGCGACCCTGGGCGCGGCGAAAATTCTCACGCCACAAGCGCAGGGTCCGGGCGTAGTGCAGTCCGAAGTCCTCCATGTGCAGCAGGTTCATGTCGGTGTCGCGACTCACGATCTCCAGCATCTTCTGCACACAGGGCAAGGCGCCGCCGGGGAAGATGTAGCGTTGAATGAAATCGACGCTGTTCTTGGCCTGTTCATAGCGCTGCTCGCGGATGGTGATGGCTTGCAACAGCATCAGACCGTTGCTCTTGAGCAGGTGAGCGCACTGCTTGAAGTAGGTCGGCAGGAAGCGATGGCCGACGGCCTCGATCATCTCGATCGACACCAGTTTGTCGTATTGGCCGGTGAGGTCGCGGTAGTCCTTGAGCAGCAACGTGACCTGGTCTTGCAGTCCGAGGGCATCGATGCGTTGTGCGGTGAAGGCATATTGCTCTTTGGACAGTGTGGTGGTGGTGACTTTGCAGCCGTAATGTTGGGCCGCGTACAGCGCCATGCTGCCCCAGCCGGTGCCGATCTCCAGCAAGTGATCCGTTGGCTTGAGGGCCAGCTTCTGGCAAATCCGCTGCAGTTTGTTCAACTGCGCCTGTTCAAGGCTGTCCTCATCGGTCAAAAACTGCGCCGCCGAATACATCATCGTCGGGTCGAGAAACTGCTCAAACAGGTCATTACCCAGGTCGTAGTGGGCGGCGATGTTTTTCTGCGAGCCCTTGCGGGTATTGCGATTGAGCCAGTGCAGGGCCTGGATCAGTGGCCGACCGAGTTTCGCCAGGCCGCCTTCGAGGCCATCGAGTACTTCAAGGTTACTGACGAACACCCGGACCACCGAGGTCAGGTCCGGCGAACTCCAGTAGCCCTGGATGAACGCTTCGCCCGCGCCAATCGAACCGTTGCTCGCCACCAGTCCCCAGGCTGCGGCATCGAGGATATGGATCTCCCCCAGCAATTCATGGCTGGCACTGCCGAACACATGGCGTACGCCGTCTTCGATCAGCACCAGTTGTCCGTGTTTGAGTTGCGTCAATTGCCGAAGCACGCCGCGACGCAGCAGCGATCCGGTCAGGCCCTGGGTGTTGAACAAGTTGGCTTTGGCCGAGACGCTAGAGGCTTTCATGGTGGCGATCCTTGGGCAGGGTGGTGGCGATCTGAACGTGGCCGTCGGCCGTCTGGTGGGTAAACAACGGCACGCGCTTGAGCAACAGGCGCAGGGCTTGCCAATAGATGGCCAGGGCCGTTTTCGCGGTCATCCATGGAAAGCGCCGCAAGTAACGGTGCAGGCTGGCGCGATCGAGGGGTTCGCGTTCGAGCGTGAGCGTGGCGTCGAACAGTTTTTCTTCGCCCTGCCAGTCGGCCAAGTGCACGCCAATTCGTTTGGCCACCGGGCTGAAGCTCATGCGGTACTGGATATCGCGCGGCAGGAATGGCGACACGTGAAAAGCCTTGGGCACGGCAAAGTGTTGATGGAAATCCGACAGGTCCTGCGGTGCCCTGGCAGGCAACACGTAGTGATAACGCTCGCGCCACGGCGTGTTGCTGACTTCGCAGACGATTGCCGCCAGTTGCCCATCGGCTTCATGGCAATAGAAAAAACTCACCGGATTGAACGACAAGCCCCAACTGCGCGGTTGGGTTAGCAGGCAGATCGAGCCTTGCGGCACATGGCCGATGGCTTCGCTGACCAGTTGGCGCACGGCGTCGATCAGGCGCATGCCGTTGCCGGTGTACGCCTTGAGGTAATCGCGTTCACGAAATGAAAACGGCGCAAAGCTGCTGGCCCCCGCCAGTCGTGACAGGCCGAGCACCGCGTCCTGTTCATCGAGGTCCAGGTACAGCAGGCCGATCCGATAGCGGAAGGCGTGGTGCCGGGGGGCAAAGCGCCGATGGGCGATCCAGCCGCTGTAAAGGGCGCTGTTCACAGGGTTTCTCCAAAGGCGCGGGCCACATGCAGGGCGCTGACCACGCCGTCTTCATGGAAACCGTTGGCCCAGTACGCGCCGCAGTACCAGGTGTGCTGCTGCCCGTCCAGTTCTCCCCGGCGCGACTGGGCCGCCACCGCCGCCAGGCTGTATTGCGGGTGGGCGTAGGTGTATTTGGCGAGCACTTTGAACGGGTTGATGGCGGCGCTCTGGTTGAGGCTGACGCAGAACGTCGTGTCGCTCTGGATGCCTTGCAGGATGTTCATGTCGTAGGTGACGGCGGCACGTGTATGGCCAGCGCCGCCGAGACGAAAGTTCCAGCTGGCCCAGGCGAGTTTTCGCTGTGGAAGCAGGCGCGTGTCGGTGTGCAACACCACCTCATTGTCGGCGTAGGGCAGAGCGCCGAGGATCGATTGTTCGGCTTCGCTGGGCGCTGCCAACAGTTGCAGGGCCTGATCGCTGTCGCAGGCGAACACCACCTTGTCAAAGCGCTCGCTCCCGGTGTGACTGTGGATAACGACACCCTCTGCATCGCGTTCGACCCGTGTCACTGGGCAGTTGAGGCGGATTTTCTCGCGGAAGCTGGCGGTCAACGGCGCGATGTAAGCGCTTGAACCGCCTTCGATGACCTGCCATTGCGGGCGATTGCTCACGGACAACAAGCCGTGATTCTTGAAAAACCTGACGAACGAGTGCAGCGGGAAGGCCAGCATGTCAGCCATGGGCATCGACCAGATCGCCGAGCCCATCGGCACGATGTAGTGCAGGATGAAACGCTCGCCGTAGCCGCCGGCTTTCAAGTAGTCGTCCAGCGTGGTGTCGGGCTTGATCCGCTGTTCTTCCAGGTCACGCAGGGCTTGTTTGTTGAAGCGCAGGATATCCCGCAGCATGCCCCAGAACCCCGGCGATAGCAGGTTGCGGCGCTGGGCGAACAGGCTGTTGAGGTTGTTGCCGTTGTATTCCAGGCCGCTGTCGGGGTCGGTGACCGAGAAGCTCATTTCGGTGGGCTTGAAGCCCACGCCGATCTGGCCCAGCAGACGAATGAAATTCGGATAGGTCCAGTCATTGAACACGATGAAACCGGTGTCCACGGCATAGCGGTGACCATCGACGGTCACGTCCACCGTGTGGGTGTGGCCGCCGATCCAGTCGCTGGCCTCGAACAGGGTGATCTCGTGACGGCGATTGAGTAGATACGCACAGGTCAGCCCCGAGATACCGCTGCCGATAATGGCAATGTTCACGGCTCGTCCTTGATCGGTGGATTGCTGCGAACCATGCGTTTGCCGATCGCCAACTTCATCCGGCCGGGCAACTTCGACAAGGGCCAGAGGACGGCCATGAACAACCCTGGAAACGCGATTTCCAGCGGTCGATCCTTGAGTTTGGCGAAGATGTGCCGCGCGGCTTTATCCGCCGGCCAGCTGAGGGGCATGGGGAAATCGTTTTTTGCGGTCAGGGGGGTGTCGACGAATCCGGGGCTGACCACGGTGACTTCGATGCCTTCCGGTGCCAGATCGATACGCAGCGATTCGAACAAATAACGCATCCCGGCCTTTGAGGCGCCGTAGGCTTCGGCCCTGGGCAACGGCAGGTAGGTCACGGAACTGGCCACGCCCACCAGGTGCGGTGCAGTGCCTGCCCGCAACAGTGGCAGCGCGGCTTCGATGCAATAGCTGCTGGCAAGCAGGTTGGTGCGCACCACATGTTCGATGATCGAGGCATCGAACTGCCGGGCATCCACGTACTCGCAGGTGCCGGCGTTGAGGATCACCGTATCCAGCGAGCCCCAGTCCTCGGCAATCTGTTCGCCGATTTCACGCACGGTCTGGCTGTTGGTCAGGTCTCCTGCCACCACCAGCACTTGTCCTGGATAACGTTGGGACAAGACTTTCAACGGGGCCATCGAGCGTGAGCTGACCGCCAGGTGGGCGCCGGTCTTGAGGATTTCTTCGGCCAACGCGGCGCCAATACCGCTGCTGGCGCCGGTCAGCCAGTATCTTCGTGGAGGTGTAATGCTCATCCCATTCTCCTTTTCAGCCAGGCTATCGCCCGGCCCAATACCGGTAGATGTTCATAAAGCAGTGCCCCGGCATCGAAGTAATCCCGGTGGCAATAAACCTTGTCGCGCCAGCGCAGGTGCGAACAACCGTCGACCCGGATCAGCCGGCCACCCGCCAGGCGCGGATGGCGATAACTCATGATCCAGCGCAAATAGCCTTCGCCTTCAGCGATCTGGTCGAAACCATGAAAGTCGAAGCGCAGCTCGCTGACGTTGGCGTAAAGCTCGGCGAAGTAGCCGCGCAGTTGCCCGAGACCCTGCACTTCGTGCAGCGGATCGGTGAAGCGAACGTCGTCGGTGTACAACTCGCCGAGGCGTTGCAGATTGTCTTTATCCAATTGCGCAAACCGCTGGGCGAACTGGCGCAGGAAGCTACTCATCGTGACCTCCGGCGTTCTGGCGCGACGGCAGGTTCTTGAATGCCGCCAGGGCGCGAGCACGGGACGCGTTCAGGTCGACGATCGGGGGCGGATAATCCGCCACGCCGAACAAAGCGCCGAGTTTCGCCGGGTTGTGCACTTCCTTTTTGTTCAGCCCGGCCAGTTCCGGCAACCAGTGCTTGATGAACACGCCTTCGGCGTCGAATTTTTCCGACTGGCTCAGCGGGTTGAAAATCCGGAAGTAGGGTGCCGAGTCAGTGCCGGTCGATGAGCTCCATTGCCAGCCGCCGTTGTTGGCGGCCAGGTCACCATCGATCAGGTGACGCATGAAAAAACGTTCGCCCTCGCGCCAGTCGATCAACAGGTTCTTGGTCAGGAACATCGCCACCACCATGCGCAAGCGGTTGTGCATCCAGCCGGTTTCCAGCAATTGGCGCATGGCCGCGTCGATGATTGGCACGCCGGTACGCGCTTCTTGCCAGGCCGCCAGTTCTTCTGGGGCGTCGCGCCAGGCCAGGGCTTCGGTTTCCGGGCGGAAGGCGCGATGACGGGAGACCCGTGGGTAGCCCACCAGAATATGTTTATAAAACTCGCGCCACAGCAGCTCATTGATCCAGGTGACAGCGCCGACCTTGCCGCTTTCGAATTCGCCCTGATTGCTTTGCAGTGCCGCGTGCAGGCACTGGCGAGGCGAAATCACCCCGGCGGCGAGGTACGCCGAGAGTTGGCTGGTGCCGGGTTTTGCCGGGAAATCACGCTCGCTCTGGTAGTAGTCGATCTGGGCGTCGGCGAAGGTGTCGAGGCGGCGGCGGGCTTCGACTTCGCCGGCCGGCCAGAGTGCGCGCAGGCGTTCGCCGGGTGTATCGAAACCCTGGATCTGTGCAGGGATCGCGTCGCTGATGATGTTCAGCGGCGCTTGGGCCATTGGCGCGCTGACCAGGCGGGGCAATGATCGATGCAGGCGTTCGTAGCACACCTTGCGGAATTGGCTGAAGACCTGGAAGTAGCTCCCGGTCTTGGTCAGCACGCTACCGGGCTTGAACAGCAGTTGATCCAGGTAACTGCGGGCGTCGATGCCTTGGGCCTTGAGCCGATCGGCGACTGCGGCATCGCGGCGGGTTTCATGCAGGCCGTACTCTTCGTTGAAGTGCACGGCGTCGACGTTCAACTGCCGGCACAGGTCCAGTAGCACCTGGGGTGCATCGTCCCAGCGCGGGGCGTTGCGGATCAGCAGTGGAATGTTCAGTTCGCCCAACGCCTGGCTCAACGTCTTCAGGTTACGTAACCAGAAGTCGACTTTGCACGGCGCGTCATCGTGTTCCAGCCATTGCTCCGGGCTCGGCAGATACACCGCCACGCAGGGGCCAACCGCAGCGGCGGCCGAGAGGGCGGTGTTGTCGTTCACGCGCAAGTCACTGCGCAGCCAGATCAATTGCATGGGAGTGCCCGCATTAAATAAGCCCGCGCTGAACCAGTACTTGATGAGCTGCCAAAGGATCTTCGGCCACGTACAGATCAGCGATCTCTGATGTTTTTACGGACAACTCGGCGTGATGGATGCATACCGTTGGTCCGGCAATCATTTTTGGGCAACTGACGCCATTGAACAGTTTCGGCAGCTGCGAAGGGTTGATGGCTTTGCTGGAGTACAGCAGGACGCCACGGGGTTGCAGATGATCAACCGCCAGCGCCAGTTCGCCGGCGGGTAGGGGCCAGTCGAACACTTCCACCGGGCAATCGGCACTGCTGATCAGCCACGCGGTCAGCCACAGGTGAGGTTCGAGGGGCAGGTCCGAGTGGTTGATCAACAGCAACGGCGCGGTGTGTAGCTGACGATTGTTATGGTAGATGCGCGCGCCGAATTTGCTGCGCAGCCAGGAATAAATAAATACCCGCTCCATTTGCGCGCCGAACTGGCCTTGCCAGCGTTGTTCCAGATCGGTGAGCAATGGCATCAGCAGTTGTTCGCACAAGGTCCGCGGTGGATACAGGGCCATGACCTGGTTGACGGTGTCGTCCAGAGTGCGCTCGGACAAAGTCGCAACGGCTTGCAACAAGGTCTGGCGAAGACGCTGCCAATCGTTCTCCGCGGACTCGCTGAAGTCTTGCGGGGTGTCGAGCAATTGCTTGACCTGGCTGACGGCTACGCCGCGATTGAGCCAGGTGAGGATGGTCAGGATGCGTTGCACATGTTCGGTCGAGAACAGTCGATGCCCCTTGGGCGTGCGTTGCGGCACGATCAGGCCATAGCGCCGCTCCCAGGCGCGCAAGGTGATGGCGTTGACCCCGGTTTGCCGGGCCACTTCGCGGATCGGCAGCCAGCCCTCGTCCAGGGCCTTCTTGAAATCGGCGCCGAGGTCTTCGCTGGCGCTACTGTCGAGAGGGACTTTCATCAGATGGCGTTTCGCAGGCTGAGGTTTTCCGGGTGCGGTTGCAGGTAAACCTGCTGCGCGATGTAGGGGTCCGGGTGCTGGCGAAAGTAGTGCTTGAGCAGCATCAGCGGCACCACCAATGGCACGATGCCGTGGCGGTACTGGCCAATGACGTGTTGCACTTCCTGTTTATCCTCGGCGCTGATTGCCTGTTTCAAGTAACCGCTGATGTGATGCAGAACGTTGGTGTGGGTGCGGCGGGTCGCGCATTTTTTCAGGGCCGCCATCAACTCGCTGAAATAGCGCGGGCCAAGCACCTTCGGGTCGGTGCGGCCCATGCTGCCCAACAGATTGCCCAGGGTTTTGTATTGCACCGGGTTGTGGGCCATCAGCAGGTATTTGTAGCGCGAGTGGAAGTCTGTGAGACCGCGTCGAGTCAGGCCTTCTTGCAGCAATTGCTGCCATTCGCTGTAGGCGAATACACGGGTGAGAAAGTTTTCGCGCAGCACCGGGTCGTTGAGTCGGCCGTCTTCTTCCACCGGCAAATCCGGATGCAAGGCGCAAAACGCCCGGGCATAGATGCCTTGGCCGCCACCGTCCTGCGGTGCGCCATTGGCGCGGTAGACCTTGACCCGCTCCAGTCCGCAGGACGGCGATTTCTGCATAAAGATGTAGCCACAGATATCGCTCAGCTCTGCTGCCATCGTCCGGCCGTAATCGGCCAGCGGCCGGGTGACATTGATCTCGCGGTTGATCGTGCCGACGGCTTCGGGTTGATCCGGATCACCCACCAGCCGGATCGGCTCCCGGGGAATGCCCAGGCCAATCGCGACTTCCGGGCAGACCGGCACGAAATCGAAGTAGTCGGTGAGGACGCGGCTGCACAGTCGCGATTCCTTGTGCCCGCCGTTGTAGCGCACTTCTGCGCCCATCAGGCAGGCGCTGATGGCGATTTTTGGTTTGGCAGGGGACGGGAGCATTGGAGCACCTCAAAATCAAAACCTATACAGACTTCGCGATCTGTACAACATAGGTTCATCATAGATTCAAAGGTGTACAAGTCAAACAATTTGCACAAGTTTTTCCGAGACGTGCCTACAGCCAGCCGAACTTCCACTGATCCTTATCGCGAAGGGCCTGCCACTTGAGCTGTTCGCTGCGTTTGGTCAACACCGCTTGCAACTCGACCTCCAGCACCTCCCCTTCGTCGTTGCGGATCAGTTCGGTCACCAGAAAGTGTTTCTCGCGGTTTTGCGGGTGGGCTGCTGTCCATTTCGACAGCAGCAACTTGCTTGGGTTGATGCGGTTCATTGCAGGTGTTCATGCAAGCGGCGGGCGGCTTCCTGACCGCTGAGCCAGGCGCCTTCCACGCGTCCGGACAGGCACCAGTCGCCACACGCATACAGACCCAGGTCGGCATCGGCCAGGGTGCCCCACTCATGGCTGCTCGCGGGACGGGCATAGAGCCAGCGGTGGGCGAGGCTGAAGCTCGGGGCGGGCATGGCACTGTGCAGCAGTTCGGCGAAGGCGCCGTGCAGTTGCTCGATCACGGCTTCTTTCGGCAGGTCGATGTGCTGGCGACTCCAGGCGCTGGTGGCATGCAACACCCAGGTATCGAGGGTGTTGTCGCGGCCCGGTTTACTGCGGTTGCGTGCCAGCCAGTCCAGCGGACTGTCCTGCACGAAACAGCCTTCCATGGGGGTGTCCAGCGGGGTTTCGAACGCCAGTGCGACCGCCCAGGTAGGGTCCATTTTCACCCCGGCGGCGGCACCGGCAAGCTTCGGCGCGGAGGCCAGCAACGCGGTTGCCTGAGGCGCCGGCGTGGCGATCACCACATGGCTGAAGGGGCCATGGGTGAAGCCTTCGGCGTCTTGCAGGTGCCAGTGTTCTTCGCCGCGATAGACCTCGGTGATGCGGCAGGCGAAATGCACTTCCAGGTCGCCGAGCAAAGCGCGGGTGATGGCGCTCATGCGCGGCGTACCGACCCAGCGGGTCTGTTCGTCCGGTGACAGGTTGAGCTGGCCGCCATGAAAGGTGTACAGCTGCGGCGCCCATTCGGCGACCCAGCCGTTGGCTTGCCAGCGCTGCACTTCGGTGACGAAGCGGCGATCGCGAGCCGTGAAATATTGCGCGCCCATGTCCAGGGCGCCCGCGTCGCTGCGCTTGCTCGACATGCGTCCGCCACTGCCGCGGCTTTTATCGAAAAGTTTAACGACATGCCCTGCATCTGTCAGGGCTTGTGCGGCGGATAACCCGGCAATGCCGGTGCCGATGATCGCGATAGGTACAGTCATAAGGGCCTCGTTTACCTTTCTGTACAGACTACGCCGGGGTTTAAACCTGTACAATATTGTTTTTTGGTATAACTTTTAGCGTTCTCGTTCTGACAGCTTGGCCTATTGTTAAACACAGAGCCTGCCCGATACCAAAAGATCCCTTGCTTATAAAAATAGACTAGTGATCAGGGTAAAACGCCACGTGAGGAAGATGTCATGCACATATTGCTGACCGGCGGTACTGGTTTGATAGGACGTCAGCTCTGCCGACACTGGTCGAGTCAGGGGCATCGCCTGACAGTCTGGAGCCGGACGCCTGAAAAAGTCGCGAAAATCTGTGGCGATCAAGTGCGTGGAATCGCGCGGCTCGAAGACCTGGGCGCGGCCCCTGTCGATGCCGTGGTGAACCTCGCCGGCGCACCGATCGCCGACCGTCCATGGACGCACAAACGCAAAGCCTTGTTGTGGAGCAGCCGTATCACCCTGACCGAAACCTTGCTGACCTGGCTTGAAGGCCGTGAGCACAAACCGCAGGTATTGATTTCCGGGTCGGCGGTCGGTTGGTACGGTGATGGTGGCGAGCGCGAGCTGACCGAGGAATCGCCACCGGTCAACGAAGATTTCGCCAGTCAGTTGTGCATCGCCTGGGAGGAAACCGCGCAGCGCGCCGAGGCCTTGGGTATTCGTGTGATCCTTATACGCACCGGGCTGGTGCTGTCGGCCGAAGGCGGCTTTTTGTCGCGGCTGTTGTTGCCATTCAAATCAGGGTTGGGCGGCCCGATTGGCAATGGTCGCCAGTGGATGCCATGGATCCATATCAACGATCAAATCGCCCTGATTGATTTTCTTCTGCATCGCAATGAAGCCAGCGGTCCATATAATGCCTGCGCACCGAAGCCGGTGCGCAATCGCGAATTTGCCAAAACGTTGGGCAGCGTGCTCCATCGCCCGGCGTTCATGCCGTTGCCGGCCTTTGTACTGAAGATCGGCCTGGGCGAGTTGTCATTGTTACTGCTGGGCGGTCAGCGAGCCACGCCGGTTCGTTTGCTGCAGGCGGGTTTCACTTTCCAGTTCACTGATTTGCGCGCGGCCCTGGACGATCTGTCCAGCCGCCTCTGAAATAGGACGTTGCATGACGGATCACGCGTTGCTTCTGGTCAACCTGGGCTCACCAGCCTCCACCTCGGTGGCGGATGTACGCAGCTACCTCAATCAGTTTTTGATGGATCCGTATGTGATCGACCTGCCATGGCCGGTTCGGCGCTTGTTGGTGTCGTTGATCCTGATCAAGCGCCCCGAGCAATCGGCCCATGCCTATGCCTCGATCTGGTGGGAGGAGGGCTCGCCACTGGTGGTGCTCAGCCGTCGCCTGCAGCAGGCCGTGACGGCCCACTGGAAGCATGGCCCGGTGGAGCTGGCGATGCGTTATGGCGAGCCGTCCATCGAGTCGTCGCTGCTGCGTCTGGTGGCCGCGGGAATCAAGCGAATCACCCTGGCGCCGCTTTATCCACAGTTCGCCGACAGCACCACCACCACTGTGATCGAAGAGGCCAAGCGGGTGGTGCGCGAAAAGAAACTCGACGTGCAACTGTCGGTGCTCCAGCCGTTTTACGATCAGCCGGAATACCTCGATGCCCTGGTGGCCAGCGCCAAACCTTATCTGCAACAGGACTACGATCACCTGTTGTTGAGCTTTCACGGGTTGCCTGAGCGCCACCTGACCAAGCTCGATCCGACCGGCCAGCATTGCTTCAAGAATGACGAATGCTGCAGGAATGCTTCGCCGGCCTCCCTGGCGACCTGTTACCGCGCCCAATGCCTGCGTAGCGCGGCCGAGTTTGCCAGGCGCATGGGCTTGCCGGACGGCAAGTGGTCGGTGTCATTTCAATCGCGACTGGGCCGCGCGAAATGGATTGAACCCTACACCGAAGCGCGCCTCGACGAACTGGCCAAGAGTGGCGTGAAAAAGGTACTGGTGATGTGCCCGGCGTTCGTCGCCGACTGCATCGAGACACTGGAGGAGATCGGTGATCGCGGACGGGAGCAATTCCGCGAAGCGGGCGGCGAGGAGTTGGTGCTGGTGCCGTGCCTCAACGATGACCCGCAGTGGGCGCGAGCGTTGAGTGCGTTGTGCGAGCGAGCGCCGTTGGCGCTGTAGGCATACAACCTGTGGTGAGGGAGCAAGCTCCCTCACCACAGGGATCATCTGTTACACCAGCGGCTCATCCGCCTTCTTGTGCTTCCAGCTGTCATTGCCCGGCAGAATCAGGTTCAGCGCAATCGCCACCACCGCGCACAGCGCGATGCCTTTGAGGCCGAAGTCATCGGGGCCGGTTCCGGTGCCGACCAGTACGCCGCCAATCCCGAACACCAGGGTCACCGACACGATCACCAGGTTGCGTGCTTCGCCCAGGTCGATCTTGTGGCGAATCAGCGTGTTCATGCCCACGGCCGCGATCGAGCCGAACAACAGGCAGAGAATCCCGCCCATTACCGGCACCGGAATGCTTTGCAGCAGTGCACCAAACTTGCCGATGAATGCCAGGCTGATGGCGAAGATTGCTGCCCAGGTCATGATTTTCGGGTTGTAGTTCTTGGTCAGCATCACCGCGCCGGTCACTTCGGCGTAGGTGGTGTTCGGTGGACCGCCGAACAGGCCGGCAGCGGTGGTGGCAATGCCATCGCCGAGCAGGGTGCGGTGCAGGCCGGGTTTTTTCAGGTAATCGCGACCGGTCACGCTACCCACGGCAATCACACCGCCAATGTGCTCGATGGCCGGGGCCAGGGCCACCGGAACGATGAACAGGATCGCCTGCCAGTTGAATTCCGGCGCAGTGAAGTGGGGGAGGGCGAACCACGGCGCAGCAGCAATTTTCGCGGTATCGACTACGCCGAAGTAGAACGACATGCCAAAACCCACCAGCACGCCCGAGATGATCGGCACCAGGCGGAAAATGCCTTTGCCGAACACCGCGACGATCAGGGTGGTCAGCAACGCTGGCATCGAGATCATCATTGCCGTCTGGTAATGAATCAGTTCAGTGCCGTCGCCGGCCTTGCCCATCGCCATGTTGGCGGCAATCGGCGCCATGGCCAGGCCAATGGAGATGATCACCGGGCCGATGACCACGGGCGGCAGCAAGCGGTCGATGAAACCGGTGCCTTTGATCTTCACGGCCAGGCCGAGGAAGGTGTAGACGAAACCGGCCGCCATCACGCCGCCCATGGTCGCGGCCAGGCCGAACTGGCCTTTGGCGAGGATGATCGGGGTGATGAAGGCAAAGCTCGAGGCCAGGAACACCGGCACCTGACGCCCGGTGACGATCTGGAACAGAATCGTCCCCAGGCCGGCGGTAAACAGCGCCACGTTCGGGTCCAGGCCGGTGATCAGCGGCATCAGCACCAAAGCGCCGAAGGCCACGAACAGCATCTGTGCGCCGGACAGCACCGTGCGCCAGAGCGGATCGTTGAACTCATCCTGCATGGTCACGCGTCCTTCTGCTTGGTGCCGAAGATCTTGTCACCGGCATCGCCCAGGCCCGGGATGATGTAACCGTGTTCGTTCAATTTCTGATCGATGGAAGCGGTATAGATAGTCACGTCCGGGTGAGCTTTCTCGACCACGGCGATGCCTTCCGGCGCGGCCACCAGCACCATGGCGCGGATGTCCTTGCAGCCCGCTTTTTTCAGCAGATCGATGGTGGCGACCATCGAACCGCCGGTGGCGAGCATCGGGTCGATGATCATCGCGAGCCGTTCGTCGATTTCAGGGACGAGTTTTTCCAGATAGGTGTGGGCTTCGAGGGTTTCCTCGTTGCGGGCCACGCCCACGGCGCTGACTTTGGCGCCCGGGATCAGGCTCAGCACGCCTTCGAGCATGCCGATGCCGGCGCGCAGGATCGGTACTACAGTGATTTTCTTGCCGGCGATTTTCTCGACCGACACAGTGCCGCACCAACCTTCGATATCGTAGGTTTCCAGCGGCAGGTCTTTGGTGGCTTCATAGGTCAGCAGGGCGCCGACTTCCTGAGCGAGTTCACGGAAATTCTTGGTGCTGATGTCTGCGCGGCGCATCAGGCCAAGTTTATGACGGATCAGCGGATGGCGGATCTCGAGGATGGGCATGGGAAAGGCTCCGGCGGCGGGCAAAAAAACCGGCCTAGATTAATCTATCCGAGGGTGTTGTCCTATAGACATTCAGTACGTTAGTCCACAAACGCTTGATCTGGCCTCGCTTGATGCGTACCTTTGCCCGCTTTTCCCAAATCCGTCACCCCCCTGGAGAGCACCATGTCCGCTGATCTCGAGCATATCCGTCAAATCATGCGAGAGGCTGACTGCCTGTACACCGAAGCTGAAGTCGAGGCGGCCATCGCTCGCGTCGGTGCGCACATCAACGAACAACTGGCGGACAGCAATCCGGTGGTGTTCTGTGTGATGAACGGCGGGCTGATTTTCGCCGGCAAACTGCTGACCCATCTGCATTTCCCGCTGGAAGCCTCCTACCTGCACGCCACCCGCTATCGCAACGAAACCAGCGGCGGCGAGCTGTTCTGGAAGGCCAAGCCGGAAGTGTCGTTCATCGACCGCGATGTGCTGATCATCGATGACATCCTCGACGAAGGTCACACCCTGGGCGCGATCATCGACTTCTGCAAACACGCCGGCGCGCGCAAAGTGCACACCGCCGTGCTGATCGACAAGGACCATGACCGCAAGGCGCGTCCGGATCTCAAGGCCGATTTCGTGGGGCTGCCCTGCATCGACCGTTACATTTTCGGCTACGGCATGGATTACAAAGGCTACTGGCGCAACGCCAACGGGATTTTTGCCGTCAAAGGTATGTAAGACCATGACCAACGCGAGCTTTCTTGATCAAACGCTGTTCGCTGAACTGGCCGAGAAAGCCGCGGCTAATCCTCGCGGACGCCAACATCACAATTTCCACCAGATGGAAGAGGCTTGTCACCGCATGGCGGTGGGTTTGCAGCCTGCCACCTATATCCCGCCTCACCGGCACCTGGGGGAAAACAAGGCTGAAACCTTGCTGGTGCTCAAGGGGAAGCTGGGCTTGTTGATCTTCGACGAATCCGGTGCAGTGCTGAGCAGGTCGGTCCTGCAGGCCGGTGGTGATTGCGTTGGCGTGGACCTGCCCGCTGGCGTGTTCCATGGTCTGGTGGTGCTGGAGGCCGACAGCCTGATGTTCGAATGCAAGGCCGGTCCTTACCGTCCGGTGGGTGAAGGCGAGCAGGCCCACTGGGCACCGCGTGAAGGTGAACCGGGTGTCGCGGAGTATCACGCCTGGATGCGCGCGCAGTTCGACTGAACCATGACCTGCAGGAGATGTGTTCACCCATCCAGTCCTGTTAGCTCATGCTAGAGTGCTCAGCCCCGATTCCGGAGCCTGTCATGAGCCGTTCGATCCGCTGCTGCGCCGCCCTGTTGCTGACCCTCAGCCTTCCCCTGGCCGCCGCCCCGGCGCCGATGCATGCGCAGTTCCTGCCACCGGATGACCTGACCCTGCGCGATACCGCGCCTGAGCAGCAGCAACTGATGCAGGTCACCGACTATTCAGTGGTGGTCGGTGCGCAACGCCAGTCCAACCAGCAACCGATTCCGGTCACCTCGCCGCTGTCGATCCGCCTCAAGGGCAAAGCCTTGAACAAGGGCGCCACGATCAATCAGGTGCTGGTCAATTTCGACGGCGAAAGCAAAAGCCTGAAAAAACCGGTCTACGACGACAAGAGCAAGACCCTGACGCTCTATTACCCCTTGGCTCAGTACCGGGTGGTGATGGACTTGCTACGCAATGACACGGTGTATTGCCAGTTCCTCAGTTACGCCAACGGTCATATCTGGGCCGATCTTCACACTGGCAGTGTTCGTCCGCGTTGAGTGCCGGGCCCGCGCAGGGGTAAACTGCCCGCCCCGTGAAATGTCTGCGAGCTGGAGTCGGCAATGCGTAAAGATAAGAAACAAGTGATTGGTGACGAGATCGGCGATGAGCAGATCAAGTTGTTCCTCGATTTCGAACCGGTCGACGCCACTTCGCCTTCGTTGCACAAACTGGTCAAGGCTTATCGTGGCCTGCGTATCGATGATTTCGAGCGTTTTCTGACGTTCTTCGTCGAGGCCGGCCTGGACCTGAACGGCAAGGACGAGCACGGCAATGATTTTGTCGCCCTGATCAAGGATCAGCGCAACGCAGCGGATTACATCGAGCTGATCGAGAAAGCGCGCGGCTGACTTGTGGCGAGGGAGCAAGCTCCCTCGCCACAACGATAGGCTGACCGCCCATAAAAAAACGCCCCGCTCTCAATGAGAACGGGGCGTTTTTTGTGTGGCTCGATCAAGCGTAGCTTTCGGTTTCGCTGCTTGCTTCAACCAGTTCCAGCGCGACGTTGTTCTGCGCGTTGATCTTGCGATACAGCGCAGCGTCGGTTTCCAGGACTTTCTCACGGGCCGGGAAGATTTCTGCCAGTTTGGCAGCCCATTCGCCCTTGGCTTTGCCCGGGAAGCATTTTTCGATCAACTCGATCATGATCGAAACGGTCACCGAGGCACCCGGCGAAGCGCCGAGCAGCGCGGCCAGGGAACCGTCCTTGGCGGCGACCAGTTCGGTGCCGAATTGCAGGACGCCACCTTTCTTCGGGTCTTTCTTGATGATCTGCACCCGTTGGCCAGCCACCTCCAGGCGCCAGTCTTCGGCTTTCGCCTCCGGGTAGAAGCGGCGCAGGGATTCCAGGCGCTGTTCCATCGATTGCATCACTTCGCTGACCAGGTACTTGGTCAGGTCCATGTTGTTTTTCGCCACGGCGAGCATCGGGCCGATGTTGCCGGCGCGAACCGACATCGGCAGGTCCATGAAGGAACCGTGCTTGAGGAACTTGGTGGTGAAACCGGCATAAGGTCCGAACAGCAGGGACTTCTTGCCATCGACGACACGGGTGTCCAGGTGCGGTACGGACATCGGTGGCGAACCCACGGCGGCCTGGCTGTAGACCTTGGCCTGGTGATGCTTGACCACTTCCGGGTTGTCGCAACGCAGCCATTGGCCACTGATCGGGAAGCCGCCGAAGCCCTTGCTCTCTTCGATGCCCGAAGCTTGCAGCAGTGGCAACGCCGCGCCGCCGGCACCGAGGAAAACGAATTTGGCATCGACATCACGGGAACTGCCGCTGTTGACGTCCTTGATGCTGACGGTCCAGCCGCCGTTGTTGCGCTTCAGGCCGGTCACACGCTTGCAGTACTTGACCTGGGCATCGGGTGCGCTGGTCAGGTGCTTGAGCAACTGGTTGGTCAGGGCACCGAAGTTGACGTCGGTGCCATTGATCACGCGGGTGGCGGCGAGGGTTTCGCCAGGGTCGCGGCCAGGCATCATCAATGGCATCCACTCTGCCATTTTAGCTTTGTCTTCGGTGTACTCCATGCTGGCGAAGGCGTGGTGCTTGCTCAGCACCTTGAAGCGTTCCTTGAGGAAGGACACGCCACTTTCACCCTGCACGAAACTCAGGTGTGGAACCGGGCTGATGAATGATTTGCATGAGCCGAACGTGCCTTTCTTGGTCAGGTACGACCAGAATTGCTTCGACACCTCGAACTGGGTGTTGATGTGCACGGCCTTCTTGATGTCGACGGTGCCATCGGCAGCCTGCGGCGTGTAGTTCAACTCGCACAGGCCAGCGTGACCGGTACCGGCGTTGTTCCAGGGGTTGGAACTCTCCGCAGCACCGGAATCCATCAGCTCGACGACTTCCAGCTTGATCGCGGGGTCGAGCTCTTTGAGCAGTACCGCGAGGGTGGCACTCATGATGCCGGCCCCAACCAGTACTACGTCGACTGCTTCGTTATGCGCCATTTAACGCGTCTCCAAAATCTGCAGCACCAAATTGACGGCATGGCTGCCAGGCGTTCCGGGGCGTGTCAGTGATGCCCCAGGTACTCATGGCCAGGATCGCCATGTCCGAATCTTCGCAATTTTTCGCAACTTCGACGGACGCTACCTGCCGGGCCTATGAGCCATATGAACTCATTTCAGCGCGCGGGAGGCAATTCGACTTATGGTCGATACATCCGTTTGTGCAACCAAATCCGTAGCGGACAGGCTTCAGGCTCCGGTGTTCGAGGAGTACTCGGTCCTGTGTCGTTGGGCTGTTGTAGACGCTAATGGTGCATGTTCAGACGCAAAACTATTCATTTGCTCGCCACACTCTTGTGAAGTTGTGAAAACCCGTTTTTTTCACGCTCTTTTGAAGACGTGAACCTCAAAAAAGGGCTGTCCCAGCCTGGCACCGTGCCCGGATGGCTTGCCGCCAGGGAAACCATGGCAGGCAAAACGGGCAAACAGCTCAGTGACCGAGCGTAATGACAGCTCTACAGATTCGCGGTAAGTGGAGGTTTTGCCGAAGAAAACAGCAAGCGCGCCAGCTTCACTCGATCTGTGTGGGCGGCTCTCTGTGGGCGGTGCGGGGTGCCAATACCTGGGCATTGACGATGCTGCGAGGCCCGATCAGGAGACGTCCTTATAATCGGGGGGAGATTGTATCTAAGAAATGCAGGGAAATGGTCGTGTTTAATGACTTTTATTAGGCGTCTGGTCAGGTCGTTAACAGTTGTTGCACCCGCGAACGGGATTGATGCTGACTGACGCGGGCGCCAGCGGGCAGAGGTCGGTGCAACCAGTTGAGGCGAATTTCTTCGATTTCGACCCAGCCATCGCCCATCGGTTGAAGGCTGCATTGCTTGAATGCCTGGCAATGGCCATTGCTGTCGAGCAGGGCAAAGCTGCGGTGGCGCGGACGTGGAGTGAACAACGAAACGAGAAAGCGCATGGCAGATTACCTTTTGGGTGGTTGCGGACAAAGATGACTTCCAGTCGTGACGCGCAAGTGAATGGCGGATGAAAAATGTATGACAGGAACCGCGTGGGCAAGGGTGTGTCAGAGATTTCAGTAATCGTTGCATGACCCTAGTTAGCCGCAGTGGCGCACCGCTATACTGCCGGCCTGTTTGTGCCTGATTCTGGAGAGAAGAGCATGTTGCAACGCCTGTTGTTCGGTTTGATCACTGTGACCAGCTTGACGCTGGTCGGCTGCGCCCACAGTCCGCAACAACTGAGTCCGGAACCCAAGCTCACCGCTCAACTGGCGCCGGTAGGCCACGGTCAGCCGGTGGTGGTGCGTGTAGTGGACGGCCGTCCGTCGCCGACCCTGGGCACCCGTGGTGGCCTGTACCCGGAAACCAGCGCGATTACCGTGCAAGGCCAGCAGATCCTGCCGAAGTTGCAGGCTCAGGCCGAAGCCGCCGTGCGCCTGCTGGGCTTCACCCCGACAGCCAACGCGATGAATGCGCCACAACTGACCGTGACCCTGACCGAGCTGAAGTATCAGTCGCCCAAAGAAGGCATGTATGTGACCGAGGCGACCATCGGCGCGACCTTCCGCTCCGATGTGCAGAACGCCAATCGTCGCTACAGCGGCCGTTATGGTTCATCCCTGGACCAGCGTTTCGGCATGGCGCCGAACCAGGAAACCAACACCAAGCTGGTCAGCGACGTGTTGAGCGATGCCTTGACCCGACTGTTCAAGGACCCGACCGTAGGTCAGATCCTCGGCGAGTAATGCGAGCCCTGTAGGAGCGAGCCCGCTCGCGATGGTCGTCAACGATTCCGCAGGAAATCTGATACCCCGCGGCGTCCTCAAGCCCATCGCGAGCAGGCTCGCTCCCACAAAGGCAACCGCTGGCGAGCCCCTGCAGGGGGACGTGGTATCAAGCCGCTTGCGAATAAAAGTCCAGCACACTCACACCCGTCAGCAAATCCGCTTCGGGCAAGTCCGCATGTTGATGGCCGCCCAGCGCGCAATACACCAGCCAATGGCGGTCCTGAACGTTGAAGGCGAGGCTGCCGACGAGGGCTTGTTGTTCGTCGCTGTGATTGATGAGGTAGAGTCGATCCTGGTTTTCTGCGTGCAACATGACACGGTCCCTGTCGGTTTCGAGGGGCGACAGACTGACCGATGCAGATGACGATGCCGTGACGCAGGACAACCGTTGGTCAAATGCTTGTTATTTGTCGGAAAGAACGGGCAGATGCCCAGGCTTTCGGTAGAATTCGCGCCGCGGTCGTCGGTTCGGCGTCTGCCACATCTGTTTCCCCCGAGGCCCATGATGTCGCTGCATTTGATGACGCTGCTTACCGCCCATCCCGCCAAATTGATCAATCTGCTGGCCTTGCTCTTTGCTTGCCCCGGCGGATGGCTGCTGCACGCGACCCGCCGCCGCGAGCAGCGCGCGATGGCCAACCTCGAGGCGCAGAGCCAGAGCCGTCGCATCGATGAGCCCATGTTGTTTCTTGATGGCGCGACCGTGCGCATGAACCGGTTTTTCTACAGCTTCGGTTTTGCCTGCCTGGGGTTGGCGTTGCTGGTGTCGTGGATCAGCACTCGAGTCTGAACCAGATGTAACCCGGTAGTGAGCAGAAAACAAAAACGGCGCCCCAAAGGCGCCGTTGTCGTATCCGCGAACTGCCTTACAGCGGCAATCCCGCCTTCACACGGTACTGATTGCGTACCGGCGTCGCATATTGCAGCACCAGGAAGGGGCGGTGCTCCTCGGGGCAGGCGTCCAGGCGCTGTTGCCATTGCTCCTGGGCCTTGGCCAGTTCATCGGCCGGGAACATCTTGGCGGCGCTCGGTACCTGTAATTGCGGGTCGGCGTCCTTCCATTGCGCATAGGCGAGGTAGTGCACCGGGAACAGGCGATAGCCACCGAGGATTTGCTTGTCCATTTCGACGGCCAGTTGCTTGGTGTCTTCGAACAGCTCGGTGATCGGTGCGGCAAAGTTCACATGGACCCGACCCTTGTAGCCGGTAATGCCCTTGGCGATGCTGACGTCGTCCTCGCCTGGCACTTTGGTGTAGCTGCCGGTGGTGGCTCGGATATAAAGCTCACGGGCCTTGGCCAGGTCGCACGGGTCGTATTCGTAGCTGATCGACACCGGCGTGAGGTTCAGCGAGCGAATGACTTCGCCAAACGGCTCGTCCTTGCGGCTCATGTGGAACATCTTGAGGATGGCCGACTCGGTACGGTCGTCGCCGTCCTTGGCCCGGCCCTCGGCCTGGGCGATCCAGATCGAGGCGCAATCGTTGCGGATCGAATGATTGATGTACGCGGACAGCAGTTGGTACGCCGCCATCTTCTCGCGGCGACCGCTGATCGAGCGGTGCACGATGAAGCTCTTGTTCAGGCGCATCAGGTCGCTGACGAAGGGCTTTTGCAGCAGGTTGTCGCCAATGGCGATGCGTGGGGTCGGCAGGCCGGCGTGGTACACGGCATAGTTGACGAAAGCCGGGTCCATCACGATGTCGCGGTGGTTGGCGATGAACACGTAGGCGCTGCCGGACTTGAACTGCTCGACGCCGGTGTACGTCACACCGTCCGTGGCCCTCTCGATGGTGTGGTCGACATACACCTCGACTTTGTCCTGCAACGAGGCGACCGAATTGACGCCGGCGAACTCACGGCGCAGCCGATGAGCTATAAGAGGTTTGAGCGCCCAGCCTAAAGCGCCAGCGAAACGCGGGAAGCGGAAGTGGGTGAGGATATCTAGAAACGCCTTGTCGCCGAGCAACCGTGCCAGCACCGCTGGGACTTCGCTGTCGTCGTAAGGTCGGATGGCATCGAATTCGCCCATCATGCTCTCTTGTTGGAAACGGCTAGGGTAAGTAAAGGTTTTGATCGAAAACCAACGGGGCACGGTCTGAAAAAGTAGTCAGACAAAAATAGCCCTGCAAATAGACCGGCGATTATACGCACAAGTCACCTGGGAGACCGCGATGCTGGAAACCGAGCATTATCAATGTCCGTATTGTGGTGAAGATTGCGAGGCGGTTCTGGACTTGTCTGGCGGCGATCAACAGTACATCGAGGACTGTCCGGTATGTTGTCGGCCGATTGTGTTCACGCTGCAAACCGATGGTCAGGAATGGATGCTCGATGTGCACGGCGAAGACGAGTGAGAGCCCTTTATGCAGCGCATCTATGAACCGGAAAACCTGATGGAAGGCGAGTTGCTGCAAAGCATGCTGGCCAGTGAAGGCATCGAGGCGCATCTGGTCGGTCGGGATCTGGTGGGCGGCACCGGCGAACTGCCGATCTTCGGCCTGCTGGGATTGGCGGTGGAGAACGATCAGGCGCAATACGCCCGGGAGCTGATCACCGCGTACAATGCCGCGCTGCCGCTGTCCGGCGATGAACCGGAAAGTTTTCCCGGCACGCTGGTCTGTTAGGCTGGCGTTCGTTTGATCAAGAGTCGTGTTGCCCCATGTGTGGACGTTATGCCCTGTTTCGCTGGAATCCCGCCTTCGCGGCCCTGCCCGGTTTTCCCGCCGATCAGCAGGCGCAGTGGAACATTTCCCCCAATGATTCGGTGTTGATGCTGCGTGCCGGTGCGGACGGTCAGCGCGAGTTGGCCCGTGCCCGTTGGGGCCTGACGCCGCCCTGGCTGACCGATCTGTCGCGCACCCCGGCCCACGCCCGCGCCGAAACCGTTGCCGAACAACCGATGTTTCGCCAGGCCTTGCGCGAGCGCCGCTGCCTGTTGCCGGCCAACGGTTTCTACGAGTGGCGCGGCACCACGCGCAAGCGCCCGTACTGGTTGACGCCGGGGGAAGGCTCATCGTTGTTTTTCGCGGCCATCTGGGAGGCGTATCCGGTGCAGGAACAGGTGTGGTTGAGTACGGCCGTGATTACCCAGCCGGCCGCCAGTCAGCGCCGACCTTTAATTCTCGATGCGGCGGCGCAGGACATCTGGCTCGATCCCGAAACGCCGTTGCATGCCTTGCAGGCGTTGCTGGCCAGCGAGCCCGCCGCCTTGCGCGAACGGGTACTGGCGAACATGGTCAATGACCCGAAACTCAATGGGCCGGAGTGTTTGACGCCGGGTTGAGTGCTTTGGTGGTTGGACCGGCCCCATCGCTGGCAAGCCAGCTCCCACAGTTTGTGAACACCACAGGTCTGTGTGGGAGCTGGCTTGCCAGCGATGAGGGTCGTCGGATCAAACCCTGAACTGATTGATCAACCGCCGCTGCTGCTCGGCCAGCTTGGTCAGATCCGCACTGGCCGCGCTCGATTCATCCGCGCCGCCGGCCACTTCATTGGCCACTTGACCGATGTTGATCACGTTCCGGTTGATGTCGTCGGCCACCGCACTTTGCTCCTCGGCGGCGCTGGCGATCTGGGTGTTCATGTCATTGATCACCGAAACCGCTTTGGTGATGGTTTCCAACGCTTCTGCCGCTTTTGCCGCGTGTTGCACGCTTTCGTCCGTGCGATTCTGGCTATCCTCCATGACCCGCACCACATCCCGCGTGCCTTGCTGCAACTGCTGAATCATGGTCTGGATTTCTTCCGTGGCTTTCTGGGTCTTCTGCGCCAGATTGCGCACTTCGTCAGCCACCACCGCGAAACCGCGCCCCTGTTCACCGGCCCGTGCCGCCTCAATGGCGGCGTTCAAGGCCAGCAGGTTGGTCTGCTCGGCGATCCCGCGAATGGCGGTGAGGATTGCGTTGATGTTCTCGCTGTCCTTGGCCAGGGTCTGTACGACACCGACCGCGCGGCCGATTTCCAGCGCAAGCGCGCCGATGGAGGTCGAGGTGTCGCGGACGATTTGCATGCCCTGGCTGGCAGCCTGATCCGCGTGGCTGGCGGCTTGCGCAGCCTGGGTCGCATTGCGCGCCACATCCTGGGCAGTGGCGGTCATTTCGTGCACCGCCGTGGCAACCTGGTCGATCTCGGCCATCTGCTTGTGCACCCCGGTGTTGGTGCGAATGGCGATGTCGGCGGTGTGTTCCGACGAATCGCTGACGCTCTGCACCGAGGCCACCACCTGCGTGATCATCGCCTGCAACTTGGCCAGGAAGGTGTTGAAGCCCTTGGCGATCGAACCCAGTTCGTCGGCACGGTCGCTGGTCAGACGGCGGGTCAGGTCGCCTTCGCCCTGGGCGATGTCGTCGAGCATGGCGACCATTTGCTTGAGTGGGCGAGCAATGCCGTGGCCCACCAGCCAGATCACCAGCAAGCCGATGCCGGCAATCAACAGGCCGACCATGGCCATGCCGAAGGTGTCGGATTTGCGTTGGGTATTGAGGTCAGCCTGAAGCTTTTGCAGATCAGCCATCACCGCGTCCAGCGGCAGTTGCAGCATCAGGGTCCAGCGCGCGTCGGTCTGGCCGATGCCGAAGGGCAGGTACAGCTCGATCCGGCCCTGGTTTTTGTCGACGGTATAGGTGACTTCGCCGCGCTTGAGATTGGCCATGTTGGCGATTTGCTTGCTGTCGAGGATGTCGCTGACCTTTTCGCCGAACTTGGTCGAGTCCTTGGTATAGGCGACGATCCGGCCGTTGCCGCCGATCAGGGCCATTTCACCGGCACCGCTGTAGAGCTTCTGGTTGGCGCCGAGCAGCATTTCCTGGATGAAGTTCACCGACAGGTCAGCGCCGACGATGCCCTGGAAGGCGCCGTTGAGCATGATCGGTTCGATAAACGAAGCGAGCATGACGATCTTGTCGCCGACCTTGTAGGGCGCCGGATCAATCACGCAGGATTTCCTGGTTTCCTTCGAGCACAGGTAGTACTCGCTGGCGCGCACGCCGGTGGACAGGGTTTTCTGGTCGTCGACGTCCACCAGTTTGTCCAGGCCGAGGCTGCCGTCCTCGTTGCGGAACCACCACGGCAGGAAGCGCCCGTTGGCGGGGTCGATGCCGACGACTTTGGTCCCGATGTAGGCCGCATCGTTGTGATCCAGCGCGTCCTTTTCCCAGCCGATGTAGGTGCCGAGGATTTTCGGGTTCCTGGCGACGTTTTCCTTGATCAGGCCGATCAACTGCTCACGGCTGAGGCTCAGCGAAGGCTGGCCATCGGCACCCTGCGTCCCGATGAGTGCGTTGACCCGCACCAGTCCGCCGGCGATCAGCAGTGGCGCTTCGAGTTCACGCTGAATCTGGCTGACCTGGGTTTGCGCCAGCGACGTCAGGCGTTGTTCGATCACCTGCTCGAATTGCGCCTGGGTCCGCTCCTGGACCATGTCTTGCGTCCGTGCCCCGGAAAACAGTGCATAAACAACCAGTGCTGCCACGACGCTTAGAACAATGGCACCGGCAAGGGCTGCCACGGAAAACTGGATTGACTTGAATTTCATGGGGGCTCCGCACGCGAAAAGACGACTGCGGTGGTGTATCGGCAGGAAGTAGAGCAGGCATTAGCAGACGTGGACGAAATGACTGTTTTGGCGTGTTCGAGGTCGTAAATGAACCAAGAGTGGTCGTGGCGTGCATCGGTTTGTGAATTTTTTTCCTGCAGCGGTGAGCGCTTTGCAAGAAATCAGCGTCTTACATCCGTTGTATCTGGCGTCGATACATTTGCGCGCATAGGATACGGGCATGTTTTTACGGAGTTTTTTGATGAACAAGACATGGGTGTTGTGTGGGCTGAGCGCGAGTCTGCTGCTGGCCGGGTGTCAGTCGGTCAACACGACCAGCGGCGGTGCTGTAGGCGTTGAGCGCAAGCAATACATGTTCAGCATGTTGTCCACCGATGAGGTTAATCAGATGTACGCCCAGTCTTATCAAAAGACGGTAGGCGAGGCGAGCACTCAGGGTGTGCTGGACAAGACCAGTAGCGATGCCAAGCGGATTCAGGCGATCTCCGATCGACTGATTGCCCAGGCTCCGGTGTTTCGTCCGGATTCGGCCCAGTGGAAGTGGGAAGTCAATCTGATCAAGAGCGATGAGCTCAACGCCAACTGCGGGCCGGGTGGCAAGATCATTTTCTACACGGGCCTGATGGACAGCCTGAAACTGACTGACGATGAAATCGCCGCCATCCTCGGCCATGAAATCGCCCACGCCCTGCGCGAGCACGGTCGCGAGGCGATGTCCAAGGCCTATGGCATCGAAATGGCCAAGCAGGGCGCCGGTGCCTTGCTCGGATTGAGTCAGGACAGCCTGGCGCTGGCCGACACCGTGGCCAACTACGGCATGACCTTGCCCAACAGCCGCGCCAATGAAAACGAGGCGGACTTGATTGGTCTCGAACTGGCCGCGCGCGCCGGTTACAACCCGAATGCCGCGATCACCCTGTGGAACAAGATGAGCAAGGCTTCGGAAGGTGCCCCGCCGGAGTTCATGAGCACCCACCCGGCTTCATCGAGTCGTATTGCGTCGTTGCAGGCGGCCATCCCGAAAGTCATGCCGCTTTACGAGCAGGCCAAGAAGTCCTGATCTTGCGGCAGTGATGATGTGGCGAGGGGGGGCAAGCCCCCTCGCCACAGGGTTGTGGTCAAACCCAGCCGCTGCTCTGCATCGCCTTGTACACCGCCACGATGGCGAGGATGAAAAAGGCCGAAGCCGCCAGCCGGCGAATCAGCGTCAGTGGCAATTTTTCAGCGGCAAAGTTACCTGCCAGAACCACGGGTACGTTGGCAATCAACATGCCCAGCGTGGTGCCGATGATCACCAGCCACAGCTCCGGATATTGCGCGGCGAGCATCACCGTCGCGATCTGAGTCTTGTCGCCGATTTCGGCGAGGAAGAACGCAATCAACGTGGTCAGGAACGGTCCGAACTTGCGGGCGGTGCTGGCTTCGTCGTCATCCATCTTGTCCGGCACCAGGGTCCACAGCGCAGTGGCGGCGAAGCTCGCCGCGAGGATCCAGTGCAGCATCGTATTCGAGAAGAAACTTCCCACCCAGGCGCCTACCGCGCCGGCTGCTGCGTGGTTGGCCAGGGTCGCGGCGATGATCCCGGCGATGATTGGCCAGGGTTTGCGGAAGCGAGCGGCGAGAATGAGCGCGAGCAGTTGCGTCTTGTCGCCGATTTCGGCCAAGGCAACGATTGCGGTAGGTACGAGTAGTGAATCCAGCATCAGGGGGTTTCCTAAGGGGCGGGTCGACACGGCTATGACACGTACAGCCTTCCCGCCCCGGGTAAGGTGTTCGTGTCATAGGTCTTGTCAAACCCCGGCGATCCATCTGATGTGGACGCTTGGGTCGCATACGCCATGGTCTGAGGACCAAGTATGTTGACGCATGCCGGACGAGCGTGGCGCTCGTGGGAGACTACTCCCCTAGGACGGAGCGGATTCTGCCTAGGCAAAATCCATTCGGCAAGCAGAAATTTCTTATCCGCGCTTGGCCCGGTAGATTCTGAAACCCTGTCCTTCGGCCTTGATCGCGCACACGCCCAGATGCTCTTCGATCAGTGGTTGATACTTCAGGAAGCTGTTCGCCACCAAGCGCAGTTCGCCGCCATTTTTCAGATGTTTGGCGGCTTTTCGCAGCAAGTTCTCGGTGGCGAAGTAGTCGGTATGGACACCCACATGAAACGGTGGATTGCTCAGGATTGCACTCAAGCCCATCGGTGCGGCATCGATGCCGTCACCGGTAATGACGTCTGCTTCCAGACCGTTGGCAGCCAGGGTCAAGCGACTGCTGGCGGCGGCGAACGCATCCACGTCCAGCAAAGTGACCTGGTTATGCGGGTAGCGACGTTTGACCGCCGCCCCCAGCACACCGGCGCCGCAGCCGAAATCCAGCAAATGGCCGCTTGGCAGTTTATCCAGATGCTCAAGCAACAGCGCGCTACCGCGATCCAGGCGACCATGGCTGAACACGCCCGGCAGGCTGATGACCTTGAGCGGGCCTTCCGCCAGCGGCAATTCGTATTCCTGGGCCAGGCTTTCCAGCGGTTTGGCTGCCGGTGCATTGACCACGGTGACTTGCCAGAGCTGGCAATGGCGCGCGCTGTCGAGCTTGCGTGGCTTGCCGAACGGGTTCAGTTGCTTGGCCGCCCCCTCGATACCGCTTTTTTTCTCGCCGACCAGAAACACCTCACGACCTTCCAGGCGCGAAGCCACGGCGTTGAGGATGTAGTCGGTCAGGTCCTTGGACTTGGGCAGGAACACCACCGCGCTGTCGAACTCGCGCTGCGGGACATTCACGCCAAAATGGCTGCGCTCGGCAAAGCGCGCATCCAGGGCCGCCTGGTCGCCGGCGTGCCAGCACCAGCCGTGAGCGGCCGGCAGGCGACCGAGCAAGTCGTCGGCGGGTAAACCGGCCAGCAGCACCGAACCCTGGAATAACTCGGCCTGACGAAGCAGTACTTCACTGCGCGGATCCATAACTGCTCCTGTGGAAAAAAGTGCCGCAGTTTATCAACTGACGACCCGCAGCGCCTTACCGCTGAAGTACGCCAGAGCGTTTTCCGTGACTTGGCCCACGATTCGTTGCCGCGCTTCGCGACTGCCCCAGGCGTTGTGCGGGGTGACGATCAGTCGCGGGATATCGTGGGCCAGCAGCGGATTGCCATGGGTCGGCGGTTCGACGCTCAGTACGTCGGTGGCGGCGCCACCCAGATGGCCGTTGCGCAAGGCATCGGCCAGCGCTTGCTCGTCGATCAGGCCGCCACGGGCGGTGTTGACCACGAAAGCGCCGGGTTTCATCGAGGCCAGTTCGCGGGCGCCGATGAAATGGCGGGTGTGTTCGTTGAGCGGGCAGTGCAGGGTCAGCGCGTCGATCTGCGGCAGCAGTTCTTCCAGCGGCAAGCGATCCGGGCGGGCAGGGCGGCCTGGAATCTGACCCAACAGCACGCGCATGCCAAAGGCTTCGGCCAGTCGCGCGACCGCGCCGCCGAGTTCGCCGTGACCGAGCAAACCGAGGGTTTTGCCTTCCAGTTCGACGATCGGGTAGTCCAGCAGGCAGAACTGCCTGGCTTGTTGCCAGCGGCCTTCACCGACAGCTTTCTGATAATCAGCCAGACGTGTGGCCAGGTTGAGCAACAACATGAGGGTGTGCTGGGCCACCGAAGGCGTGCCGTAGCCCTGGCAGTTGCAGACGGTAATCCCGTGGGCGCGGGCGGCAGCGAGGTCGACGTTGTTGGTGCCGGTGGCCGTGATGAGGATCAGCTTCAGCTCGGGGCTGGCGGCCATGGCGGCGGCGTCGATCCGGATTTTGTTGGTGATGGCGACGGTGGCGCCCTTGAGATGCTCGATCACCTGATCCGGCAGGGTCTGGGGGTATAGCTGCAACTCGCTGAAACAATCGCGCAACGGGCTGAGGTCGAGGTCGCCCAGATCCAGGGACGGGTGGTCGAGGAAAACGGCGCGGCGAATGTTCGTCATCAACTGTACCTTTTGTGCAATGAACTGAAAGCGTAATCTGCCGAGCCTACCAGATGAAACAACCAGTTACGCTTGTCCAAAAAGGAGCCTTCATGTACTGGACAGAGTTCTTGACCGTGGCCCTGATTCACCTGCTGGCCGTGGCCAGCCCCGGCCCGGACTTTGCTGTGGTGGTGCGTGAGAGTGTGACCCACGGTCGTCGTGCCGGCACCTGGACGGCGCTCGGTGTCGGCACCGCGATCTTCCTGCACGTCGGCTATTCGCTGCTGGGCATCGGCCTGATCGTGTCGCAGTCGATCGTGCTGTTCAATGCCTTGAAGTGGGCCGCCGCCGCTTACTTGCTCTACATCGGCTTCAAGGCCCTGCGGGCGCAACCGGCCAAACCGGTGGCGGATGATCTGCACAAGGAAGGGGGCGAACGCACGGCCCGTGGCGCCTTCACTTCGGGTTTCGTGACCAATGGCCTCAACCCGAAAGCCACGCTGTTTTTCCTGTCGCTGTTCACCGTCGTGATCAATCCTCACACACCGCTGATGGTGCAAGCCGGCTACGGAATTTACCTGGCCGCCGCGACCGCGACCTGGTTCTGCCTGGTGGCGATGCTGTTCAGCCAGCAACGTGTGCGTGCCGGTTTCGCCCGCATGGGGCACTGGTTCGACCGCACCATGGGCGCCGTACTGATTGCAATCGGTGTGAAACTCGCGTTTACCGAGATGCACTGATCCTACGTGGCGCCGAGTTCGCTCAGCTTGTTCAGGGTGTTCAGGTATTGCCGGGGATTTTCTCCCAGCAAACGACGGAACATCGCGCTGAACGCGCGGGCGCTGCCGTAACCCAGGTCCTGCGCGACGCTCTGCACGCTTTCCCCGGCGAGCAGACGGGGCAGGGCTTCCATCAAGCGCAGTTGCTGGCGCCAGTCATTGAAAGTCATCTTGAGCTGTTGCTGAAACAGTCGTGCCAGAGTGCGTGAACTGGCGCCGACCTGCTGCGCCCAGTCCTCCAGCGTGTTGAGGTGATCAGGTTTTTGCAGCAGTGCCAGACAGATGCTCTGCAAGCGCCGATCCTCGGGCATGGGTATGTGCAGCGCAAGGTTTTCCAGGCTGGCCAGCTCTTGCAGCATCAGTTGCTGAATCAGAGGATTTTCAGCGTGCTGCGGGCCTTGCACTGCCCGCACGATCAGCTCGCGCAGCAGCGGCGTGACCGCCAGTACACAGCACTGCTGCAGGTTCGCCGGCGACAGTTCGGCGTCGATGAAGAGCGAGCGCATGCGCACCTCCCCGGACATGAAAATCTCATGTTCCACCTTTGGCGGAATCCACACGGCGCGGGTCGGTGGAATGATCCACGCACCCTGCGCTGTCACCACTCGCATCATCCCGCACACGGCATACAGTAACTGCGCTTCGCGATGTTGATGAAGTTCCTGGTGTGCGCCATCCACGTAATCTCGCGGATAGGCACTGACCGGCCCGTGCTGGAAATGGCTGATTAACATGTCAGATCCGATGACTTTGTTGTCAGGAATGCGCTTTTTCGCCAACTTAGCATAGGTCGCTCACTCCAACGTAAAGCGTGCCGCGATGAACCAGTCCAGAAACGTAATCCGCTACATCAATGCCGCCCATGTGATCGACCACATGTTCATGCTCATATTTCCCGCCGCGGTGCTCGGCATGACGCAGGCGTTTGCCCTCGATTTCGCGGCGCTGATCGGCTTGTCCCTGGGCGGATTCATCGCCTTTGGCGCTTGTTCCTTGCCGGCCGGCTGGCTGGGGGATCACTGGAGCCGACGGCGAATGATGCTGGTTTTTTTCTTCGGCATTGGCGCTTCAGCGATTTTTACCGGCTTGAGTCACAGCGCCCCGATGTTGGTGCTGGGTCTGACGCTGATCGGGATGTTTGCAGCGATCTACCATCCGGTGGGCACCGCGATGCTGGTGGCCTACGCACAAAACCGTGGCCGGGAGATCGGCATCAATGGCATGTGGGGCAACCTGGGCGTGGCGTTTTCAGCGCTGATCACCGGGCTGCTGGTGGCGCATTTCGGCTGGCGTGCGGCGTTCATTCTGCCGGGTGTGGTGGCGATGGTACTGGGTGTCGGGTTCGCCTTGCAGGTGCGTGAGGAGCCTGTCCCCAAGCGTCCCCACACGCCGCTCAAAGGGGCGGGCGGTCAGCGAATCTCCATGGCGTTGGTGTTCGGCGTGCTGGCATTGGCCACGGCGACCGGCGGCGTGGTGTTCAACGCGACGACGATGACTTATCCGAAACTGTTCCAGGAGCGGTTGCACGAGTTGTTCGCTTCGCCGCAAACCTTGGGTGTCGTGGTCAGCCTGGCTTACGCCTTTGGCGCCGTGGCTCAGTTGAGCATTGGCCGGGTATTGCATCGCGTCAGTCTCAAGTGGCCATTCGTGGTGCTGACGATGTGCCAGGCACCGCTGCTCTTCGCACTCGCCTATGGCGAAGGCTGGGGCGTGATTGCGTTGGGGGCGGCGTTCATGTTCGTGGTGTTCGGCCAAGTCACGGTCAACGATGCGATGGTTGCCAATTTCGTTGCGCCTCAATGGCAATCACGGGTCTTTGCGTTGCGTTACTGCCTGTCTTTCGGCGCCAGCGCCACCGCCATCCCTCTGATCTCTTACGTCGAACCGCTCCAGGGATTGGTCGGGCTCTATCTGATTTTGGCGGCGATTGCGGCATTGACCTTCGTCGCGGCCCTGGTCTTCCCGCGCACGCCCTCGGAGGCTTTGGCAGGACAAACGGCCTGAGCGCTGTGCATACCGACAAATGCTGGCGCAACGCTAGCATTTGTGCGGCTCTGCAAATCATTCCTTTGGCTGATTTGGCTGGCGATCAAGGGCACTAGAGTGCTTACTTTCAGCCACGACCGTGCAGTCAGAAAAGGGATTCTTATGTTGCAGACTCGCGTTATCCCCCCAGCCGAAGGCGCTTACCAGTATCCGCTGCTGATCAAACGGCTGCTGATGTCCGGGGCGCGCTATGAGAAAACGCGCGAGATCGTTTACCGCGACCAGTTGCGCTACAGCTATCCGACCTTGATCGAACGGGTCGCGCGGTTGGCCAATGTGCTGACAGAGGCCGGGGTCAAGCCTGGGGACACCGTGGCGGTGATGGATTGGGACAGCCATCGTTATCTGGAATGCATGTTTGCCATTCCGATGATCGGCGCGGTCATCCACACCATCAACGTGCGCCTGTCGCCGGAACAGATCCTCTACACCATGAACCACGCCGTGGACCGCTTTGTACTGGTCAACAGCGAGTTCGTGGGGCTGTACAACGCGATTGCCGGGCACCTGACCACGGTCGAGAAAACCCTGCTGCTGACCGACCTGCCGGAAAAGACCGCCGACCTGCCGAACCTGGTCGGCGAGTACGAGCAACTGCTGGCGGCTGCGAGCCCGCAATACGACTTCCAGGATTTCGACGAAAACTCGGTCGCAACGACCTTCTACACCACCGGCACCACCGGTAATCCCAAAGGCGTGTACTTCAGCCATCGACAACTGGTGCTGCACACCATGGGCGTGTCGACCATCATGGGCGCGATCGACAGCGTGCGCCTGCTGGGCACCAGCGACGTGTACATGCCGATCACGCCGATGTTCCATGTGCATGCCTGGGGCCTGCCCTATGTGGCGACCATGCTCGGGCTCAAGCAGGTTTATCCCGGGCGCTATGACCCGGAGTTTCTGGTGGAGCTGTGGCGCAAGGAAAAGGTCTCTTTCTCTCATTGTGTGCCGACCATCCTGCAAATGGTCCTCAATGCCAAGGCGGCGCAAAACACCGATTTCGCTGGCTGGAAAATCGTCATCGGCGGCAGTGCACTCAATCGTGCCCTGTACGAAGCGGCGAAGGCCAAGGGCATTCAGTTGACGGCCGCTTATGGCATGTCGGAAACCGGGCCACTGGTCTCCTGCGCGCACCTCAACGACGAGTTGATGGCCGGCAGCGAAGACGAACGCACGACTTATCGGATCAAGGCTGGCGTACCGGGGCCACTGGTGGAAGCGGCGATCATCGACACCGATGGCAATTTCCTGCCCGCCGATGGCGAGACCCAGGGCGAGCTGGTGCTGCGTGCGCCATGGCTGACCGAGGGGTATTTCAAAGAGCCGCAGAAGGGCGCCGAGCTCTGGGCCGGGGGCTGGCTGCACACGGGTGACGTGGCGACCCTGGACAGCATGGGCGTGATCGACATTCGCGACCGGATCAAGGACGTGATCAAGACCGGCGGTGAGTGGGTGTCCTCCCTGGACCTCGAAGACCTGATCAGTCGCCATGCGGCGGTACGCGAAGTAGCAGTGGTGGGCATTGCCGATCCGCAATGGGGCGAGCGGCCGTTTGCCTTGCTGGTGGTCCGCGAAGGCCATGTTATCGATGCCCGGGAACTCAAGGAACACCTCAAGCCATTCGTGGAACTGGGGCACCTGAGCAAGTGGGCGATCCCGAGTCAGATCGCCCTTGTTACTGAAATTCCCAAGACCAGTGTCGGCAAGCTCGACAAGAAGCGAATTCGCGTCGATATCACTGAATGGCAAGCCAACAACAGTACCTTCCTTTCCACGCTTTAAGCGTGTTCCGGCGTGCCCAAAAGGGCACGCCGGCCCCACCAAGCAAGCGCTTGGCTTGTCAAATCAGAAAATTAAGCCATCCTTGCCCTGCCGACGGGCGTCGGTCTGGCAAAAGGACTGTTCCAGAGTGGCTGACAGGTGCAAATCACACTTTAGAGGGATCAAGCACTACTACCTGCTGGCTATAGTCCGCTCAAGGATTTTTAAGAACGGAGCAAACGCACAAAACGGGGCGATGCAATTTTGGAATGACTTCGGGATGCCTTGGCTCCCCGTCATCCACAACGTTTTTAGAAGTGCTCACTGCCATAACAATAAAATGCACATGGAGTAGCGTCGATGACATCAGTAAATCAGTTCTGGCGCCGGGCAAAACTGCCTCTGGCCGTCAGTCTTGCCTCTACGCTCGCCGGGCCAGCATTCGGCGTCAGTTTCAACGTTGGTGAAATCGAAGGCCAGTTCGACTCGTCCCTGTCCATTGGTGCCAGTTGGTCTACCCAGCAGCCGAACAAGAACCTCATCGGCGTCAACAACGGCGGCCATGGCTTGTCCCAGACTTCCGATGACGGTCACCTGAACTTCAAGAGCGGGGAAACCTTCTCGAAGATCTTCAAGGGCATCCACGACCTGGAACTGAAGTACGGCGATACCGGTGTCTTCGTCCGTGGCAAATACTGGTACGACTTTGAATTGAAGGACGAGAGTCGTCCGTTCAAGGACATCAGCGACGACAATCGCAAGGAAGGCGCCAAGTCCGCTGGTGGCGAGATCCTCGATGCCTTCGTTTATCACAACTATTCCATTGCCGATCAGCCAGGTTCCGTGCGTCTGGGCAAGCAGGTGGTGAGCTGGGGTGAAAGTACCTTCATCGGCGGCGGCATCAACTCCATCAACCCGATCGACGTGTCCGCGTTCCGTCGTCCGGGTGCCGAGATCAAGGAAGGCCTGATCCCGGTCAACATGTTCTACGTGTCCCAGAGCCTCACCGAAAACCTGTCGGCCGAAGCGTTCTACCAGCTGGAATGGGACCAGACCGTCGTCGACAACTGCGGCACCTTCTTCTCCCAGCCGGACATCATCGCCGACGGCTGCGACAACAACCTGCGTGTGCTGAACAAACGTTCGACCATTCCGGCCGCGGCCTTGCCTACGCTGACCCGACTGGGCGTCGACGTCGACAACGAAGGTGTGCTGGTGCGTCGTTCCGGCGACCGCGATGCACGGGACAGCGGCCAATGGGGCGCGTCCTTCAAATACATGTTCGATCCGCTGGACACCGAATTCGGTGCCTACTTCATGAATTACCACAGCCGTGCGCCGATCTTCAGCGCCACCGGTGCTCCGGCGTCGACCTTTGCCGGGGTCAGGGCGCTGCCGGCGCAGTTGCAGGCGCTGGCGCCGCTGATTGTCGCGGGTAACTCGAGCTACTTCGTCGAATATCCGGAAGACATTCGCCTGTACGGCTTGAGCTTCTCCACCACCCTGCCTACCGGCACGGCGTGGAGCGGTGAAGTCAGCTACCGTCCGAACGCACCGGTGCAGCTCAACTCCACCGACATCCTGTTCGCCGGCGTACGTCCTTTGGGCGGCTCGCTGACCAACGCTTCGCTGCTTTCCGCTCCACCGGGCTCGGATCTGCACGGCTATCGTCGTAAGGAAATCACCCAGTTCCAGACCACCCTGACGCACTTCTTCGATCAGGTCATGGGCGCCAGCCGTCTGACCCTGGTCGGTGAAGTGGGCGTGACCCACGTCGGCGGCCTGGAAAGCACCTCCGACGTCCGCTACGGCCGTGATCCGGTCTACGGGCCTGGCGAGCTGCCTGCCACCGGCGGTCAGAACACCTGCGTGGCGCTCAACACCAGCACCATCAACGGTGCAGGTCCAGGTGCTGCTACCAACAACCTCAGCCGCAATTGCAACGATGACGGCTTCACGACAGCCACTTCCTGGGGTTATCGCGGTCGGGCCATTTGGGAATACAACGACGTGTTCGCCGGTGTGAACCTCAAGCCGAACGTCGCCTGGTCCCATGACGTGAGCGGTTACTCCCCTGGCCCTGGCGGCAACTTCGAGGAAGGTCGCAAAGCGGTCAGCCTGGGTCTGGACGCCGAGTACCAGAACACCTACACCGCGAGCCTGGCTTACACCAACTTCTTCGACGGCAAGTACACCACCGTGGATGACCGCGACTTCGTTGCGCTCAGCTTCGGCGTGAACTTCTAAGCACTGTATTTTCAGGACGAACGCACATATGAAAATAACAAAGAGTCTGTTCCACGCCGGTGTTCTGGGGCTTTCGCTGCTGGCGACCAGTGTCATGGCGGCGGTCCCGGCAGCCGAGGCGGACAAGCTGGGCAAGAGCCTGACCCCCATGGGGGCCGAAATGGCGGGTAACGCCGACGGTTCGATCCCGGCCTGGAAACCCATGCCGAAGAACGCCGGTTCCGTCGACAGCAAAGGTTTCCTGTCCAATCCGTACGCCAGCGAAAAACCGCTGTTCATCATCACGGCGCAGAACGTCGAGCAGTACAAGGACAAACTCGCCCCGGGCCAGTACGCGATGTTCAAGCGTTACCCGGAAACCTTCAAGATGCCGGTTTACCCGTCCCATCGTGGCGCTACCGTGCCGGATGACGTGTTCGCCGCCATCAAGCGCAACGCCACCAATACCAATCTGGTATCCGGCGGTAACGGTCTGGAAAACTTCGAGACCGCAGTGCCGTTCCCGATTCCGAAAAGCGGCGTTGAAGTCATCTGGAACCACATCACCCGCTATCGCGGCGGCAGCGTAACCCGCCTGGTCACCCAGGCTACGCCGCAGCCAAACGGTTCGTTCAGCCTGGTGTACTTCCAGGACCAGTTCGTGTTCCGCGACAAGATGAAGGACTACGACCCGAAAAACCCGGGCAACATCCTGTTCTACTTCAAGCAGAAAGTGACCGCTCCGGCACGTCTGGCCGGTGGTGTGCTGCTGGTGCACGAAACCCTCGACCAGGTTAAGGAACCGCGTTCGGCGTGGGTCTACAACGCCGGTCAGCGCCGTGTGCGTCGTGCGCCGCAAGTGTCCTATGACGGGCCGGGTACCGCAGCCGATGGCCTGCGCACCTCCGACAACCTGGACATGTACAACGGTGCGCCGGATCGTTACGACTGGAAACTCGAAGGCAAGAAAGAGATGTACATCGCCTCCGACGCCTACAAGCTCGACGACCCGAGTCTGAAGTACACCGACATCATCAAGGCCGGTCACATCAACCAGGACCTGGCGCGTTACGAGCTGCGTCGCGTCTGGCATGTGGTTGCCACCTTGAAGGAAGGTCAGCGCCATATCTATGCCAAGCGTGACTTCTACATCGACGAAGACACCTGGCAAGCAGCGGTGATCGATCACTACGATGGTCGTAACCAACTGTGGCGTGTCGCCGAGGCTCATGCCGAGAACTACTACGACAAGCAAGTACCGTGGTATGCCCTGGAAGCCTTGTACGACCTGCAATCGGGCCGTTACCTGGCATTGGGCATGAAGAACGAAGAAAAGTCTGCGTACGACTTCGGCTTCACGGCCACCACCAGCGACTTCACCCCGGCAGCCTTGCGTCAGGATGGTGTTCGCTAACGTGCACTGAACAGAGGCCGCATCCTCTAGAAACGCCCCGACTGGTTCGGGGCGTTTTTTTTGTGCGTTGATAAAGCTGGCGGCCTCATTTCAATGTCCGAGCCATCGAGTGAAACGAGGCTGTGATCTTTTGTTCGTAGACTTTTTGTAGTCATTTGTAGCAATAACCTTCATAACCACTTCGTTTACCGCTAGTCTGCGGACATCTGCAACGCCGCCATTCGCAATTCAAACAAGAGCCGGCCATGACTGATCTGTTCCCTCCACCAGGCCCTGCAAGCGTTGCCGTCGCCACGCTGGCCGGGCGTTTTTTCCGACCACCCTTGCCCGACGGCCATGTGCTGCGGCCTCGTCTTTGCGAGCGTCTGAGTGCCGGGCTCAATGGTCGGCTGTTACTGGTCAGTGCACCGGCAGGGTTCGGGAAAAGTTCGTTGGCGGTGGAGTTCTGTCAGTCGCTGCCGGTCCATTGGCAAAGCCTTTGGCTGGGATTGAGTCCGCGAGACAGTGATCCGGGTCGATTCCTCGAACGCTTGCTCGAAGGCCTTCAGGACTATTTTCCGCAACTGGGCAGGCAGTCCCTGGGGCTGTTGAAGATGCGCCAGCGGCATCAGCCGTTTGCTTTCGAGGAATGGCTGGACGGCTTGCTCGACGAGCTGGCGGTACACCTTTCGACAGCGACGCCGCTGTTACTCGTGCTCGATGACTATCATCTGGCCCAGGGGCCGGTGCTTGATCGCTGCCTGCAGTTTTTCCTCAATCATTTGCCCGACGGCTTGCTGGTCATGGTCACCAGTCGCCAGCGCCCTGACTGGCATCTGGCGCGGCTGCGCTTGTCGCGGCAACTGCTCGAGCTGAATGAACAGGACTTGCGCCTGACCCACGACGAAGCCTTGACCCTGCTCGACCGGCACAGCAGCTCATTGCGCGGTGAGGCCCTGGAAAGCCTGATCCAGCGCAGCGAAGGTTGGGTTGCCGGGTTGCGCTTCTGGTTGCTGGCGGCCTCGGAGGCCGGCAGCCAAGGAGCATTGCCCCAGGCGCTGCACGGCGGAGAGGGACTGATCCGCGATTATCTGCTTGAAGAAGTGATCGATTGCCTGCCCGCCGAGGTTCAGTCCTTCCTTTACGACACGGCGCCCCAGGAACGTTTTTGCAGCGAGCTGTGCGACGCCATTCGCGACGCGCATGACAGCGCCGAGATCCTGCGCTTTCTGGCGGCGCACCAGGTTTTCCTGGTGCCGCTGGACGAACACGGCCACTGGTATCGATATCACCACCTGTTCTCCGATCTGCTGCGCACGCGGCCTACCGCACAGCCAGTGGTGCCGGCCGCGAGCCTGCACCTGCGTGCCTGTCGCTGGTTCAATGCCCAGGGGTTGCTCGACGAAGCAGTGGAGCAGGCCTTGCGCGCCGGACACCTGGATGTGGCGGCGAACCTGGTACAAAACCTTTCCGAAGAGCAATTGCTGGCCGAGCAAAACGTCGGCATGTTGCTGCGCTGGAAAATGGACTTGCCCGACAGTCTGCTGATCAGCACGCCGCGTCTGATCGTGCTCTACAGCTGGGCGTTGGGGCTGGCCTGTCAACTGGATGCGGCCGAGGAGCTGTCGAGCCATTTGAGTCGCTTCCTGCCGGCCCCGTCGGCCACCGCGCAGAAATCCATGCTGGCACAGTGGCTGGCACTGAGCGGGATCATCGCTCGCGGGCGCGGCAACCGCGAACTCACGCTGCTCTATTGCAGCGAGGCGCTGGAAAGCCTTCCGTGCAAACGCTACGGACAGCGGTTGATGTGCCTCTCGACCCTGTCCAACCTCGCCATCGCCGATGGCGACTTGTGGCGCGCACGCGAGTTGAACCGGGATTCTCTGGAGTTGGCACAGCGGGTTGGCAATCCGTTGTTCGAAGCGCTGGCCCACTACGACCGCGCCCGTGTGCTGCAGGCGCGCGGGGAAATCCTTCGTTCGCTGGATGAAGTCCGTCAAGGATTGCAACGTCTGCAAGGTTTATCTCCGCAACGGCTTTATGCGGTACGCGCGAGACTGGCCTTGTACGAAGGATTTCTGCTGGCGCAGCGCCTGCAACCACAAGCGGCGAAGGTGCGGTTGCAGGTCGGGTTGAGCGAGGCACGTGCCTGCCGCGACATCAGCGTGCTGATCGGCCACTGCGTGATCGCGCGGCTGGAAGGCAGCAGTGGCGAGTTCGCCAAGGCCTTTGCCGAGCTGGCCGAAGCCGAACGGCTGATGCACATTTGGGACGTGCCGCCCATCTACTATCTGGCGATGATCACGCTGGTCAAATGCGAACTCTGGCTGGCCCAGGGCCGCACCGATCTGGCCGAAGCATGGCTGACGAGATTGAGTCAGACCTACAACGGCGAACACCCGGCGGCGCCTCCGGAATTCCACCCGCAACTGCCACTGCACATCGAGCTGCAGCAAGCTTTGCTGGAGGTTATTCAGGGCCAACCGATGCTGGCCGAGGGGCGTTTGAATGCTTTGCTCGAACGTGGTCAGCAAACCGGTCGGCAGTTGCTCAGTACGATGGCACTGACACAAATAACCTCGTTGTTGCTGAGCACTGGACGCGAACCCGAGGCTCGCAAGGCCTTGGGCCAGGCGTTAGAGGCGGCTGCCGGTGGCGTGCTGCAACCGTTCGACAGGTTGTTGGCCGAGCACCCGGACTGGCTGCGTGGACAGCTTCAACTCTGTGCGCCGACGACCGTTTGCCAGGACCTGGCGGAGAAACTTCCGACGCCGGTGGTCCGCCCGGCGCTGGAATCCACCGCAGCGGCAGAACAGCTCAGTACGCGGGAACTGTCTGTGCTGCGCCTGATCGCCCAAGGCTGTTCGAACCAGGAGATCAGCGATCAGCTGTTTATTTCCCTGCACACGGTCAAAACCCACGCCAGCCACATCAACAGCAAGCTCGGGGTGGAGCGGCGTACGCAGGCGGTTGCACGGGCGAAGGAGCTGGGCGTGTTGGGTTAAGGGTGAAACTAAAGTTACACAGGGCGGCAAATTGCCGGGCGCCGATTTGTGCGAACATTACCCATCCCTGTTGATTGAGCCCTCTGCGATGTCCCGGCCAGCCACCCTCATTCGAGAAACCTTCCCTGTCGGTCCTTTGCAGTGCAACTGCACGATCATCGGCGATCCGGTAACGAAAAAGGCCATTGTCGTCGATCCGGGAGGCAACCATGAGTTGATCCTGGCTCGGCTCGATGCATTGGGCCTCAAAGTGGTCAGCATCATTCACACTCACGCGCATCTCGATCACTTCCTGGCCTCCGGTCAGTTGAAGGAGAAAACCGGCGCCACCTTGCACCTGCACAAAGAAGATCAATTCCTCTGGGACAATCTGGAGATGCAGTGCCAGATGTTCGGCGTGCCCTACACGCCAGTGCCATCACCGGACCGCTGGCTGGCCGATGATGAAGAATTGGCTTGCGGTTGCGGTGTGGCGCTGCACACGCCCGGGCATACGCCGGGTTCCATGAGCTTCTGGTTTTCCGACGCGAAGCTGTTGATTGCCGGCGATACCCTGTTTCGTCGCGGAGTGGGGCGCACGGATTTGTGGGGCGGCGATCAGGCAACTATCGTGCGCTCGATCAAGCAGCGTCTGTACACCCTCGACGAGGAGGCCACCGTGGTAGCCGGGCATGGTCCCGACACCCGACTTGGCGATGAAATGCGCGAAAATCCTTTTGTTCGGGCTTGAATTGTAACGGGCGGAATTTTTGTCCAGCGAGACGATCCAACGCCCGCAATGGTTCGATGCTTAAGTTCGTTGCACCACAGAATGTAAAAAGTAGGAGCTCTACATGTTCACCACGCGTCGTTTGATTATTGTTGCTACAGCCGTGGCGCTGTTGTCCGGTTGTGCCTCGCCCAACCCGTACGACAACCAGGGGCAGGCGGATGGTGGCTCCACGGGTATGAGCAAAACCGCCAAATACGGTGGTCTCGGCGCTCTGGCAGGTGCTGTGGCGGGTGCGGCCATCAACCACGATAACCGTGGTAAAGGGGCATTGATCGGCGCGGCTCTGGGCGGTGCCTCCGCTGCCGGTTATGGCTACTACGCCGACCAGCAGGAGAAAAAACTGCGGGCCAGCATGGCCAACACCGGTGTTGAAGTGCAGCGCCAGGGCGATCAGATCAAGCTGATCATGCCGGGTAACATCACGTTCGCCACCGATTCGGCGAACATCGCCCCGAGCTTCTACCAGCCACTGAACAACCTGGCCGGCTCGCTGAAAGAGTTCAACCAGAACCAGATCGAGATCGTCGGTTATACCGATAGCACCGGCAGCCGTCAGCACAACATGGACCTGTCCCAGCGTCGTGCGCAGAGTGTGGCGACCTACCTGACGTCGCAAGGCGTGAGCGGTGCCAACCTGAGCGCCCGTGGCGCCGGGCCGGATAACCCGATTGCCAGCAACGGCGACGTCAATGGCCGTGCACAGAACCGCCGTGTCGAGGTCAACCTCAAGGCGATTCCGGGTCAGCAGTATGGCGGCCAGCAACAAGGCACCGTCCAGCAATACCCTTGATCGCCTGACTGAACCCCAGGTGTGAAAGAGCCGCCCGATCCTTAAAAGATCGGGCGGTTTTTTTTTGTCGTTGATTCCGGCCCCATCGCGAGCAGGGTCGCTCCCACAATTGATCTTCAATCGACACAGATCCTGTGATCGAAGACGAGCCCTGTGGGAGCGAGCCTGCTCGCGATGGGGGCAGACCGGGCAAAGAAGCGTTCAACAACAAAAAAAGCCCTCGGACAATCACTCGTCCGAGGGCTTTTTCACGTCTGGGACCTGATTACTTCTTCAGGCCGTAATGCTCGTCGAGCATGCCCGGTGCGTTCGGGGCTTTAGGCGCGTAGTCACGCGGTGGTTCCTGATTGCGCGGCGGCGTCAGGCGTTCCCGTGGAGCCTGCGCCGCGTCGGCGTGCAGGGAGGCCAGCAGGCGTTGGCGGGTCTGCTCGTCCAAGGCCAGGCGGTTGGCGCCTTCGGCGAGATGATCCTGCACTTCCTGGTAGCTCTGAGTCAGTTTCTTGACCAGTGTTGCAGTGCTGTTGAAGTGGGTCACCACCTCATTCTGATAACTGTCGAAACGTTCCTGAATATCGTCCAGCTGACGTTGCGTGCTGCTAGGCGCGGCATTCGGCGCAAGGCGAGCGATCAGGAATCCAATGGCGACACCCACAACCAGGGCAAGAGTCGGCAACAACCAAACTAAGAGCGAGTGTTCCACGAGTCCTTCCTCTATAAACGGCTTTGCTTTACGTTAACGGCTCGAACCTGCGCTGTATACCGCGATTCACTCGCAATAGACAGCTACAGACAATTTGCTAGACGAGTCGACCCGATTCGAGGTCACGGAGTTCCTTCCTTGCTTATGCGTGAAACCCCTGTAGTGATTGATGGCCCGGTCGGTCAACTGGAAGCACTTTACCTGGATAACGAGCAGCCGCGCGGCCTGGCGCTGATCTGCCATCCGAACCCGGTGCAGGGCGGCACCATGCTCAACAAAGTGGTCTCGACCCTGCAGCGCACCGCGCGCGATGCCGGTTTGATTACCCTGCGTTTCAATTACCGTGGCGTCGGTGCCAGCGAAGGCACCCACGACATGGGCACCGGTGAAGTCGATGATGCCCAGGCCGTGGCCAACTGGTTTCGAGCCAAACACCCGGACTTGCCGCTCAACCTGTTCGGTTTCTCCTTCGGCGGTTTTGTCGCCGCCAGTCTCGGTGGGCGCCTCGAAGCGCAGGGCGAACAGCTCAAACACCTGTTCATGGTCGCACCGGCGGTCATGCGTCTGGGCGATCAGCACTCGTTGCCTCAGCACGGCGAACTGACCCTGATCCAGCCGGAAACCGACGAAGTCATCGATCCGCAGCTCGTTTACCAATGGTCCGACAAGCTCGAACGTCCCCATGAGCTGCTGAAAGTGGCAGAATGCGGACACTTTTTTCATGGCAAGCTGACCGATCTCAAGGATCTGATCCTGCCGCGTCTTTCGAAATGATTGCAGTCTGACAAGCGATTACCCATGACGACTCGTACCCGTATCCTCACCGGCATCACCACCACCGGCACGCCGCACCTGGGCAACTACGCCGGCGCCATCCGTCCGGCGATCGTCGCCAGCCGTGACAGCAATGCCGATTCGTTCTACTTCCTGGCGGACTACCACGCCCTGATCAAATGCGATGACCCGCTGCGCATCCAGCGCTCGCGTCTGGAAATCGCCGCGACCTGGCTGGCCGGTGGCCTGGATGTGAACCGCGTGACTTTCTACCGCCAGTCCGACATCCCGGAAATCCCTGAATTGACCTGGCTGCTGACCTGCGTTGCCGCCAAGGGCCTGCTCAACCGTGCCCACGCCTACAAGGCATCGGTGGACAAGAACGTCGAGGCCGGCGAAGACCCGGACGCCGGCATCACCATGGGCCTGTACAGCTACCCGGTGCTGATGGCGGCGGACATTCTGATGTTCAACGCGCACAAGGTGCCGGTCGGTCGCGACCAGATCCAGCACGTGGAAATGGCCCGGGATATCGGTCAGCGCTTCAATCACTTGTTCGGCCAGGGCAAAGAGTTCTTCACCATGCCCGAGGCACTGATCGAGGAAAGCGTTGCCACGCTGCCAGGCCTCGACGGTCGCAAGATGTCGAAAAGCTACGACAACACCATTCCGTTGTTCAGCAGCGCCAAAGAGATGAAGGACGCGATTTCGCGGATCGTCACCGACTCCCGCGCGCCGGGCGAGGCAAAAGATCCGGACAATTCGCACTTGTTCACACTGTTCCAGGCGTTCGCCACACCGGCGCAATCCGACGAGTTCCGCAGCGAACTGCTGCAGGGCCTGGGTTGGGGCGAGGCGAAGAACCGTCTGTTCCAGTTGCTGGACAATGAGTTGGGCGAGTCGCGCGAGCGCTATCACCAGTTGATCGAGCGCCCGGCAGACCTGGAAGACATCCTGCAACACGGCGCGAAAAAGGCCCGTGCGGTCGCGACACCGTTCCTCAACGAGCTGCGTGAGGCGGTTGGCCTGCGTTCGTTCGTTGCCCAAACCCAGGTTGCAGCGACCACCAGGAAAAAGGCGGCAAAAGCTGCACGTTTTGTCAGCTTCCGCGAAGACGACGGCAGTTTCCGCTTCCGTCTGCTGGCGGCCGATGGCGAGCAACTGCTGCTGTCGCGCAACTTCGCTGACGGTAAAGCCGCAGGCCAGGTGACCAAGCAGCTGCAGTCGGGTCAGTCGCTGGACGTGCGAAATGAAGACTTGAGCTTCAGCGTCTGGCTGGAAGGCGAGTGTGTCGCCCATAGCCCGGCCTTCGCTGACAGCGCTGCGCGCGATGCTGCAATCGAAGCATTGCGGATCGCTCTGACGCCGGTTCAGGAATAATCAACGGCACGGCCCGACCAAGGGCTGATTGCCATTCCCACGGGCCATCGCTACAGTGACGGCCCGTTTTTGTTGCCTTGCTAACGAATTATGACGCCCCTAGAACGATATCAAGCTGATCTGAAACGCCCGGAATTCTTCCATGACGCTGCGCAGGAAACGGCTGTGCGTCATTTGCAGCGCCTCTACGACGATCTGGTCGCGGCCGAGCAGAACAAGCCGGGCCTGCTGGGCAAACTGTTTGGCAAGAAGGATCAGGCCCCGGTCAAAGGCCTGTACTTCTGGGGCGGCGTGGGTCGCGGCAAGACTTACCTGGTCGACACCTTCTTCGAGGCGCTGCCGTTCAAGGAAAAGGCCCGAACTCACTTCCACCGCTTCATGAAGCGCGTGCACGAAGAGATGAAGACCCTGGCCGGCGAGAAAAACCCGCTGACCATCATCGCCAAGCGTTTCGCCGCCGAAGCCCGGGTGATCTGCTTCGATGAATTCTTCGTTTCCGACATCACTGACGCCATGATCCTCGGCACCCTGATGGAGGAGCTGTTCAAGAACGGCGTGACCCTGGTCGCGACCTCGAATATCGTGCCGGACGGCCTGTACAAGGACGGCTTGCAGCGCGCGCGCTTCCTGCCGGCCATTGCGCTGATCAAGCAGAACACCGAAATCGTCAACGTCGACAGCGGCGTCGATTACCGTCTGCGCCACCTCGAACAAGCGGAGCTGTTCCACTATCCGCTCGACGAAGCGTCCAACGAAAGCCTGCGCAAAAGCTTCCGTGCGCTGACGCCAGAGTGCACGGCAGCGATCGAGAATGACGTGTTGATGATCGAAAACCGCGAAATCCTTGCCCTGCGCACCTGCGATGACGTGGCCTGGTTCGACTTCCGGGAGCTGTGCGACGGCCCGCGCAGCCAGAACGACTACATCGAACTGGGCAAGATCTTCCACGCTGTGTTGCTCAGCGGTGTCGAGCAGATGAGCGTCACCACCGACGACATCGCCCGACGCTTCATCAACATGGTCGACGAGTTCTACGACCGTAACGTGAAGCTGATCATTTCTGCCGAAGTCGAGCTCAAGGATCTCTACACCGGCGGTCGCCTGAACTTTGAGTTTCAGCGTACTCTCAGCCGTCTGCTGGAAATGCAATCCCACGAATTCCTGTCGCGTCCGCACAAGCCGTAGGATATTTCGGAATACAAAAAGGGCCTGCACATGCAGGCCCTTTTTTATGCCTTTTGACTCGGCACAAACCCTGTGGGAGTGAGCGTTGGCTTGACGTTCAGGTCTATGCTGCCTGCTGAAACTGCTGCCGATACTGGTTCGGCGACAGGTCCGTGTGCTGGCGGAACAGGCGTGCGAAGAAGCTCGCATCGTCGTAGCCGACTTCGTAGCTGATGGTCTTGATGCTCTTGCGGCTGGCGGACAGCAGGCCCTTGGCGGTTTCGATGCGCAGGCGTTGCAGGTAGTGCAGGGGCTTGTCGCCGGTGGCGGTCTGGAAGCGGCGCATGAAGTTGCGGATGCTCATGCCGTGTTCGCGGGCGACGTCTTCGAAGCGGAACTTGTCGGCAAAGTGTTCTTCGAGCCAATGCTGGATCTGCAGGATGATCACGTCTTGATGCAGCTTTTGTCCGCCAAAGCCGATGCGACCCGGTGAGTAGCTGCGCTGGACTTCATAAAGAATGTCTCGTGCCACGGCCTGGGACACATTGGCGCCGCAGAAACGCTCGATCAGATAGATATAGAGATCACACGCCGATGTGGTGCCGCCGGCGCAGTACAGGTTGTCGGCGTCGGTCAGGTGTTTGTCCTGGTTGAGCTGGACCTGCGGGAAGCGTTCGGCGAAGGCATTGAAGAAGCGCCAGTAGGTGGTCGCTTCCTTGCCGTTGAGCAGTCCGGCCTCGGCCAGCCAGAACACGCCGGTCGCTTCGCCGCAGAGCACCGCGCCACGGGCGTGTTGCTGGCGCAGCCAGGGCAGGACCTGTGGGTATCGTTTGCTCAGGGTGTCGAAATCGTCCCAGAAGGCAGGAATGACAATGATGTCGGCATTTTCCAGGCCGCCGTCTACCGGGATCTTCACGTCACTGAACGTGTTGACCGGCTGGCCGTCGGGGCTGACCAGGCGTGTTTCGAACGCCGGTGTCAGGCCGTGGCCCAGCTGTTTGCCGTAGCGCAGGCTGGCAAGGTGGAAGAAATCCTTGGCTTGCATGAGGGTGGAAGCGAAAACCCGGTCGATGGCCAGGATGCTGACGCGCCGCAAGGGCGTGGAGGCTTGGTTAGACATAATTCAACTTTATTCTTATAGGGGAAAGTGGTCACCAGACGGCTGGATCGTCTTATTTTTTGTCGGATGTGTCCAGTGTCCTGTATCGGACGCGGGGCTTAGTCTCTGAAGGTTCATTCCTGCCCAATACCAAGAAAGGTGCCGCATGATTCCCAGAACCTTGTTCAGTTCCGAGCACGAACTTTTTCGTGACAGTGTGCGAACGTTCCTCGAAAAAGAGGCCGTGCCGTTCCACGGACAATGGGAAAAACAGGGCTACATCGACCGTCAACTCTGGAACAAGGCAGGGGAGGCGGGAATGTTGTGCTCGCATCTGCCGGAGGAATACGGCGGGTTAGGCGCAGACTTTCTCTACAGTGCGGTGGTGATCGAAGAGGTCGGTCGCCTGGGGTTGACCGGTATCGGTTTTTCCCTGCATTCGGACATCGTGGCGCCCTACATCCTGCATTACGGCAGTGAAACGCTGAAACACAAATACCTGCCGAAACTGGTTTCCGGGGAGCTGGTCACCGCCATTGCCATGACCGAACCTGGCGCCGGTTCCGACCTCCAGGGCGTCAAGACCACGGCGGTGCTGGACGGCGACGAATACGTGATCAACGGCTCGAAGACTTTTATCACCAATGGCTTTCTCGCCGATCTGGTGATTGTCGTCGCCAAGACCGATCCCAAGGCTGGCGCGAAAGGCACCAGCCTGTTCTTGGTAGAAGCCAATACGCCTGGCTTTGAAAAGGGCAAGCGCCTGGAAAAGGTCGGCATGAAGGCCCAGGACACCTCGGAATTGTTTTTCCAGGACGTGCGGGTGCCCAAGGAAAACCTGCTGGGCCAGGCCGGGATGGGGTTTGCGTACCTGATGCAGGAATTGCCCCAGGAGCGCCTCACCGTGGCCATCGGCGGGCTCGCTTCGGCCGAAGCGGCACTGCAATGGACGCTGGAGTACACCCGCGAGCGCAAGGCGTTTGGCAAGGCGATTGCGGACTTCCAGAACACCCGCTTCAAGCTGGCGGAGATGGCGACAGAAATCCAGATCGGTCGGGTTTTTGTGGATCGCTGCCTGGAGTTGCATCTGCAAGGCAAGCTCGACGTGCCAACCGCTGCGATGGCCAAGTACTGGGGCACTGACCTGCAATGCAAGGTCCTCGACGAGTGCGTGCAGTTGCATGGCGGTTACGGCTTCATGTGGGAATACCCGATCGCCCGGGCATGGGCGGATGCGCGGGTGCAGCGGATCTATGCCGGGACCAATGAAATCATGAAGGAGATTATTGCCAGATCGCTTTGATCGGCGTTGGCAGGGTGGACGCTATCGCGGGCAAGCGCTCCCACAGGATCAATGACGCCGGTGGGATGGGCTTGCCCGTGATGGGTTCTACGATTCGATCAAGGCGCAGGGTTCGGGTGATCCTTGTGGATCGCTTCGATCCCTTCCAGCACTTCCTCCGGCAGCTTCAGATCGAAACTGGCGATGTTGCTCTCCAGTTGCTCCATGGTGGTCGCGCCAATGATGTTGCTGGTCACGAACGGCTGCTGCGTCACGAACGCCAGGGCCATTTGTGCCGGGTCCAGGCCGTGTTCGCGAGCCAGTGCCACATACCGGCTGCACGCGGCTTCCGACTGCGGGTTGAAATAGCGGCTGAAGCGGCTGTAGAGGCTCAAGCGACCTTTTGGTGGGCGCGCACCTCTTTCGTACTTGCCCGACAGGAACCCGAACGCCAGCGGTGAATAGGCGAGCAGGCCGCACTGTTCACGAATGGCGATCTCCGCCAGGCCGACCTCGAAGCTGCGATTGAGCAGGTTGTAAGGGTTCTGGATCGAGACCGCGCGTGGCCAGCCTCGTGCTTCGGCCAGGGCGAGGAAGCGCATGGTGCCCCAGGGTGTCTCGTTGGACAGGCCGATGTGGCGGATCTTGCCGGCCTTGACCTGCTCGTCCAGTGCTTCGAGGGTGTCTTCCAGGGGCGTCAGGTTGGCTTCGATTTTGTGCTTGTAGCCCAATTGACCGAAGAAATTGGTGCTGCGCTCCGGCCAGTGCAGCTGGTACAGGTCGATGTAATCGGTCTGCAGGCGTTTCAGGCTGGCATCCACGGCTTCGGTGATGTGCTGTCGATTGTGCCGCAGGTTCCTGTCGCGGATGTAATCAATGGTGTTGCCCGGGCCGGCGATCTTGCTGGCCAGGATCCAGTCGGTCCGGTCGCCGCGGCTTTTGAAGTAATTGCCGATATAGCGTTCGGTGGAGGCATAGGTTTCGGCCTTGGGAGGCACCGGATACATTTCGGCGGTGTCGATGAAATTGATCCCGGCACTCTTGGCCCGTTCAATCTGCGCGAAGGCTTCAGCCTCGCTGTTTTGCTCGCCCCAGGTCATGGTTCCGAGGCAGATGGCACTCACGTTGAGATTGGTCCGGCCTAGCTGGCGATAGTCCATCGGGTGCTCCTTGGGCAAAACAATCATAAAAGCAGGTTGAATTATTTTTCGCAATCTGCATAATTGCGCACCTCTTTCTGCAGTGGAAGTGATGCGCCGCCGCCGAAGAATCTTGCCGTTGAACGGACGCGCCGACCCGAGCCCCCGAAAGCGTCTGTATCCGGCTGCCTTTGACTTGTCAAAGTACGCACTATTCAGTAAGATCCGCCGTCTAATTTACAGGGCGGCCCCTGAGGCTATAAAGAATGAAAACTTTTACTGCTAAACCGGAAACAGTAAAGCGCGACTGGTTTGTCGTCGACGCTGCTGGTCAGACCCTGGGTCGTCTGGCCACCGAAATCGCGAGCCGTCTGCGTGGCAAGCACAAGCCTGAGTACACTCCTCACGTTGACACCGGCGACTACATCGTCGTAATCAACGCTGAGCAGATCCGTGTTACCGGTGCTAAAACCACTGACAAAATGTACTACTCCCACTCCGGTTTCCCGGGCGGCATCAAGTCGATCAACTTTGAAAAGCTGATCGCCAAAGCCCCTGAGCGCGTGATCGAGACCGCGGTCAAAGGCATGCTGCCTAAGAACCCGCTGGGTCGCGACATGTACCGTAAGCTGAAAGTCTATGCGGGCGCTGCACACCCTCATACTGCTCAGCAGCCCCAAGAACTGAAGATTTAACGGAATAGTTCATTATGTCGGCGACTCAAAATTACGGCACTGGCCGTCGCAAGACCGCAACCGCACGCGTTTTCCTGCGTCCGGGTACTGGTAACATCTCCATCAACAACCGTTCGCTGGATAATTTCTTCGGCCGCGAAACTGCCCGCATGGTAGTTCGTCAGCCGCTGGAATTGACTGAGACTGTCGAGAAGTTCGACATCTACGTCACCGTGATCGGTGGTGGTGTAAGTGGTCAAGCTGGCGCAATCCGCCACGGCATCACTCGCGCTCTGATGGATTACGACGAGACTCTGCGCAGCGCTCTGCGTAAAGCCGGCTTCGTAACCCGCGATGCACGTGAAGTTGAACGTAAGAAAGTTGGTCTGCGTAAAGCGCGTAAGCGTCCGCAGTACTCGAAGCGTTAATTCGCTTCCACGTTCAAAAAAGAACGCCCAGTTTCCTCGCGGAGCTGGGCGTTTTTTTATGCGTGCGATTTATCAAAGAATTGCTCTGTGACAACTTGCCACACGCGCAGAGCCCCTATACTACAAGGCTTGGGAGTGGTGCCCTCAGGTAATTACCTTGTCAGAATTGGGGGTTTTCATTACCATTCGGCAAAATTTTTATAAGTACAGAGTTTTACTTAGTAGATGCCTGATTTAACAGGCCACAAAGCTGATGGGAGAGGACTGAATGAGCAATGACGGCGTGAATGCAGGCCGGCGTCGCTTCTTGGTAGCAGCCACATCCGTGGTGGGTGCTGCAGGAGCGGTGGGGGCTGCGGTCCCGTTCGTGGGGTCATGGTTTCCCAGTGCCAAGGCGAAAGCCGCAGGTGCACCGGTGAAAGTGAATGTCAGCAAAATCGAGCCAGGCCAGCAGATGATTGCTGAGTGGCGCGGTCAGCCGGTATTCATCGTCCGCCGTACGCAGGAAATCCTGGGGAATCTGAAGAAGATCGAGGGCCAGTTGTCTGACCCTACCTCCAAGAACTCGACTCAACCGACCTATGTCGATCCGGAAACCCGTTCGATCAAACCTGAGGTTCTGCTGCTGATTGGTATCTGCACGCACCTCGGTTGCTCGCCGACTTTCCGTCCGGAAGTCGCTCCCGCAGATCTTGGCAAAGACTGGGTAGGTGGTTATTTCTGCCCATGCCACGGCTCCCACTACGACCTGGCTGGCCGCGTCTACAAGTCGCAACCCGCGCCTTTGAACCTGCCAGTTCCCCCGCATTCCTATGAGACCGATGACATCATTGTCGTTGGCGTCGATACGGAGAAAGCGTGATGAGCAAGTTCATGGATTGGGTTGATGCGCGCTTTCCCGCGACCAAGATGTGGGAAGACCATCTCAGCAAGTACTACGCCCCGAAAAACTTCAACTTCTTCTATTTCTTTGGCTCCCTGGCCCTGCTCGTTCTGGTCAACCAGATCGTTACCGGTGTCTGGCTGACCATGAGCTACACCCCGTCTGCGGAAGAGGCGTTTGCTTCCGTCGAATACATCATGCGCGACGTCGAGTACGGCTCGATCCTGCGTCTGCTGCACTCCACCGGCGCTTCGGCGTTCTTCATCGTGGTCTATCTGCACATGTTCCGTGGCTTGCTCTACGGTTCGTACCAGAAGCCGCGTGAGCTGGTGTGGGTCTTCGGCATGCTGATTTACCTGGCGCTGATGGCTGAGGCCTTCATGGGTTACCTGCTGCCATGGGGTCAGATGTCCTACTGGGGTGCCCAGGTGATCATCTCGCTGTTCGGTGCGATCCCGGTCATCGGTAACGACCTGACCCAGTGGATCCGCGGTGACTACCTGATTTCGGGTATTACGCTGAACCGCTTCTTCGCCTTGCACGTGGTTGCCTTGCCGATCGTTATTCTCGGCCTGGTGGTGCTGCACGTTCTGGCATTGCACGAAGTCGGTTCGAACAACCCGGACGGCGTGGACATCAAGAAGCACAAGGACGAAAACGGCGTACCGCTGGACGGCATTGCCTTCCACCCGTACTACACCGTGAAAGATATCGTCGGCGTGGTGGTGTTCCTCTTCATCTTCTGTTCGATCGTGTTCTTCTTCCCGGAAATGGGTGGTTACTTCCTCGAGAAGCCGAACTTTGAGCCAGCGAACGCTTTCAAGACGCCTGCGCATATTGCTCCGGTTTGGTATTTCACTCCGTTCTACGCGATCCTTCGGGCTGTTCCTGACAAGCTCCTGGGTGTAATCGCGATGGGGGCGGCCATTGCTGTGCTGTTCGTCCTGCCCTGGCTGGACCGTAGTCCGGTCAAGTCGATGCGCTACAAGGGCTGGCTGAGCAAGATCTGGCTCTGGGTGTTCTGCATCGCGTTCGTGATCCTGGGTGTTCTGGGTGTTCTGGCTCCAACCCCTGAGCGGACGCTGCTGTCGCAGGTATGTACCTTCCTGTACTTCGCCTACTTCATTCTGATGCCGTTCTACACCAGGCTTGAGAAGACCAAACCGGTTCCGGAAAGGGTGACTGGCTGATGAAAAAGTTATTTGCAGTTTTGATTCTTGCTGCGCTTCCTGTCGTGTCTTTTGCCAACGCTCTTGAGCCTGAGCTCGAAAAGGTTGAGATCGACGTTGGTGACAAAGTCGCGTTGCAAGATGGTGCGCGTACATTCACCAACTATTGCATGGGCTGTCACAGCGCGAAATACCAGCGTTATGAGCGAGTGGCGAATGATCTGGATATCCCTGCGGATCTGATGCAAAGCCATTTGATATTCACTGGCGCCAAGATTGGCGATCACATGAGCATCGGCATGCAGCCAGCGGACGCCAAGACCTGGTTCGGTGCGGCTCCGCCCGACCTGACGCTGGTTGCTCGCGTTCGTGGTACTGACTGGCTCTATGGCTACCTGAAGTCGTTCTACGAAGATCCGGCGCGCCCATGGGGTGTGAATAACAAGGTCTTCCCGAATGTTGGCATGCCAAACGTCCTGGTCGGCCTGCAAGGTCGTCAGGTGGTCGGTTGCAAACAGGTTCAGATCGTCGAAGACGGCAAGAAACAATTTGATCCGCTTACCGGTACGCCGCTGACACATGAGGCGTGCGATCAGCTGACGATTGTGCCGAAAAGTGGTGCTTTGACCGAAGAGCAGTTCGATGAGAAGGTCAAGAATCTGGTAACCTTCCTGGCTTACTCGGCTAACCCGGTTAAGCTGCAACATCAGCGCATCGGTACGTATGTATTGCTGTACCTGGCGTTCTTCTTCGTATTCGCCTACTTGCTCAAGCGCGAATACTGGAAAGATGTGCACTGATAAAGCTTTAAGCAATTGCTGTTAATCGCGCGCGCCCAAGGGCGTCTCTGAAGGTGTAACGAGTCTGGTGATCCAGGCGTTACGGGAGGCGCCCTCTGGGCGCGCTCGTTTTTCCGCTTCCGATAATTTCTACAAGCGAGGAGGATCGCCATGGGCGTGACCAATCGGTTGGCCTGTTACTCCGACCCCGCCGACCACTATTCCCACCGAGTGCGAATCGTACTGGCAGAGAAGGGTGTAAGCGCCGAGATCATTTACGTGGAAGCTGGCCGTCAGCCGCCTAAACTGATCGAAGTGAACCCTTATGGCAGCTTGCCCACCCTGGTCGATCGTGACCTGGCGTTGTGGGAGTCAACGGTGGTGATGGAATACCTGGATGAGCGTTATCCGCACCCGCCACTACTGCCGGTTTATCCGGTGGCGCGTGCCAACAGTCGTTTGCTGATTCATCGTATTCAGCGTGACTGGTGCGGTCTCGTGGATCTGATCCTGGATTCGCGGACCAAAGAGGCCGCTCGCGCCGTAGCACGTAAAGAACTGCGCGAAAGCCTGACCGGCGTGTCGCCGTTGTTTGCCGACAAGCCGTTTTTCCTCAGCGAGGAACAAAGCCTGGTGGATTGCTGCCTATTGCCAATACTCTGGCGATTGCCGATTCTGGGTATAGAACTGCCGCGGCCAGCCAAGCCGCTGCTTGATTACATGGAGCGCCAGTTTGCGCGTGAGGCTTTCCAGGCGAGTCTGTCTGGTGTCGAACGCGATATGCGCTAAGGCTTAAGGAGCCGCTATGAACTCCAGTCGACCTTATCTGGTCCGCGCGCTCTATGAGTGGATTGTGGACAACGATTGCACCCCGCACATGCTGGTCAATTCCGAGTATCCGTCGGTGCAGGTGCCGCAGGGTTTTGCCAGTGATGGACAAATTGTCCTGAATGTATCGCCGCAAGCCGTGCGTCATTTGCACATGGATAACGAAGCGGTCAGTTTCGAGGGGCGCTTCGGCGGTGTACCACACACGCTGTACGTGCCTATCGCATCAATCCTGGGTATCTATGCCCGGGAGAATGGCCAGGGTATGGTGTTCGATCTGGAGTCGCCCATGGAAGACGATGAGGGGCTCGAGCCGGATGACGATATTCCGCCACCCGACAGTGAGCCGCCGCGTCCCAGCGGTCGACCTAGTTTGAAAGTGGTGAAATAAAAAAAAGGGTGATCCGCAAGGATCACCCTTTTTATTTCAGCGCCTTCAAACGATGCAGGAGCGCTCCTGCAGGTCTTAATCGATGTATTCGAACAGCTTGACGATCTTCTGCACGCCAGAAACGCCTTGCACCAAATTGGTCGCCTGAGCGGCTTCCTGTTTGGTCAGAAGGCCCAGCAGGTAAACGATGCCGTTCTCGGTGACAACCTTGATGCGCGAGCCGGGGATGTTCGGGTCGGTGAGCATCTGGGTCTTGATCTTGGAGGTCAGCCAGGTGTCGTTCTGCCGGGCAAGGAAGCCGGAGGGTGGCAGGATCTGCAGTTCGTTGTGGACCGTCTTCACGCGCTGAACGGCGGCAGCGGCCTGTTCGGCCTTGGCCTTGAGGTCGGCGCGCGGGGTTTGCCCGGCAAGCAGTACCACGCCGTTGAAGCTGGTGACGACGATATGGGAGTCGTTGTCCAGGGCCGGATCGGCCTTGGCGATGTTCACCCCGACCTTGGTGTCGATCAGGGAGTCGTCGATCTTGCTGCCGAAGGTGCGGGTGCCGCGGTCGTCTTCGATCGGTGCTTCACGGCTGGCATTCACCACAGAGGTGCAGCCGCTGATGCCGAGGCACAGGGTCAGGGCCAGTAGGCCGAGGCGATTAGGGGTCATTCTTCACTCCCGAACAGTTGGCTGTCGATCAAGTCGCATAGGCAATGGATCGTCAGCAGGTGGACTTCCTGGATACGTGCGGTGACGTTGGCCGGTACGCGAATCTCGACGTCCTCGGGCAATAGCAGCGACGCCATGCCGCCGCCATCGCGACCGGTCAATGCTACGACAATCATTTCGCGATCATGTGCGGCCTGGATCGCTTGAATAATGTTTGCCGAGTTGCCACTGGTGGAAATTGCCAGCAAAACGTCACCCGGCTGACCAAGGGCGCGGATCTGTTTGGAGAATATTTCGTTGTAGCTGTAGTCGTTGGCGATCGAGGTGATCGTCGAGCTGTCAGTGGTCAGCGCGATGGCTGGCAGGCTCGGGCGCTCGCGCTCGAAGCGGTTGAGCAGCTCGGACGAAAAGTGCTGGGCGTCGCCGGCAGAGCCGCCGTTGCCGCAGGAAAGCATTTTGCCTTCGTTCAGCAGGGCATTGACCATCACCTGGCTGGCTTGCTCGATGTGCGGTGCAAGTACGTCCATCGCCTGTTGCTTGGTGTCGATACTGGCCTGAAAAAGCTGGCGAATTCGGGATTGCATGTCCATCTGTGTGACCTTAATGAGCGCGGCTGTCCGGCACGAGAATGTGCAGCCCGCAAAACAAAGAGCAAAAATGTTGTCGGGTGTCCGGTTCGGAGCGTAAACGATCAGCCGTCGAAGGCATTCTGCAACCAGTTCAACTGATCGAGTTTACTGTCGATGGCAACCACGTCGAAACGGCAAGGGGAATTGGCCCAGTGCGACTCGCACTGAAGAAAATACTGAGCGGCAAAAATCAGTTTTTGCCGTTTGCGCTCATCGATGCTATCGAGCGCGCCACCCCATTGAGTGTTTTTTCTGTAGCGAACTTCAACGAATACTACTGTATCGCCATCAAGCATGACCAGATCAAGCTCGCCGCGTTTACACAACCAGTTCTGCGCCAGCAGGCGCAGACCTTGTTGTTGAAGATGCTCGAGCGCATGGCGCTCGGCATCCTTACCGCTTTGCTGGCGTGACCTGTCAGGCATCAGCGTGGAGTGTCCGGCAGGCGTTGAACCTGGCCATTGACGAACTGGGCCCATGGCAACTGCCTTACGACGCGCTGGTTCTGCGTCATGCCCAGGCTGCCCGATTGACCTTCGACTCGGCTTTCAGGCAAGGCCTTGAGTTGGCCCAGGCGTGGAGCCAGGCGATAGGCGTCGACGCCCATGGCATACAGGCGCCCCAGGCTGCCGGCTGCCTGTGGCCATTGTGCGGTGACCTGGCGACGCAGTGGATCATTAGCCTCCAACAGCCATGGGGTTTCGCAGAAGCGAATGCCGTTCATGTCGTTGTACTGGTTCACATCGCCGCTGGCACTGAAGACGTGGGAGGTGGCGTAAACCGGAACATCACCCGCGTACTGGAAGTTCAGGGTCGGTTTGATTTGTTGGGCTTGTTGCGGGGTGGCGGCCAGGAAGATGAATTCGATGTCCTGACGGCGGGAAGGTTGGGCGGCAACCTGCGAGCCTATGGTGCTTTGCAGGCTCTTGGCGCGACCTTCGCTCTGACGCAGCTGGAACATGTCGGCAATTTGCTGGGCCAGTTGCACTGGCTGGTCAACGCGTTCGATGGCGACGACGCTGCCGCCATTGGCTTGCCAGTCCTGGCTGAAAGCCTTGAGTACGCGATCGCCCCATTCACCTTTCGGCACCATGATGGCGGCGCGATGCAGGCCGTCGGCGCGAGCGCGGCGCGATACTTCACGTGCCTCGTCTTCCGCTGCAAGACCAAACTGGAACAGTTGGGCCGGACCTTGCTCGCCTTCGCTGTAGTTCAGTGCCAGGGTGGTGATCGGCAGTTGTGGGCGAGTGCTGAGTTGTTTGACCAGTGGCTTTTCCAGTGGGCCGACGACCAGCTGCACGCCATCGGCCTGGGCCTTGCGGTAGAACTCGTCGAGATTGGTCAGGCGCGAACTGTCATAGAACTCGATGGCTGGCGGCTTCTGTCCGGCCTGTTGTGCCTGATAGTGGGCGGCCATGAAACCTTCACGCAGTGCCTTGCCAACCGACGCCAGCGGGCCGTCTTGAGGCAGCAGCAGGGCAATCTTGCTCAAGGGCTGGCTGGCCAGTTGCTTGAGGTTGGTCAATGGCAATGGCAGCTGGATAGCGGCGGGGTGCTTCGGGTTCTGGGCGCGCCAGTTGTCGATCGCGGCCTGCTGCTGTTCCAGGGTGCCGGCCGATTTTACGGCCAGTGCCAGCGCCATCCAGCCGCCGAGGTCATCGGTAGTGTTTGGCTGCAATTGATCGGTTGGCAGCGAAGCGATCAGTGCCCAGATGGCTTCGTGGTTTTTGCGAGCGGCGTCTCCGCTCAGCATCGGCGCGATGAAGATCCGTTCCTTTGCGGCGGCCAGCGTCTGACCATCGGCTTCAAGGGCGCGGGCGTGAACCGTGCCGGTGCGGACCTGTTGCTCGGCAGGCATTTCGCTCAGGCGCTGCAGGCTGGGGTGGCTCAAGGCGCTCAGCGCGGCCTTGGGTTGATTGCGGGTCATGGCCAGTTCCGCCGCCAGGGTACTGGCGAAGATCTGTTGCCCTGGCTTGAGTTGTTCGACCTGAACCTGTTGCAGGATTTGCGCGGACTGGCCGGCATTGCCTTGGTGGTAGGCCAGGTCTGCTGCGCTCAGGCGAAACAGTGCAGCTTCTTCCGGTGTTTTGCTTTGAGCCGCTTTTTCAAGCAGTTGCTCAATACTGGCATCCGGGGTTCGTGGGAGTTCGCCAAGGCTGGAGGAGGGCGAACTGGCGCAAGCGGCCAGCAAGGCAGCGAGGCAGAGGGCAGTGAACAGCCGCAGGCAAGCGATCATGTAAGCGTTCCTGATACTCGATCAAATTAGCGTGGAATTGTACCCAAGCGCTGGCCGGGGCGCGATGTTACTGGCGTGAATCGATCAATTTAGCTCGTACAAATGTTGCGCCATGGCGCAAGAGGCCGCAAAGGTGAGTGTTCCTTGCGCGTATCGCGGGCGTCGCGACGCGTTACAATGGCGACTTTATCGATCATGAGGTGTGCGCTTTGACTGCTCCAGGTGCTTTGAATTCCGCTGCGGGCTCGCTTTATGTGGTGGCGACGCCCATCGGCAACCTGGACGACATCAGTGCGCGTGCGCTGAAGATCCTGCGCGAGGTCGCCCTGATCGCCGCTGAAGACACCCGGCATTCCCAGCGGCTGATGCAACACTTCGGCATCGCGACGCCGCTGGCTGCCTGTCATGAGCACAACGAGCGGGATGAAGGTAGCCGCTTTATTACCCGGCTGCTGGCCGGTGACGATGTGGCGCTGATTTCCGATGCGGGGACGCCGCTGATTTCCGATCCTGGCTATCACCTGGTGCGTCAGGCTCGTGCGGCAGGCATTAACGTAGTGCCAGTGCCGGGCGCCTGTGCATTGATCGCAGCGCTGTCGGCGGCCGGGTTGCCATCGGATCGCTTCATTTTCGAGGGGTTTCTGCCGGCCAAGGCCGTGGGGCGGCGCGCACGCCTCGAGCTCGTCAAGGAGGAACCGCGCACGCTGATTTTCTACGAGGCGCCACACCGTATCCTCGAATGCCTGCAGGACATGGAGCTGGTATTCGGTGGCGAGCGCCCGGCGTTATTGGCGCGTGAACTGACCAAGACCTTTGAAACACTCAAAGGCCTGCCATTGGCCGAGCTGCGTGAGTTCGTTGAGTCGGACAGCAATCAGCAGCGCGGCGAATGCGTAGTGTTGGTGGCGGGGTGGACGGCTCCCGAGAGTGAGGACGCTGTCAGCAGCGAGGCGATGCGCGTGCTCAACCTGTTGCTCGAAGAAATGCCGCTCAAGCGTGCTGCCGCATTGGCTGCGCAAATTACCGGCGAGCGTAAAAATGTTTTGTACCAGGTCGCGCTGGAAAAACAGAAGGGCGAGTAAAACCCGACGCGCAGGCGCGGTAAAAGGCGTTTAGCGCTTGTTCTTCGGGCGCTCTGCCGTTAACCTTCGCGCCGGAGAGTCGATCGGACAGTCGCTGCCCTCTATGAAAATTAGGGGGGGGAGGAAAGTCCGGGCTCCATAGGGCGAAGTGCCAGGTAATGCCTGGGAGGCGTGAGCCTACGGAAAGTGCCACAGAAAATAACCGCCTAAGCGCTTCGGCGCCGGTAAGGGTGAAAAGGTGCGGTAAGAGCGCACCGCACGTCTGGCAACAGTTCGTGGCTAGGTAAACCCCACTTGGAGCAAGACCAAATAGGGTCCCAAGGCGTGGCCCGCGCTGGGACCGGGTAGGTTGCTAAAGATGTCCAGTGATGGCCATCGTAGACGAATGACTGTTCAAGACAGAACCCGGCTTACAGATCGACTCTCCACCTTTTTCTACCCTCCTGCTTAAATCAATGAGCAGGGTGTGGGTGGTGAAATTGTCGTCATGCAGCGTTGTCAGTAGAAGGGGTTGCGTGATATCAATTTGCCTGCCCTGGTGATGAGCGCCTAAACTCGATGCAGCACCGATTTTCCCTCCTCTCAGAATCGTCAGCAGAAGCACTTTCGTAATACCGAAAAAATCTTACTCTTAATAAATTACTTTAACTTCCGAATGCAGCCTTCTGTGCTGATTCAAGTTATCGGGCAGTTTCATCTGCCAAATTCTCGTTACCCCTCCTTTTATGCTCCTAAATCTCAGTTTCGTAAGGGTTTTCCTTTACTCCGCGCCTTGACGGTGTGGTGGGCGCATTCCTATAGTGTGCGCAAGTGGCGGAAAGTGGCATGAAGTGGGTTTTTTGAGCGCAAAACGCTAATATTTGGAGAAACGCTGACGTGTTTCGCGGAGCCAACGCTATCAGTCTCGATGCAAAGGGCCGTCTCGCCATGCCGAGCCGGTACCGTGACGAGCTTGTTTCGCGTAGTTCCGGTCAGTTAATCGTCACAATTGATGCCGTTGATCCGTGCTTGTGTGTTTACCCCCTCGACGAGTGGGAAATTATTGAAACCAAACTGCGCGCACTGCCTTCGCTACGCGAAGAGAACCGCCGCCTGCAACGTTTACTGATTGGTAATGCCGTCGACCTCGAGCTCGATGGCAGTGGTCGATTTCTGGTTCCGCCGCGTCTTCGTGAATATGCCAAGTTGGATAAACGCGCGATGTTGGTAGGCCAGTTGAACAAGTTCCAATTGTGGGATGAGGATGCCTGGGATGCGGTTTCTGCCGCTGATCTGGCTGCTATTCAAGAACCGGGCGCGATGCCTGACGAACTGCGTGATTTGATCCTGTGACTATAGATAGCGGCTTTAACCACATCACCGTACTGCTTGACGAAGCCGTAGAGGCTCTCGCCGTACGTCCTGATGGCTGCTATCTGGACGGTACGTTCGGGCGCGGCGGGCACAGCCGGTTGATCCTCAGTCAGCTCGGTCCCGATGGTCGGTTGCTTGGATTCGATAAGGATCCACAGGCGATTGCCACCGGGCAGACGCTAGCGGCCGAAGACGGCCGCTTTGTCGTTGTGCAGCGCAGCTTTGCCGAGCTCGGTTCGGAAGTCGCGGATCGCGGTTTGCACGGCAAGGTCAGCGGCGTTTTGCTCGACCTGGGCGTGTCTTCGCCACAGCTTGACGACCCTGAGCGTGGCTTCAGTTTCCTCAACGACGGTCCGCTGGACATGCGCATGGACCCGTCCCGCGGGATCAGCGCCGCCGAATTCGTCAATACCGCGCCGGTGGAAGAAATTGCCCGCGTGTTCAAGGAATATGGCGAAGAGCGTTTCTCCGGTCGCATGGCCCGTGCCGTGGCCGAGCGTCGTGATATCAAACCTTTCGAGCGTACGGCTGACCTGGCCGAAGTCCTCAAAGTCGCCAACCCGGCGTGGGAAAAGGGCAAGAACCCGGCAACCCGCGCCTTTCAGGGTTTGCGTATTCACGTCAATAACGAATTGGGTGATCTGGAAGCCGGCCTCGAAGCCGCTCTGGACTGCCTGGAAGTGGGCGGTCGTCTGGTAGTGATCAGCTTCCACTCGCTGGAAGATCGCATCGTCAAACTGTTCATGCGCAAACTGGTGAAAGGCGAAGCCGATAACCTGCCGCGCAACCTGCCGGTTCGGCATGTCGCTTTCGAACCGAAAATCAAAATCCATGGCAAAGCGCAGACGGCCTCCGATGCCGAGCTCAAGGCCAACCCACGTTCCCGTAGCGCTGTCATGCGTGTGGCGGAGAAGCTGCGGTGAGCAAGCTTTTCGCCAAGCCACTGCCCGGCGGAAGCTTTTTCATGCTGCTGCTGTTTATCGGCGTGCTCGTGTCGGCGATCGGCGTGTCCTATAGCGCGCACTGGAATCGTCAGTTGCTGAACTCGCTGTACAACGAGTTGAGCGTGCGCGACAAAGCGCAGGCCGAGTGGGGGCGGTTGATTCTTGAGCAAAGCACCTGGACTGCCCACAGCCGAATCGAAGTGTTGGCCACCGAACAACTGAAAATGCACATTCCCGGTGCCGCCGAAGTGCAGATGGTGGCGCCATGATGAAACTCGAAGGCGCACTCTTTCCGTGGCGATTCCGTGTGGTGCTGGGTTTGCTCGGCGTCATGGTGATCGCGATTTGCTGGCGCATCATCGATCTGCAAGTTGTCGACCGTGACTTCCTCAAAGGTCAGGGGGACGCTCGCAGCGTTCGTCATATTCCGATTCCGGCGCACCGCGGCCTGATCACCGACCGCAACGGCGAGCCGTTGGCTGTCAGTACGCCGGTGACCACCCTGTGGGCCAACGCCAAGGAAATGCAGCTGGCCAAAGAGAAGTGGCCCGCGCTGGCCGCTGCGCTGGGGCAAGACCCGAAAGCCCTGGCCGAGCGCCTTGAGGCTCAAGCCAATAAAGAATTCATTTACCTGGTGCGCGGGCTGACGCCTGAGCAAGGTCAGGCGGTGCTCGATCTGAAAGTACCGGGTGTCTACGGCATTGAAGAGTTCCGGCGTTTTTACCCGGCCGGTGAAGTGACCGCCCATATGGTTGGTTTTACCGATATCGATGACCACGGTCGTGAAGGTGTCGAGCTCGCTTATGACGAATGGCTGGCCGGAGTGCCCGGCAAGCGCCAGGTCATCAAGGACCGGCGCGGCAGGTTGATCAAGGATGTTCAGGTCACCAAAAACGCCAAGGCCGGAAAGCCCTTGGCGTTGTCCATTGACTTGCGCCTGCAATATCTGGCCAACCGCGAACTGCGCAACGCGATCATCGAGAACGGTGCGAAGGCCGGTAGCCTGGTGATCATGGACGTGAAGACCGGCGAGATCCTCGCCATGGTCAACCAGCCGACCTACAACCCGAACAACCGCCGCAACCTGCAACCGGCGATGATGCGCAACCGCGCGATGATCGACGTGTTCGAACCGGGTTCGACCATGAAGGCGATCTCCATGAGCGCCGCCATCGAAACCGGGCGCTGGAAGCCGAGCGATACCGTCGAGGTGTACCCGGGCTCCTTGCAGATTGGTAAGTACACCATCAAGGACGTATCCAAGACCGAAGGTCCGGTACTCGACCTGACCGGTATTCTGATCAACTCCAGTAACGTCGGCATGAGTAAGGTCGCGTTCGATATCGGCGGCGAGACGATTTTCCGGCTGGCGCAGAAAGTCGGTCTCGGTCAGGACACCGGCCTGGGTTTCCCCGGCGAACGTGTCGGCAACCTGCCGAACTACCGCGAATGGCGCAAGGCCGAAACCGCCACGCTGTCCTACGGCTACGGTATTTCGGTGACGGCGATCCAGTTGGTTCACGCGTTTTCGGCACTGGCCAACAATGGCCGTCTCGCGCCACTGACCCTGATCAAAACCGACAAGGCTCCGCAAACTACCCAGGTGTTGCCGGAAGCGGTCGCGAAGACGATGCAAGGCATGCTGCAGCAAGTGATCGAAGCCCCGCGCGGTGTGTTCCGGGCTCAGGTGCCGGCATATCACGTGGGCGGCAAGTCGGGTACTGCGCGTAAAACATCGGTGGGCACCAAAGGCTATGCCGAGAACTCCTACCGTTCGCTGTTCGCCGGCTTCGGCCCGATGAGCGATCCGCGTTACGCCATCGTGGTCGTTATCGATGAGCCGACCAAGGCCGGTTACTTCGGTGGTCTGGTATCGGCGCCGGTGTTCAGTCGCGTGATGTCCGGCACCCTGCGCCTGATGAACGTCACTCCGGACAACCTGCCGCCGACTCAACAAGCCAACGCAACGCCGGTTGTTCCACTGAAAGCCAATGGAGGGCGCGGCTGATGTCATTAAGTCTGAACAAGATTTTCCCCCACGCCGGCCACGATCTGTTGATCCGTGAGTTGGCGCTGGACAGTCGTAACGTCCGCGCAGGTGACCTGTTCCTCGCGGTACCGGGCGGAAAATTCGACGGTCGTGCACACATCGCCGACGCTCTGGCGCGCGGCGCTGCCGCGGTGGCTTATGAAGTGGAAGGCGCCACCGTGCTGCCGATCACCGAAGTGCCATTGATTCCGGTCAAAGGCCTGGCGGCACAACTTTCGGATATCGCCGGGCGTTTTTACGGTGAGCCGAGTCATCATCTGAACTTGATCGGCGTGACCGGTACCAACGGCAAAACCAGTGTGACTCAGCTGGTTGCCCAGGCGCTGGACCTGCTCGGCCAGCACTGCGGCATCGTTGGCACCCTGGGTACCGGTTTCTACGGCGCGCTGCAAAGCGGCCTGCATACCACGCCGAATCCAATTGCCGTGCAAGCCACCCTGGCGGACCTTAAAAAGGCCGGGGCCAAGGCCGTGGCGATGGAAGTCTCTTCCCATGGTCTGGATCAGGGCCGTGTGACTGCATTGGCGTTCGATGTGGCCGTGATGACCAATCTGTCCCGGGATCACCTTGATTACCACGGCACCATGCAGGCCTACGGCGACGCCAAGGCCAAGCTGTTTGCCTGGAACGACTTGAAGTGCCGGGTCGTTAACCTTGATGACGACTTCGGCCGGCAACTGGCCGCCGAAAAACGTGAGTCGCGGTTGATTACCTACAGTCTCGAAGACTCCAGTGCCTATCTGTATTGCCGCGAAGCGCAATTCGACGACGAAGGTGTGCGCGCCACTCTGGTTACCCCACAAGGCGAGCACCATCTGCGCAGCGCGCTGCTTGGCCGTTTCAACCTGAGCAACGTGCTGGCGGCGGTTGGCGCCTTGCTCGGCCTGGATTACGCGCTGGACGAAATTCTCAAGGTTCTGCCGAAGCTCGAAGGTCCGGCCGGTCGCATGCAGCGCCTGGGTGGCGGGACTCAGCCGTTGGTCGTGGTCGATTATGCCCACACCCCGGATGCGCTGGAAAAAGTCCTGACAGCCCTGCGTCCGCATGTCAAAGGGCGGCTGCTTTGCCTGTTCGGCTGTGGCGGCGACCGCGATCGCGGCAAGCGTCCGCTGATGGCTGAAGTGGTCGAGCGTCTGGCCGATGGCGTGCTGGTGACCGATGACAACCCGCGCACGGAAGACCCTTCGGTGATCTTCGATGACATCCGCGCCGGTTTCACGGCTGTGGATAACGTGAACTTCGTTTCCGGTCGTGGCCAGGCCATTGCCCAGCTGATTGCCAGTGCCTCGGCGGATGACGTGATCGTCCTGGCCGGTAAAGGTCACGAGGACTATCAGGAAATCAATGGCGAGCGTCACGCCTTCTCTGATCTGGTCGAGGCTGATCATGCCTTGACCGCGTGGGAGGTGGCCCATGCTTAAGGCCTTGAAACTCAGCGAACTGACTGGCGCGTTGAATGCGCGCCTGGTCGGTGCCGATGTCAGCTTCGACGGCGTCAGCATCGACAGTCGCGCGATCAAGCCGGGGCAACTGTTTATTGCGCTGACAGGCCCGCGTTTCGATGGTCATGACTATCTGAATGATGTCGCGGCAAAAGGCGCGGTGGCAGCATTGGTCGAGCGCGAAATTGCCCACAGCACGCTGCCGCAACTGGTGGTCAGCGATACCCGCCAGGCGTTGGGTCAACTGGGCGCGCTCAACCGTGCGGCCTACACCCATCCAGTCGCCGCCGTCACCGGTTCCAGCGGCAAGACCACGGTCAAGGAAATGCTCGCGAGCATCCTGCGTACCCGTGGTCCGGTGCTGGCAACCCGCGGCAACTTGAACAACGACCTCGGCGTACCGTTGACCCTGCTGGAACTGGCGCCGGAGCACACGGCTGCCGTGATCGAACTCGGTGCTTCGCGTCTTGGCGAAATTGCCTACACCGTCGGCATGACCAAGCCGCACGTGGCCATTCTCAACAATGCCGGGACCGCCCACGTCGGCGAGTTCGGCGGGCCGGAAAAAATCGTCGAGGCCAAGGGCGAGATTATTGAAGGGCTCGATGCCGATGGCGTCGCCGTTCTGAATCTGGATGACAAGGCTTTCGACATCTGGAAGGCTCGCGCCGCTGGTCGTAAAGTGCTGACGTTTGCCCTGAGTAACGTTAACGCGGACTTCCATGCGAGCGACCTTGGCCGTGATGCTCGCGGCTGCCCGGCATTCAATCTGCACAGCCCCGAAGGCGTGGAGCACGTTCAACTGAACCTGCTCGGCACCCATAACGTCGCCAACGCCATGGCCGCCGCGGCCGCCGCCCATGCCTTGGGTGTATCGCTGTTCGGCATTGCGACAGGCCTCGGCGCGGTACAACCGGTCAAGGGCCGGACCGTCGCGCAACTGGCCAGCAACGGCATGCGCGTGATCGATGACACTTACAACGCGAACCCCACCTCCATGTGCGCGGCGGTTGATATACTCGCCGGCTTTTCCGGTCGCACCGTTCTGGTGCTCGGAGATATCGGCGAGTTGGGCGATTGGGCGGAGCAGGGGCACCGCGACGTGGGCGAATACGCCCGTGGCAAGGTTTCTGCGCTGTACGCCGTCGGGCCGATGATGGTCCACGCCGTCAACGCCTTCGGTCCTCAAGCCTTTCACTTCAGTACTCAGGCTGAATTGATCAAGGCCCTGGACGCCGAGCAAGACACAAACACCACTATTTTGATCAAGGGCTCGCGCAGCGCCGCGATGGAAAACATCGTTGCCGCCTTGTGCGGGACCCGTCTGGAGAAACATTAATGCTGCTGCTGCTAGCGGAGTATCTGCAACAGTTCTACAAAGGCTTCGCGGTCTTCCAGTACTTGACCCTGCGCGGGATCCTCGGTGTGCTGACCGCGCTGGTTTTGTCGCTGTGCTATGGCCCGTGGATGATCCGCACCCTGCAGAACCGTCAGATCGGTCAATCCGTTCGCAACGATGGTCCGCAATCGCACCTGTCCAAATCGGGCACGCCGACCATGGGTGGTGCACTGATTCTTTCGTCCATCGGTGTCAGCACGCTGCTGTGGGCTGACCTGACCAACCGTTATGTCTGGGTTGTGTTGCTGGTGACGTTGCTGTTCGGCGCCATCGGCTGGGTCGACGACTACCGCAAAGTGATCGAGAAGAACTCCCGCGGCTTGCCAAGCCGCTGGAAGTATTTCTGGCAATCGGTATTCGGCCTCGGCGCGGCGATCTTCCTTTACATGACTGCCGCCACTCCGGTGGAAACCACCCTGATCCTGCCGATGCTCAAGGACTACAGCATTCCGCTGGGCGCAGGCTTCATCGTCCTGACCTACTTCGTGATCGTCGGATCGAGCAACGCGGTCAACCTGACCGATGGTCTCGACGGCCTGGCGATCATGCCGACCGTGATGGTCGGCGGCGGCCTGGGGATCTTCTGCTACCTGTCGGGTAACGTGAAGTTCGCCGAATACCTGCTGATTCCCTACGTACCGGGGGCGGGTGAGCTGATCGTCTTTTGCGGCGCGCTGATCGGTGCCGGCCTGGGTTTCCTCTGGTTCAACACCTATCCGGCCCAGGTCTTCATGGGCGACGTCGGTGCGCTGGCGCTGGGCGCGGCCCTGGGCACCATCGCCGTGATCGTCCGTCAGGAGATCGTCCTGTTCATCATGGGCGGCGTGTTCGTGATGGAGACCCTGTCAGTCGTCATTCAGGTTGCCTCTTTTAAACTGACCGGTCGCCGTGTATTCCGCATGGCGCCGATTCACCACCACTTTGAACTCAAGGGCTGGCCCGAGCCGCGCGTGATCGTCCGTTTCTGGATCATCACCGTGATTCTCGTGCTGATCGGCCTTGCCACCCTGAAGCTGAGGTAGAACGAGTGTCTCTGATCGCTTCTGACCACTTCCGCATCGTTGTCGGCCTCGGCAAGAGCGGCATGTCCCTGGTTCGCTTCCTGGCGAACCAGGGCGTCGCCTTTGCCGTGGCCGATACGCGGGAAAATCCACCGGAACTGGCCACGCTCAAGCGTGACTATCCGCACGTGGAAGTGCGTTGTGGCGAGCTGGACGTGGAATTCCTGTGCCGTGCCGACGAGCTCTACGTGAGTCCCGGCCTGGCGCTGGCGACCCCGGCCCTGCAGGCCGCCGCCGCCCGTGGCGTAAAACTGTCCGGCGACATCGAGCTGTTCGCGCGTAACGCGAAGGCGCCGATCGTAGCCATCAGCGGTTCCAACGCGAAAAGCACCGTGACCACCCTGGTCGGCGAGATGGCTGCAGCAGCCGGCAAGCGTGTCGCCGTCGGCGGCAACCTCGGCACACCGGCGCTGGACCTGCTCAGCGATGACATCGAGCTGTACGTGATGGAACTGTCGAGCTTCCAGCTCGAAACCACTGATCAACTCAATGCTGAAGTGGCGACCGTACTCAACATCAGCGAAGACCATATGGACCGCTACAGCGGTCTGCCGGCTTATCACCTGGCCAAGCACCGGATTTTCCGTGGTGCCAGACAGTTCGTGGTCAACCGTCAGGATGCCTTGAGCCGTCCCCTGATGGGCGAGGGGCAGCCGTGCTGGACTTTCGGTTTGAGCAAGCCCGATTTCAAGGGCTTTGGTATCCGCGAGGAAAACGGCGAGAAGTACCTGGCCTTCGAATTCCAGAACCTGATGCCGGTGCGCGAGTTGAAGATTCGGGGCGCCCACAACCAGTCCAACGCCCTGGCGGCCTTGGCGCTGGGGCACGCCGTCGGTCTGCCCTTCGATGCCATGCTGTCGAGCCTGCGTACTTTCGCCGGCCTTGAGCACCGTTGCCAATGGGTCCGCGATCTCGATGGCGTGAGTTATTACAACGATTCCAAAGCCACCAACGTCGGCGCTGCACTGGCCGCCATTGAAGGTCTGGGCGCGGACATCGACGGCAAACTCGTGCTGATCGCCGGTGGCGATGGCAAGGGTGCCGAGTTCAAGGACCTGCGTGATCCCGTGGCGTCCAACTGCCGCGCCGTGATCCTGATGGGTCGCGATTCCGACAAGATCGGTGAGGCCATCGGCGATGCCGTGCCGTTGATTCGTGTCGGTTCGCTGATCGAAGCGGTCGAGCAATGCCGTGCTGTCGCCGAACCGGGCGATGCGGTGTTGCTGTCTCCTGCCTGCGCCAGTTTCGACATGTTCAAGAACTACGAAGACCGTGGTCACCAGTTCGTCCGCGCTGTGGAGGAACTGGCATGAGCCTGAGAAACATCATCAAGCCGTACCCATCCCCGCTGATCACCGGGCGCGGCATTGATCTTGATTTTCCGATGCTCGCCGGTTGCCTGGCCTTGCTCGGTCTCGGGTTGATCATGATTGCCTCGGCATCGACCGAAGTGGCGGCGGTGCAGTCGGGCAGCGCCCTGTATTACATGATTCGCCACCTTATCTACGTCGTACTCGGCCTTGGCGCCTGCATCGTCACCATGATGATCCCGATCGCGACCTGGCAACGCCTGGGTTGGCTCATGCTGATCGGCGCGTTCGGTTTGCTGGTGATGGTGATCATCCCGGGCATCGGCCGTGAAGTGAACGGTTCGATGCGCTGGATCGGCTTCAGCTTCTTCAACGTTCAGCCTTCCGAGATCGCCAAGGTGTTCGTGGTGATCTACCTCGCCGGTTATCTGGTGCGTCGCCAGAAAGAAGTGCGTGAAAGCTGGATGGGCTTCTTCAAGCCATTCATCGTTCTGTTGCCGATGGCCGGCCTGTTGCTGATGGAGCCCGACTTTGGTGCCACCGTCGTGATGATGGGGGCTGCTGCGGCGATGCTGTTCCTCGGCGGAGTGGGACTGTTCCGTTTCTCCCTGATGGTCGTGCTGGCCGTCGGCGCGGTGGTGTTGCTGATCCAGATGCAGCCATACCGAATGGCGCGACTGACCAACTTTGCCGACCCGTGGGCCGACCAGTTCGGTGCCGGTTATCAGTTATCCCAGGCATTGATCGCCTTCGGTCGCGGCGAATGGCTGGGTGTTGGCCTGGGCAACAGCGTGCAGAAACAGTTCTACCTGCCGGAGGCCCACACCGACTTCGTGTTCTCGGTCCTGGCCGAAGAGCTGGGTGCCGTGGGTTCGTTGTGCACGGTGGCGCTGTTCGTGTTCGTCTGTATTCGCGGCATGTACATCGGCTTGTGGGCCGAGAAGGCCAAGCAGTTCTTCGCGGCCTATGTCGCCTACGGTTTGTCGTTCCTGTGGATCGGTCAGTTCCTGATCAACATCGGTGTGAACGTCGGTCTGCTGCCGACCAAAGGCCTGACGCTGCCGTTCCTCAGTTATGGCGGCAGTTCGTTGGTGATCTGCTGTGCCTGTCTCGGCTTGTTGCTGCGCATCGAGTGGGAGAGTCGAACCCACCTGGGCAGCGAGGAGATGGAGTTCCATGAGAGCGACTTCGCCGAGGAGCCGAACCATGGGCGCTAACGTCTTGATCATGGCCGGCGGCACCGGTGGTCACGTGTTCCCGGCGCTGGCCTGTGCGCGTGAGTTCCAGTCCCGCGGTTACACCGTGCACTGGCTCGGTACGCCGCGAGGCATTGAAAACGATCTGGTCCCGGCGGCCGGCATCGAGCTGCATCGGATCAATGCCAGCGGCCTGCGCGGCAAGGGCAAGTTGTCGCTGCTCAAGGCGCCGTTCATGTTGCTCAAGTCGGTCTGGCAGGCACGAGCGATCATTCGCCGGTTGCGGCCGGTCTGTGTCGTCGGTTTTGGCGGTTTTGTGACCGGTCCCGGTGGCGTTGCCGCCAAACTGGCCGGTGTTCCGGTGATCGTTCATGAGCAGAACGCCGTGGCAGGTACCGCCAATCGGTTGCTGGTGCCGTTGGCCGCCCGGGTCTGTGAAGCCTTCCCCGACACCTTTACCCTGTCGGGCAGCCGTCGGACCACCGGTAACCCGGTGCGCCCCGAGCTGTTCCTCGAAACATTGCGACCAGCCCTGGCCGGTCGCAAGGCGCGTTTGCTGATCCTGGGCGGAAGCCTGGGCGCAGAACCGTTGAACAAGTTGCTGCCTGAAGCCCTGTCGCAAGTCGCCGTCGACTTGCGTCCGGAAGTGTTCCATCAGGCCGGCAAAAACCACGATGAAGTGACTGCAGAGCGCTATCGCGCGGCTGGCGTCGAGGCGCAAGTGCAGCCCTTTATCAAAGACATGGCCCAAGCCTATGGCTGGGCCGACCTGGTGGTGTGCCGCGCAGGTGCGCTGACCATCAGTGAACTGGCCGCCGCCGGTCTGCCCTCGATGCTGGTGCCTTTGCCCCACGCGATCGACGATCACCAGACCCGCAACGCCGATTATTTGGCCCGTGAAGGCGCTGCCTTCCTGATGCCGCAAAGAACGACCGGCGCAGCGGATCTTGCCGCGCGCCTGACAGAGGTCCTGATGCAACCACAACGACTCAACGATATGGCTACCGCGGCCCGCCGCCTGGCCAAACCCGATGCCACCCGTAACGTGGTCGATACCTGCCTGGAGGTGGCCCATGGTTGAGAATCAGAAAGCCATGCCACAACCGGAAATGCGCCGCATCCGTCGCATCCACTTCGTCGGAATCGGCGGCGTGGGCATGTGCGGGATCGCCGAGGTGTTGTTGAACCTGGGCTATGAAGTGTCCGGTTCCGACCTGAAGGCGTCGCCAGTCACCGAGCGTCTGGAATCGTTCGGCGCGCATATTTTCATCGGCCATCGCGCCGAAAACGCGGCCACCGCCGATGTGCTGGTGGTATCGAGTGCCGTGAACACGTCCAACCCGGAAGTCGCCACCGCGCTGGAGCGCCGCATTCCAGTGGTGCCCCGTGCAGAAATGCTGGCTGAACTGATGCGCTATCGCCACGGCATCGCCGTCGCCGGTACTCACGGCAAAACCACCACCACCAGCCTGATCGCTTCGGTGTTCGCGGCCGGTGGCCTGGACCCGACGTTCGTGATCGGCGGTCGTCTGAATGCCGCGGGCACCAATGCCCAGCTCGGCACCAGCCGTTACCTGATCGCCGAGGCCGACGAGAGCGACGCGAGCTTCCTGCACTTGCAGCCGCTGGTGGCCGTGGTCACCAACATCGACGCCGACCACATGGCGACCTACGACGGTGACTTCAACAAACTGAAGAAAACCTTCGTCGAGTTTCTCCACAACCTGCCGTTCTACGGTTTGGCGGTGGTGTGCCTGGACGATCCGGTGGTGCGTGAAATCCTGCCGTTGGTCAAACGTCCTACCGTCACCTACGGCTTTGGCGATGACTGCGACGTACGCGCGATCAATGTTCGCCAGCAAGGCATGCAGACCTTCTTCACGGTGCTGCGTCCCGATCGCGAGCCGCTGGATGTCTCGGTCAACATGCCGGGCAACCACAACGTGCTGAACGCACTGGCCACCATCTGCATCGCCACTGACGAAGGTGTCAGCGATGAAGCCATCGTCCAGGGCCTGTCCGGGTTCCAGGGCGTTGGCCGGCGCTTCCAGGTCTACGGCGAGCTGCCGGTAGAGGGCGGCAACGTGATGCTGGTGGACGACTACGGCCACCACCCGACCGAAGTCGCGGCGGTCATCAAGGCGGTACGCGGTGGCTGGCCGGAGCGTCGCCTGGTGATGGTCTACCAGCCGCACCGCTACAGCCGTACCCGCGACTTGTACGACGATTTCGTCAATGTACTGGCCGACGCCAACGTGCTGCTGCTGATGGAAGTCTATCCGGCTGGCGAAGAGCCGATCCCGGGTGCCGACAGCCGCAAGTTGTGCAACAGCATCCGCCAGCGCGGCCAGCTCGACCCGATCTACATCGATCGCGGCGTGGACCTCGCGCCAATCGTCAAGCCGCTGCTGCGCGCCGGCGACATCCTGCTGTGCCAGGGGGCCGGTGACATCGGTGGTCTCGCACCCAAACTGTTGAAGAGTGAGTTGTTCGCTGGTGCCGTTGCGGCGTCAGCCGAGGGGAAGTTGAAATGACTGCTGCCTACGCCAACCTCGTCTCCACCGTCGCGCCGAAAGATTTCGGCCGGGTCGCCGTGCTGTTCGGTGGCAAGAGTGCCGAGCGCGAAGTGTCCCTGAAGTCCGGCAACGCCGTTCTCGATGCGCTGCAAAGCGCGGGTGTGGACGCGTTCGGCCTCGACGTGGGCGATGACCTTCTGCAGCGCCTGTTGAACGAAAAAATCGACCGCGCCTTCATCATCCTCCACGGTCGTGGCGGTGAGGACGGCAGCATGCAGGGCCTGCTCGAATGCCTGGGCATTCCGTACACCGGCAGTGGCATCCTGGCCTCGGCACTGGCCATGGACAAGCTGCGCACCAAGCAGGTCTGGCACAGCCTGGGCATTCCGACGCCACGTCACGCGGTACTGAGCAGCGAGGCCGATTGTATTTCGGCGGCGACGGAACTGGGCTTCCCTTTGATCGTCAAACCGGCCCATGAAGGTTCAAGTATCGGGATGGCCAAAGTGAGTTCCACGTCCGAGTTGATCGACGCCTGGAAAGCGGCCAGTACCTACGATTCGCAAGTGTTGGTCGAGCAATGGATTCAAGGTCCCGAGTTCACCATCGCCACCCTGCGTGACCAGGTGTTGCCACCGATTGCCCTGGGCACGACGCACAGTTTCTACGACTACGACGCCAAGTACATCGCCAACGATACCCAGTACCGCATTCCGTGCGGGCTGGACAGCGCCAAGGAAAAGGAACTCATGGACCTCACGGCGAAAGCCTGTGAGGCGCTGGGTATCGCCGGTTGGGGCAGGGCGGACGTGATGCAGGACGCCGAAGGGCAGTTCTGGTTCCTGGAGGTCAACACTGCACCGGGCATGACCGATCACAGCCTGGTTCCGATGGCGGCCCGTGCCGCCGGTCTGGATTTCCAGCAATTGGTTCTGGCCATCCTGGCTGCGAGCGTTGCCGGCAACACGGCTGGCAACCAAGAGTCGACGCGAGGTTAAGACCATGCAAGGCGCACAGCTCAGACATCAGCCACCCGCTCCCGGCCGCAAGCCGGTGCCTCGGGGTGCCAGCCGAATGGTGGCCAAAGAGCCGATGTCCGTGCGCCTGCCGAAAGCCAATTTTGGTTTTCTCAAAGCCTTGTTCTGGCCGGTGCTGCTGGTTGCATTGGGTTTCGGCACTTACGAAGGCGCGCAGCGTTTGTTGCCATACGCCGACCGGCCGATCACCAAGATCAATGTGCAGGGCGACTTGAGTTACATCAGCCAGCAAGCCGTGCAGCAGCGGATCGCCCCGTACGTGGCATCGAGCTTCTTCACCATCGACCTGGCGAGCATGCGCACCGAGCTGGAGCAAATGCCATGGATTGCCCACGCCGAAGTGCGTCGGGTGTGGCCGGATCAAGTGGTGATCCGCCTGGAAGAGCAACTGCCGGTGGCCCGTTGGGGCGACGAGTCGCTGTTGAACAACCAGGGTCAGGCGTTCACTCCGCGCGAGTTGGCGAACTACGAACACTTGCCTCAGCTGTTTGGTCCACAACGGGCGCAACAGCAAGTGATGCAGCAATACCAGGTGTTGAGCCAGATGCTCAGGCCGCTGGGCTTTTCGATTGCACGCCTGGAGCTGCGTGAGCGTGGCAGCTGGTTCCTGACCACCGGCCCCGGCAGTTCGGGCCCCGGTATCGAACTGTTGCTGGGACGCGGCAACCTGGTGGAAAAGATGCGCCGCTTCATTGCCATCTATGACAAGACGCTCAAAGAACAGATTACGAACATTGCGCGCATCGATCTGCGCTATGCCAACGGCCTCGCTGTTGGCTGGCGGGAACCTGTAGCGCCCACGACAGCCCAACCCGCTGTCGCGAAGAATTAAGAAGAGGCAGGACCCATGGCAAACGTGCAAAGCGGCAAAATGATCGTCGGTCTCGATATCGGCACCTCCAAGGTGGTGGCGCTGGTAGGCGAGGTTGCGGACGACGGCACGCTGGAAATCGTCGGGATCGGTACCCATCCGTCCCGTGGCCTGAAGAAAGGCGTGGTGGTGAACATCGAGTCCACCGTGCAGTCGATCCAGCGCGCGATCGAAGAAGCACAGCTGATGGCGGGTTGCCGCATCCACTCGGCCTTCGTCGGTGTGGCGGGCAATCACATCCGCAGCCTGAACTCCCACGGCATCGTGGCGATTCGTGATCGCGAAGTCAGCTCCGCCGACCTCGAGCGCGTACTCGACGCTGCCCAGGCCGTGGCGATCCCGGCTGACCAGCGCGTGCTGCACACCCTGCCGCAGGATTACGTGATCGATAACCAGGAAGGCGTCCGCGAGCCGTTGGGCATGTCCGGCGTGCGCCTGGAAGCCAAGGTTCATGTGGTCACCTGCGCCGTCAACGCCGCACAGAACATTGAAAAGTGCGTGCGCCGCTGCGGTCTGGAAATCGACGACATCATTCTCGAGCAACTGGCTTCCGCCTATTCGGTACTGACCGACGACGAGAAAGAGCTGGGCGTGTGCCTGGTCGACATCGGCGGCGGCACCACCGACATCGCCATCTTTACCGAAGGCGCGATCCGGCACACCGCCGTGATCCCGATTGCGGGCGATCAGGTGACCAACGACATCGCCATGGCGTTGCGCACTCCGACCCAGTACGCCGAAGAAATCAAGATCCGCTACGCCTGCGCGCTGGCCAAACTGGCTGGCGCCGGTGAAACCATCAAGGTGCCAAGCGTGGGCGACCGTCCACCTCGCGAGCTGTCCCGTCAGGCCCTGGCCGAAGTGGTCGAGCCGCGTTACGACGAACTGTTCACGCTGATCCAGGCCGAGCTGCGCCGTAGCGGCTACGAAGACCTGATCCCGGCCGGCATCGTGCTGACCGGTGGTACGTCGAAAATGGAAGGCGCCACCGAACTGGCCGAGGAAATCTTCCACATGCCGGTGCGCCTGGGCGTGCCACATGGCGTGAAAGGCCTGGATGACGTGGTCCGCAACCCGATCTATTCCACGGGCGTTGGCCTGTTGATGTACGGCCTGCAGAAGCAATCCGACGGCATTTCGTTCTCGGGCATCGGCAGCCGCGACAGCTACAGCAACGAAGAACCGAAAGGCGCGTTGCTCGATCGCATCAAGAGCTGGGTCCAGGGCAATTTCTAAGATTTACCGCAGCACCGTTACACCGTTGTAGATACAGGCAGTAGGCGAAAAACTAGAGAACGTAAAGGAGAGGGAAAATGTTCGAACTCGTAGACAACATCCCCGCAAGCCCGGTTATTAAAGTTATCGGTGTTGGCGGTGGCGGCGGCAACGCCGTGAATCACATGGTCAAGAGCAACATTGAAGGCGTTGAGTTCATCTGCGCCAACACTGATGCCCAGGCGCTGAAAAGCATCGGCGCGCGGACCATCCTTCAACTGGGTACCGGCGTGACCAAGGGTCTGGGCGCTGGCGCCAACCCTGAAGTAGGTCGTCAGGCCGCTCTCGAAGATCGTGAGCGCATTGCCGAAGTCCTGCAGGGCACCAACATGGTGTTCATCACCACTGGCATGGGCGGTGGTACCGGTACCGGTGCTGCGCCGATCATTGCTGAAGTGGCCAAGGAAATGGGGATCCTCACCGTTGCGGTGGTGACCCGTCCGTTCCCGTTCGAAGGTCGCAAGCGCATGCAGATCGCCGACGAAGGCATCCGTCTGCTTTCCGAAAGCGTCGACTCGTTGATTACCATTCCCAACGAGAAGCTGCTGACCATCCTCGGTAAAGACGCCAGCCTGCTGTCGGCTTTCGCCAAGGCTGACGATGTACTGGCCGGTGCCGTTCGCGGTATCTCCGACATCATCAAGCGTCCGGGCATGATCAACGTCGACTTCGCCGACGTACGTACCGTGATGAGCGAAATGGGCATGGCGATGATGGGCACTGGCTGCGCCAGCGGTCCGAACCGTGCGCGTGAGGCGACTGAAGCCGCCATTCGCAACCCGTTGCTCGAAGACGTGAACCTGCAAGGTGCACGCGGCATCCTGGTGAACATCACCGCCGGTCCTGACCTGTCCCTGGGTGAGTACTCCGACGTGGGTAGCATCATCGAAGCCTTCGCTTCCGAGCACGCAATGGTCAAGGTCGGTACCGTTATCGATCCGGACATGCGCGACGAGTTGCACGTGACTGTGGTTGCCACCGGTCTGGGCGCAAAAATCGAGAAGCCTGTGAAGGTCATCGACAATACCGTTCACACCTCGATGGCTTCGCAGCCACAACAGCAAGCCCCTGCTCGTCAGGAAGCGCCAGCGGTGAACTACCGTGACCTGGACCGTCCGACCGTCATGCGCAACCAGGCTCAGGCCGGTGCTGCGGCTGCCGCGAAGATGAATCCGCAAGATGATCTGGATTACCTGGATATCCCGGCATTCCTGCGTCGTCAGGCCGATTGATGAAATGTATCAGGGCTATGAAGGTGATTGGTGTTCAGCAAAGGCGTGGTCTGCTATCATCGCCAGCCTTTGTTGATACCAGTTCGCAATTTGCGCTGAAGCGGCCCAAGCCATGATTAAACAACGCACACTGAAAAATATTATCCGTGCCACAGGTGTAGGTCTGCACTCTGGTGAGAAGGTCTATCTGACCCTCAAGCCTGCGCCTGTCGACACCGGCATCGTGTTTGTTCGTGCCGACCTGGACCCTGCGGTGCAGATCCCTGCCCGCGCGGAAAACGTTGGTGAAACCACGATGTCGACCACCTTGGTCAACGGTGACACCAAAGTGGATACGGTGGAGCACTTGCTCTCGGCCATGGCTGGCCTGGGCATCGATAACGCCTACGTCGAGCTCTCCGCGTCCGAAGTCCCGATCATGGATGGTAGCGCTGGACCCTTCGTATTTCTGATTCAATCGGCTGGCCTGGAAGAACAGGACGCCGCCAAGAAGTTCATCCGTATCCTGCGGGAAGTGACAGTGGAAGACGGCGACAAGCGCGCCACTTTCGTCCCTTTCGAAGGCTTCAAGGTGAGCTTCGAGATCGATTTCGATCACCCGGTTTTCCGTGACCGCACACAAAGTGCAAGCGTGGATTTTTCCAGCACTTCGTTCGTAAAAGAAGTCAGCCGCGCCCGTACCTTTGGTTTCATGAGTGACATCGAGTACCTGCGCAAGCACAACCTCGCACTCGGCGGCAGCGTTGAAAACGCTATTGTGGTCGACGCGGATGGAGTACTGAACGAAGACGGCCTTCGCTATGAAGACGAATTCGTGAAGCACAAGATCCTCGATGCAATTGGTGACCTCTACCTGTTGGGCAATAGCCTGATTGGTGAGTTCAAGGGCTTCAAGTCCGGACATGCATTGAACAACCAGCTGCTGCGCAAGTTGATTGAGCAGACAGATGCTTGGGAAGTCGTGACTTTCGAAGACGCCAGCACTGCACCGATCTCTTACATGCGTCCTGTTGCGGCCGTGTAAGTAAAAAACCTCTCTAGTTTTTTGAAGGCCACCTTTGGGTGGCCTTTTTTATGGTTCTTCACGGAATCCCGGGAAACACAGAAACAAGAACGCCGATTTGATTGATGATGTTCGTGCGAGCAAACACAT